>JBEDKD010000490.1:0-12049 GCA_041172365.1 Cyanobacteriota bacterium | reverse complement strand
GTTTGAACTCTTCAGCTTTTAAATTTTTGATAGATTCGTAGTCCATAAATTACCATTTATTAATTAACGTCTTACTCATTGTACCATGTTTTTGTTTTCAATTTCGCAAGAGGTCTAGTATAAGGAGAGTGGCATGAACACCAGGTGCAGTGAGGATATCCATCACAAGCTTCAACAACTCGCGCTAGAAGCTCAACGATACCCCCCTCTCCATCCCGCTCGGCGGAACGCGATCGAGAACTTGGTTAAGGAAATCATGAAATCTGGTCTTTTAGGCCACCCCCAACAAGGGCTGTGGCCACATGACTTATACGACGAGCTTTATCGGGAAGCACTACAGAAAACTTACCTAGAAATTTTGCTAAAGATTCATAACTACAGGCCAGAACGCCCCGTAATGGCCTGGGTAAATTTCATCCTCAAGTGTCGTTTTATCGAAATTATAAACGAATATAACAACAGAAAAATAACGATTTTATCCTTAGATGAACTAGACAAAGTGGAACTAGATAATTTAATCCCAGAAGAAAATGTTTCTGAGGCTAAACTATTACGGGATTTTTTAGAAGAAGACCCCGAAAATATTTTCAAATCAGAACATATTAAAGGTCATCCTGAAGCCACTTTTCAACTGTTAGCAATAGCTAAATTTGTCGAAGATAAGACTTGGGAGGAAATTTCTCAAGAGTTTGGGATTCCCATCCCGACACTTTCTTCTTTTGTTACCCGGAGATTGCAGAAATTTAAGCCTTATTTCCACAAATACTTACAGGAATAGTTAACCAAGTAACAAGAGAGATTCATTATGCTGTCAAACACGGAACAATTGACCTTTAAAGTTCAGCTATCTTTTGAGGCACATTCCCTGGCTCAAAAATATAGCAAGTTACAATCTAGCCCTCAAAAAGCCAAACAGGTTTATCTCAATATTTTATCAGTTTACGCGGTAGATTTTTACCTACAGTGCATGGGATTTGAGACAGATTGGCCAGGGAGTGATAGTCGCAATCCCCTCATGCTTAAGTTGTTGGATTTAGCAGACTTAGATGTAAAACAGTTTGGTAAATTAGAGTGTCGTCCTGTCTTGCCTGATCAAAGATTTTGCTACATTCCGCCGGATGTTTGGCAAGATAGAATTGGCTATGTTGCCGTACAACTCAACCCATCTCTTAAAGAAGCAACTATCTTAGGTTTTACGAATAATCCTATGCCAGAATTTCCTTTAATTCAACTGCAATCCCTAGATAATTTTCTGGCTTATATGAGCCGTATTCGGCAACCAAAGCTTGTGAATTTACGGAACTGGTTTGAGGGTTCTTTTGAGGAGGGATGGCAGACGATAAAAGAGCTTTTTACGACTGAGCAATTTGAGTTCGCACAAAGTTTTAGAAGTTCTGTATCCATCGCGCGCGGTCAGCAAATTGACTTAGGAATGCAACTAGCCGAACAAAATCTAGCATTAGTTGTCACCCTACCGCCTGAACCGGATTCCGAAATAAATATTACAGTACAAGTGCATCCCCTGGGAAATAAAAATTACTTGCCCCAAGGCTTAATATTGAGTGTTTTGGATGAATCCGAATCCGTCATTTTAGAGGCTGAGTCTAGGGATGAAGATAATTTCATTCAGTTGGGTTTAACTGCCGAAAAAGGAGAAGAATTTAGCATTAAAATTACTCTGGGAGAAGCTACAATAATGCAAAATTTTTTGTTTTAAATCAGGACTTACCCACAAGGCGGCTAGAAACCGGGTTTCTACATAGATATCTAGTTTTCAAACCGACGATTTTTCAGATAAACCCGGTTTCTTTGCCAGAATACCCATTACTCTATTAAGGATATACGCGATCATGGTGTCATCTCGATTTGAACATTTTCGTAACCAAAATCTCCGAGGTCGATCCTTTAAAAATCAAGACCTTACTAATACCGATTTTTCTCACTCGGATATTCAAGGTGCAGACTTTACAGGGGCTAATCTCACGGCTGCTAATTTCAGCCATGCCAAAGCTGGACTCGACTATCGTTGGATCATAAAAATGTTGATCTTTGCAGCTATTTTAGCTGCAATTGCTGGAATAGCTGCCGCGATCGCGCCTTATTGCTCCACCACCCATTTCAACCGCGTTCCGGGGTTTAATACGATCCTGCCTGAAAAGCAACATTTCCCTAAAAAAAGTATCGAATTGATACCGGCTTTGCTGGTATTTTTCCTCATCTTCTCAGCTAATACCTCCTTTTTAATTCTCAATTGGCGACAAGGCATTCAAAAAGCTTTGGGAACTGTATTTGTTACCCTGGCTATTGCGATTCCTTTCCTAGGAATTTTAGCCGCCTTTGGTTCACGTCTTAATAAGATGTTATATCCATTGGCTCAGTTTAGACTAGATACATTTATACAGGTTTTTAATAACACAAATGACAATGAAATTCCGGCAGTAATTATCTCTTTAGTGACCAGCATAATCGCCACTATTGCTATCGCAATAACGTTGCCTTTAGCTGTGACTTTAGCCGAGGTAGCTTTAGGCAAAATTTTTAGAAATTTGGTAATATTTGAAGCTCTCGCGATCGCGACAATTACTACCGGAATAATCTCATATAACGGTGCAAAAGAAAGGATTTATCAAGGAACAAAAGAAATTCCTTTTCTGACATCTCCCGATTATATCGTCATTGCTACTACCATAAGTCTCGCAGCGGCTTTAGTGCTATTTTGCGCTTATTTTGGTAAGAGAATCTTAGCAGAAGATGAGAAATACACAGTCCTCCGCGAAATTGCCATATTCATCTTATCCTTTGGAGGTCCCAGCTTTCGGGGTGCTGATTTAACCAATACCAACTTCAGTTACGCGACCCTCAAAAGTGCTGATTTTCGATTTTCCAAAATCCAGCGTTCTTTATGGTATAATTCTCGCCAATTAAATTGGGCACGAGTGGGAGAAACCATATTAGCTAACCCGGAAGTTCGTGATTTGCTCGTCACCAGAAATGGCTATTACAAATCTTACCAAGATGCCAATCTCCGAGGCGCAAACTTAATGGATGCCGACCTCAGTTATGCCAATTTGAAAAACGCGGATCTCACCAACGCGACTTTAGAAGCGGCTAATTTAGAATATGCAAACTTAACTCAAGTGCAGGCAATTCAAGCTGATTTTACCAATACACAAATGACTGGTGCTTGCGGTTTAGGAACTTGGAACATTGATAATACGACACAACTGGATTGGGTAGATTGCCGATTTGTTTATCTCCTCGAAGAGCCTAAACCGGAAACGGACGATCGAGAACGTCGTCCCAGCAGTGGTGAATTTGCACCCGGTGAATTTACCAGTTTATTTCAAGAAGCATTAAATACCGTTGACCTAATTTTTCGTAATGGTATAGATTGGAAAGCATTTTCCCAATCTTACAAACAAGTACAAGTAGAAAATCAAGGCATTCAATTAGACATTCAAAGCATAGAAAATAAAGGGAACGGAGTCGTCGTTGTCAGAGTTAGTGTTCCACCGGAAGCCAACAAAGGTCAAATCCATAGTCAATTCACGCAATCTTATCAAGAAATGTTGGATTTAGCCGCTCGCCAACAGCAACAAATTGAAGGCTATGGACAGCAAATTCAATGGATGACATCTGTTATTAATAAAATAATTTATCAGCCAAAATCTGATAAATTAGTTGTCCTAAGATTGAACAATGGTGATTTAGAAAAAGGGTTAGCAATCACCGCTCAAATTTGGTCAGATGGACACCGCTTACCCAGAGAATTTAACGGCGCTTTGCCACCCAATTTAGAAATATTAAAGCTTTATCGAGAGTGGCAAAAAAACTATAATGCACAAGACGCAGGATTAGGGAGCCGTATTAAAGCCCAAAAAGAGCAAATTACAAACGTTTCCAAAAAAGCCCTAAAAACTCTATCTCAACAATTAGAAAAAAGCCTGAATGCTTGGCTCGATTCAGAAGAATTTCGCCCGATAGAGAAGAAATTGCGTCAATATCTAAATTCTACGGATGAAATTCGAGTAATTCTGCAAACAGAAGATATCTTAGTGAGGCGGCTACCCTGGCATTTGTGGAGTTTTTTTGCTGACTATCGCAAAGCCGAATTTGGTCTGAGTTTGCCCGCACAGAGCGACAGAGTAATTAAAAGTTCTCTTCCGAGAACTCAGGTGAGAATTTTAGCGGTTTTGGGTCATAATGAAGGCATTAATGTTAATGAAGATCGGCAAATATTAGAGAGTTTACCCGATGCTGAAATTACCTTTTTAGTAGAACCTAATCGCCAGGAATTTGACCAACACCTGTGGGATGAAAAAGGTTGGGATATCCTCTGTTTTTCCGGTCACAGCCGTAGCGAAAATGACGGTAAAACAGGTGTTATTAATATTAACCCCAAAGATGACCTAACCCTCGAACAACTGAAAAATGCCTTAAAAACAGCGATTGAACGAGGTTTACAATTAGCGATTTTTAACTCTTGTGACGGTTTGGGATTAGTGGGAGATTTAGCCGATTTGCACATACCGCAAATCATTGTGATGCGGGAAATTATTCCCGATTTAGTCGCACAAGAGTTTTTGAAGAACTTTCTTCTGGGGTTTTCTCATGGCAAGTCTTTATATATTTCTGTACGGGAAGCCAGAGAGAGACTGCAAAGTCGAGAAGATAAGTTTCCCTGTGCGAGTTGGTTGCCTGCCCTGTGCCAAAATCAAGCGGAAGTTCCTCAAAGTTGGGAGGAAATTCGAGGCAATTCTTCTGTGTAACTGTCGGCAAATAGTTTTTTTTAGTAAAATTAGGAGTAAAAAAATGAACCCTTTTTCTCGCAATTTTCGGCAATTTTTTTACGGCAATTCTATCAATAAGGGATTCACACTGATTGAATTGTTGGTGGTAATTATGATCATTGGCATCTTGAGCACGATCGCGTTACCTAGCACCCTCACCCAAGTGGAGAAAGCTACAGAATCAGGCGCGAAATTAAACCTGAACAAGCTCACTAAAGACCAGATGTCCCACTATCTTGAAGATCCCAGGTTTATTCAATGTGGTGAGAGTGGTATGACTTGCCCGGCTGAAAATGAAAATTACCTTTACACAATATTCGTGGATAATAATTCTTTGAATGGGGCAGCTCATGTAGCTTTATCGAAAAAGTCAGGTTTGAAGTCTTATATGACTGTCATCTATTTCCAAAAGGGTGAGCTTAAGATTTGTCCCAATGTAGAAAATGATCTAAAAGCGCCGATTTCTCTCTTTCAAGTGATACAATTTGCACTAAAGGTAAAATCCAATCCGGCTCAGTATTGTCGTTAGTCTGGGGCAACCACTTCTGGATTGCCCCTACAGGTTATGGCGCGTAAGGAATGGAAATTAAATAAGTTGTGCATTTTGTTGGTGGTTTCACTCTTGCGAAAGCAGGCCTTAAGCCTACACTACTTTACAATCCCTTCGCCAATTTATCGGCTGTTAATACTATAGATAAAAGGACACGGCAGTGCCGTGTCCCTACAGTATAATGGGTAGGGACACGGCACTGCCGTGTCCCTAACCCCTGTGAAGGATAAAACTCTGTCGGGATTTTAGGGAAGGGATTTTTCCTTAGCAATTAGAGAGGGACTCCACGCGGAAGTGTCCCCTCCTGGGTACAATTCTGGCGAAGGTATTGACTTTAGAAAGCAGGTTTCTAGCCTACACTACTTTGGAATATCGGTACACCGTCTTAGCTTGCAGTACCCGTAAATTCCTCGCCGTAACCTTCTTCACCGTGCTCTGTGATATCCATTCCTTTAATTTCTGCCTCTGGCTCCGGCCGCAAACCAACCGTTGCCTCAATGATTTTGAGCAGGATGAAAGTCCCTACAGCAGAAATCACATAGACGATAACAACTGCCGCAAGTTGAACCAGAAATTGATTCACATTCCCTCGCAGCAAGCCATCCGCTCCCCCGGGGTTAACTTCTTTGGTGGCAAAAATTCCCGTGAGGATCGCGCCAATTGTCCCGGCAACCCCATGCACGGGGAACGTATCCAAGCTATCATCAAATTCGAGTTTGACTTTCAAACTAATCGCATAAAAACAGCAAACTGCTATCAGACTGCCAATCAAAAGCGCCGCTTGGGGCTGAACAAACCCCGCCGCGGGTGTAATTCCTGCTAAACCCGCGATCGCGCCTGTTGCAGCGCCGATAGCCGTGGGTTTTTCTCGGAAAAATGTTTCTAGGAGCAGCCAGGTAACAGTACCCGCGGCGGCCCCGGTATTAGTATTAATAAAAGCATAGGTGGCCACTCCATTCGCGGCTAAGGCACTCCCCGCGTTAAACCCAAACCAGCCAAACCACAACAAACCTGCCCCTAAAATGATAAAGGGCACATTATGAGGTGCAGAAAGACTTTGAGGGTATTTGGTGCGTGGTCCAATCATCCACGCGGCTACTAACGCGGAAACAGCACAAGTAATGTGGACAACTATGCCCCCAGCAAAATCTAACGCGCCCATGCCACCATAAACACCCAGAAAACCCCCTTTCCCCCAAACCATGTGGGCAACGGGGCAGTAAATAAATGTGGACCAAAGTAACACAAACAAGCTATAGGCGCGGAAACTCACCCGCTCGACAATTGCCCCAGAGATTAACGCGGGGGTGATAATCGCAAACATCCCTTGGTACATCATGAATGCCAAGTGGGGAATCGTGCCTGCATAGGTGCTAACCTCTGGCGGGGCTGTAGTTCCCAGATACCCCGTTGTGTCTAACCCGACACCGTTAAGTAATAGCCACTGCAAGCCCCCGATGAAGGGCAAACCAGGGGCAAAGGCGAGAGTATAACCCCAGAGAATCCAACTTACCCCCACAATTCCCATCAGCACGAAACTCATCATCAGGGTGTTGAGGATATTCCGTTTAGCCACAAATCCACCGTAGAAAAAGGCTAACCCCGGAGTCATTAACAATACCAGCGCGGAACAAACTAGCATGAAGGCTGTATCTGCCGACGTTTGTGCCGTCGCGATCGTCTTGGCAATTTCATCCTCCGCGGCAAGGGCTTGACTAAACCAGGGATTGCTAAAGCAAAACCATAAGATTGTCCCGATCACGAATATTTTTACGTTTTTCTTCAACTATTTTTACCTCTCTTTTTCCTGTACTTTCAGAGTCATCTTTGATTTTCAAGTGGAAGAACAATAAAAATGTATCTAAAGTTACATTTCTCTAGCCGGAAATATGTGTTCTTTGTTAAATTTACTGGCAGCCTTCGGGGTACAAAAAAGATCAAAAATTACCCGAAAACACGATCGCGATCTCGCCTCAGATTATTGTTGCTGAAATATCTCAGCTAGTTTTTACCCATTGAGCTTGTGCTTTGTGCCGTGATTCATGCCACTCCTTCTGAGGATCGCGATCGTCAGCAACAATGCCAGCACCTACTACCCCCCAAACTCCGTCTGGGAATCACGATGCAGGCTAGAAGCCTACACTACTTTAGACATTGAAAATTCTGGTTAATTTTTTCTAATTCTTGTTTCATTCCTAAGTGCTCAAAACCTTCTTTTGCCAGAGTTACCCATTCCTGAGAAGCTATTAAATTGCCTCGTTTTTTTTCCCACTGGGCAAAAGAGGCTTGATAACAAGCAATTCGCCGTCGATCTTTATTCCTTTGGGCTACGGGTAAACCCATCTTTAATAATTTCTCTGCTTTCTCTAAATCTCCCTGTTCGATCGCGACATCGGCTAACCAATTTTGTCCATAATTCATTAATCGCATCCAACCGATTTCTTCAGTTTGTTTAATCACCTCTTCTAACTTTTCCTTTGCCTTCTCCCATTCTTGTTGATAATAGTAAATTTGCGCCTCGGTATAGATACAAGAAATTCCATCTCGTTTTTGCCATTTTTCCTGATAATTGGGAGCGTTAACTATTTGTTTACTAATTTCGATCCATTCTGGGGCTTCATCCACTCGATTTTGACAAAGACGAAGTTTGGTAATATGAGACGCGATCGCTCTTTGTGTCTTCAAATCAGCATAATTTCGTAACTCCCAAGCCCGTGTTAAAACTTCAGACGCGAGGGATAAATTCTCTGGCGTACCCTGACGAGTTAAGATAAAACCTTTATTTTTCAAAGTCTCGGTTAAACCCGCCCAATCACCCTGTCTTTCCCCAGCTTGAATTAAC
This sequence comes from Cyanobacteriota bacterium, assembly GCA_041172365.1. Classification (GTDB taxonomy): domain Bacteria; phylum Cyanobacteriota; class Cyanobacteriia; order Cyanobacteriales; family Microcoleaceae; genus JBEDKD01. Next base: position 3,867 of record JBEDKD010000490.1, on the reverse strand, counting down.
CAATCTAGCCAAAAATTACGCTCTTCCCAATAGCCATAAAAATAAGCGTAATCATTAAGACATTGCCATAATGTTTTGACATTATCATATTTTTCAGCTTCCGCACACCAATAAAGTACCGCGACTAAATTTCCCCATTCTGCTTCGAGACGATCGCATTGGAGATGCCATTCTCCCCAATCTTTATGTCCATATTCTTTGCCAAAATCAATATACCATTGTACCCATCGTTTTCTCGCGTTCTTTTCAAACTCTAAATCCTTTCCTAATTCCGTTTTCGCATACTCACGCGTTAAGGATAACATTTCATAACGTCCGGCTTGGGGACGCACTAAAGAAAGTTGATATAATTCTGCTAAACTATCATCTATAATGGATTGAGGAATTGTTCTTAATTGTGCCACTTCGATTAAAGCATCTTTGACGGGTGCATCGGTAAAAATTGCCAAAGATTTTAATAGTTTATGGGCGGGTTTTTCTCGAATCGGAGCCACCGAATTATCGAAACAAAAGTAAGCAATATCATCAGGGAGAGGTTGAGATTTATCGAGTATTCTTTCTAAAGAATAACCGCGGGCTAATTGACCAATTGCATAAATTAACGCGACAGGAATTCCGCCAAAATGTTGATAAATTGCTTGACATTCATGGGGATTTAATGTTATACTTTTATTGTCGGCTTGTTGTGCAATAAGTTGATAACTATCAATTTCTGATAAACTATCTAAGCGAATCGCGGCATAGGCTAATCGTCGTTGACGAGTGGTGATAACGGCTTTGGTGGTGGAGGGTAAATCACATAAAAAACCCAGGACTTCATCTTGCACTTCTAAGGGCATAGTTTCCATATTATCAATAATTAATAGAGTCCTTTGACGACTTAAACTTTCGTAAACTAGGCTAATTTGTTCCTCTGTATCTGCTTGAGTGATTTTAGGCTCATCCAGGGTAAGCGCGATCGCTCGAAAGATATGACTTAATGTATTATGAATTTCCTGTCGAGGGACGATTCCTGAAGGTAATAAATAATTTTGTTTAGCTGAAGTAAAAATAATGGCATCAAAACAGGGAATTTCTGAGGAATTAATCTTATTATTTTTCGTTTCCCAACATTGATACGCGGCTTCTAAAACTAAGGCGGTTTTGCCCACACCTCCAATACCATCTACTGTAATAATAGGTGTGCGATAATTGAGTGAGATAAATTTTAATAGTTGTTTGATTTCGGTTTTTCTGCCAATAAATTCTGGATAGGTAGGTGAGGGTAAATTGCAATAGGGTAAACGTAACCGATCGCGTTCATACTCCGTCTCTGGTGGTGATTGGGGAGACACAGAGGGTATAGAGTGATGGAATTGCCAAACGCGATCGCATTCACAGAGATTAATATCAATTTTTTTCGACCATAATTTGAGAGTAAAATGCCAAATTTCTGAACCTTTAGGAGTCGTGCGATTATCTTGTAATATTCCTAAATCTTGTAAACGATTTAAGGCTTCTCTAATTTGTTCTTTTGTCAGTTTTTCAGCGGTTTTGAGCGTTAATTCTTCTAAATTTCTTAACTTAGTTCTCACCACAAGTTGAGTTTCGCTTTGCCAATAAACTTCCACGCGATCGCGCAACTGCTCACTATTTTCTAATTCATCATTAGCATAACTGAGAATCGTGCTTAACAGATGCTTAACACGCGATCGGACTTGATTTCCATAGGTAGCACGGGGCATAGATTTTGAGGATTTTGTGAAAAAACCTGGTGAGAGCGTAAAAGATCCGGGTTTGTGGGTAATGGCTAGGGAAAAGAAAGTTTAGGGTATCCCCAAGGGCGAAGACTTTAATCCTAAGCTATTTGTCAGGATTTGACAGCATTTGCGCGTATGGGATGAGTGGGGTTGCTTTGGGGTAGTACCCCAAGTTTAAGATATAAATATCGCCAACAACAACCAGGATAAGCATTACGCGCGGGCTTCGCGATCGCGCTCTGAGGGAAACTCAGTTTTAAGGAAAAACAAGGAAGGTTAATTATGAAATCACAATTAAAAGTAAGAGAAATCGAGAAATTTGACGAACCCATGTTAGGAATAGTCGAAGAAACGATCGCGCCCTATCGCCCCGGAAGAGTCAAAGGAATGGGGAGTTATTGGCCGGCTCGATTTTATGAAGAAGAAGATAATGAAATGATTTTACAACCCGATGAAGCCGTTTTTATTATAGGAATTACAGGGATTACCTTATTAGTAGTTCCGGTAAAACCAGGGACATTATTACGATTCTAAATTCTTTTTGTAGTGGTTGGCGGTGCCTGTGCCAGCATTCGGACAAACAATCTATTGATCAAAACCGATAATTTATAATCCGAATTCTTTGCCCTCACTTCTGGTATTGGCAAAACCCGGATGCTCCTTATTAGGGGCAGGTTAATGATAGATGAGTCGGAGAAATTTAGCATCACATTTTCCCCGACATTTTTACGGGTAAGGAATGAAAAATCAATAAAGTAGTGCAGGCATCTTGCCTGCTTTCTGACAATGGGTCCAACGAAAAACCCAATAGTCAAGTTATTTAATTTCCATTCCTGAATCGTTTACTGCTCCTTGACAAAACGAGAGGGAGATAATTTTTCGAGCAAGTCATCTTTTTGCGCGATCGCGACATGGGCAAATCTTCTCGCCAAGGCGGGAACTAAAACTAAGGGATTACTAAAACCCGAAAAAATATGGATTCCTTCATAAGGTTCAATTTTTCCGATTAAAGGAAGACGATCGCGAGTAAACGCGACTAAACACTCATACCAAGTACCCGGTAATTGAGCTAAGGAAGGTAAAATATTTCCCACTTCCTGACGTAATTGTGTTTCACTTTCCTTAGCATCAACTTTGGCATAAGGATCACTTAATACCCTTGATAATTGTCCAAAACGAATCCTGCCATCGGGTAATTGAATCGCACCCGCGTCTAAAATCGAAGGCGCGACGATATTACCCGGTTTATCCCATAAACTATCTCGCGCTATTTGACTAGCTTCCCCTTCCATTCTCAAACGTTTTAAGACAGCTTGCATGATAATCGTTTTTAGTGAGACGCGATCGCCTTGAGTCGGTAAAATCTCCACTAATTCCGCATGAGTATAATATAAAGCTATGGGAATTTCTGCTAATTTCAACAATTGACGACTTAAGCCACCCGCACAAACCACGATATTAGCCGAGTGATAACTTTCCTGATTCGTTTTGACACCAACAAAACGGTTATTTTCTTGTAAAAAACCCGTTACTTGAGCGATTTTTATTTCCCCGGATAAACGGGTAAAAGCTTGATAATAAGCTTGGGTAGTAGATTCAGGACAAATTTGACCTTGGGAGACAGTTAAAGCACCCGCGATCGAGTCTTTATTTAATAAAGGTTCCCTCTCACAAGCTTCAGCAACAGTAATTAAACGAGGGGGAATAGCAAAACTAGCATAACTTTGAGCGACTTTTTGGGGATCATCCTCTGGCAAAATCGTTAAAATCACATCAAGTTCTCGAAATTGAGTAGCCGCGTCTAACTCTTCAGATAATTGACGATGAATAGTAATACCTTCTTGACATAATTCGCGAGTTAAATCCGTCGTTGCCAACCAATAAGAAAGTCCACCATAACTAAAACGAGTCGCGTTTTGTAAAGTCTTATCTTGTTCTAATAATAACACAGATAATCCTTGTTTTGCGAGTTCATAAGAGAGCGTCGCACCCGTAATACCGCCACCAATTACTATCCAATCGTAAGATTTCATCATTTTTTAAGGAAGAGGGAAGAAGGAAGAAGGAAGAAGGAAGAGGGAAGAAGGAAGAGGGGGAAGAGGGGGAGGAGAGGGAAGAGAGGGAGGAG
>JBEDKD010000489.1:0-4424 GCA_041172365.1 Cyanobacteriota bacterium | reverse complement strand
CCACTCACCAGTCCCCATTCACCAGTCCCCACTCACCAGTCCCCATTCACCAGTCCCCATTCACCAGTCCCCACTCCCCACTCCCCTCATTGATACATGGCTTGTAATTTGCGACTGGCTAAACCTCGGACTTGTTCATCAGTATCATGGAGTAATCGTGCTTGTAAAAGTCCTAAAGTACCCGGATGATGGGGATAATGTTCGATAATGGCTTCTAAGGCAGTAAATCGTGGATTAGAGGGAAAAGAACGCTTTTGATTATAGGGATCGTTAATGGCGCGATCGCAGAAAAATTCAAACATTCCCTCATGATCTTTCCAACCTCGCACTAATTCTAATAAGGCCACCACTCGCACATGAGGATCGAGGTCAATTTCTGCCCGTCTTTTTAACCAATCTAAAGTTTCAGGATGATTACTCCATCCACGAGCTAATTTTTGTACCGCGGCTTGACGCACCGTAGGATTTTCATCAGAGTCCCCTTGTCTTTTCAATAACATAAATGTTTCGGGTTCGCTATGCCAACGACGGGCCATCTCTTGAACAACGGTTTGACGAATTGAGACATCGGGTGATTTAATTAACGTTTTCATCCAATTAAAAGTATCCGGTTCTTGAGACCAACCTCGGGCTATTTCTTGCACTAAAACCGTTCTCATATAAGACTCAGTTTCGGTTTCGGCTAAACTTTTCAGAAAAGGTAATGTTTCGGGATCTTCTCGCCATGCTTTCGCGATTCCCCTTAAGGCGGCTTCTCGCACATTCAAATGTTTATCACATTGACAAAGATGTTTTAACCATGCTAATATATCTACGCGATCACACCAAAGTTTAGCAATAGATTGAACCGCGGTTTGTCGCATAATCCAATAATCATCAGATTCCGCGATTTTCTTGAAAAAATTTAAACTCTCTGGATATTGATACCAACCATTGGCAATGGCTTGTATCGTCACTTCTCGCACTATCACATCTCGATCGCGTAGGGCGATCGTTTCTAAGAAAGATAAGGTATTTTCGTCGTTAGACCAACTTTTCGCGATCGCGAGAACCGCCGCTTCTCGCACCCCGGAATGGGCATCGGATTGTGCTAAATTCATTAATAAAAATTTGATTTCAGGATCGCCAGCACCATATTTACCTAATTCTAAAACCGCGGCTTTTCTCACTTCACGACGCTCATCTGATAGGGCAATATTCCTGAGTAAATCATTAATTAATGGGTGCGAATACCATCCCCGGGCTAATTCTTTTAAGGCGATAATTTGCAGAGTGGAACTATCATCGTTAGTTAATTCTTGCAGTTGGGATAAGGTTTCGGGCTCTTGGGCCCAATAATAAGAAATTTGTTCCCACCCGGCTACTCGTACTCCTAAATTTTCATCGGTTTCCGCAATGCGTCTAATTAATTGTAATGTCTCTGGGCGATCGTTCCAATTTCGCGCTAATTCTTGCACTGCCGCGGTACGCACCGCGGAACTGGGATCGGAGGATGCTAGGATTTTTAATAGGGCAAAAATGGCAATATCTGAATACCAACCTCTCCCTAATTCTTGAGTCGCGGTGGAACGAATTGCCCAACTATCATCGGATTCTACTAAACTTTTCAGTAAGGGAAATATCTCTGGATCTTTTGGCCAACCTCGTGCTAATTCCTGTAATGCTGTTGCTCGTACTTCCCCAATTTCTTGCGATTTTACTAACTGTTTTAGCCAAGGATTGGTATCGGGATCGCTTTTCCAATGATTCGCGATCGCGACTATTGCCCGCGATCGAATTTGATAGGTTTCGTTTAATTCCTGTGCATTTTGATAAAGCACTAAAAACCCAGAACCATATTGTGATAAATCTTTTAAATTTTGGTGTAAACGCTCAACAGTAGAAGAATGAATAGAGATTTTGCTCACACGCAGACATTCAACAGCCAAAAATAAATTTAAAAATTTTTCTTCTTGTCCATTTTGGAAAATTAAGTCTTCTATGAGATCCCTTACCTCAGCTTCACTGAGAAAACTTACCAATTGTAACAAAATTTCATGGTAAGATTCCTCTCGCCAATATTGACCAAATATTTGACTTTTGATTTGCCCAAAAGTTAGTTCACCTCTGGGGATCTTTCCCATGATTAACTCTGCCACTTTCCGGGGAGTATTGTGTGCAAGAAGTGTTTGCAGCATAGATATTAAAACCTGGTTTTATAGAGAAAGCACCGACAACAAAGTTTTCTTTGCGCTCGGTAAGCACAAATTTGGGATTTTCTGCCTGGTACACCCGGACACAACATCACGTCGCCGCCATTGCTTGTTCCATAGGGGATCGTTATTGTTGATCCCTGCTTCATCATCGACCTGGGGCAGAGCGCGGTGATGAAGCAGTTCTAAAGTTAATGGCTTTTACAGAGCGTGTTCGTAGACATTTTACCGTGCTTTTGGTTTTGTGAGACATTTCCGGGTTGACTGTTTTTTTCTGTTAGCTGTTAGCTGTTAAGTTCTCAGGTTCAGTTTTTCTCCTCTGAACTTATCACCTCTAACCTAATAACTATAACTTACCACATTTTCACAACTTTTACACCCAACGACCCACTATCACTCTCACCGTACCATCTTCTAATGTCTCCTCTTCTTCTACACTAAAGCCTTGTTCTTGCACGGAACTCATTAACGTTTTATGGGCATATTTATGCGCGATCGAATTAATAAATTGTTCTTGATTAATTCGCGCTCCCCAAAAATCCGCGACTAACTCATAATCTTCTCCATTACGACGAAATCCCAGATCGAACCCATTTGACTGTCTGATGACATACTCGGCTTCAATTGTATCCCCTCGATATCCCCTTACTTTCGTATTACATTCTACTTGATATTCCAATTCTTTCAAAACTTGATGGAGAATTTCTCCATTTTTTATTTGTACCTTAATTGTTGTAAAATGGGACATATTTTTGCGTGTATTTACAAAATTAACTTATTCTATTATAATACTGATTATGTCTAACGTCAATCTCTATTCTTATTTTTTTATCTTTAATCCATGATGATAACTGATTCTCCTAACCAACCAAGAGACTATGATGCTGTCCTTGGTGGTCAAAATCCTGTTCCTGACACGGCTGTTGTTTTAGGTGGTCTTCCGGGGCTAAAGGCGCGTTTTCTCAAGGCTGATGGGGCGACAAAAGTTGCGGAAATTAAGAATTGCCTTAAATATGGTAAGCCCGGAGTTGAGTTTCTTCTGGAATGTTTAAAAGATTCGGCGGATGATGTGCGTCGTGAGGCTTATCTCCTCTTGAAAAAGTTGAAGGAACCGGAAGTTATTGAAGGGCTTAAGGGGTTTAATTTTTATCGTTTTTGGAATTGTCTTCGGACGATCAAAGTGGGAAAAAATCTCACGATTAGCCCTGAAGGAAGTCGCATGGTTTTTAGTCACGAAAAACTCATTAAAATTGCTGATATTGATAAACAAAAACTGCTTTATTCTATTGATCCCCTTGTGCGGGTAAAAGGGTTATTTTTATTAGGGGAAGAACCGGATCTTTTTGTGAGAAGTGTGGATACGCCTCGCCGGAGTGTGATTGAAGTTTGGCTATCGCAAGACTTAGAGCATACTCTGATTGGCCATGAAAATGAAATTACCACGATCGCGTTGAGTTCAGATAATAAAATGCTGGGGAGTGGTTCCCTCGATAAAACCGTTCGTTTATGGAATATAGAAACGGGCAAATTGATCTATACTTTTGGCACTTATTTAACTTGGGGTTCCCATAAAGACGCGATCGTATCCGTGGCATTTAGTCCTGACGGAAAAATACTGGCAAGTGCCAGTAGAGATGGTATGATTAAATTATGGAATCTTCGCACAATGGATCGTCCCCAAACGATTCAAAGTGATTCGAGTTATTTGGTGTTTACCCCTGATTCTAGTTGTTTAGCATTTAGTCCTGATGGACAAACTCTCGCGAGTACCACTAGAGATGGTAAAATTAAACTCTGGAATGCTCTTTCTCTGGAGATTAAATTAATTCTTGATGCCTTTTTAGGCTCGAAAGTCGCGATCGCGTGGAGTCCAGATGGTAAAATATTAGCAAGTAGTTGTGTCGATAATACAATCAAACTCTGGAATAGTCTAAACGGACGACTAATTTTTACTTTACCCGGCCATGAAGACGCGATCAGTTGTCTCGCGTTTAATCAGAATGGGGACACTCTTATTAGTGGGAGTTTAGATAAAACCATTAAAATTTGGGGAGTGAGTTAATTATTGTAGGGTAGGCTTCCTGCCTGTTTTTGACCTGATTTTGGGGAGATTAGGGGGAATTTTTACCACCAAGGCACAAAGACACTAAGAGGTGATTTTTCATCTTTTTGGGGAGATTTGGGGGAATTTTTACCACCAAGGCACAAAGACACTAAGAGGTGATTTTTCAT
>JBEDKD010000488.1:0-4719 GCA_041172365.1 Cyanobacteriota bacterium | reverse complement strand
TGCTTGAGGGGCAAGAGAGCATTAATATCAAAACTGGTTTTCAGTTTTGGGGATTGTGGGTTGACGGGGATAATTTTACCTTGTTGCCATTCTACTTCCATAGGTCCTGCTTGTTGTTGCTGTAACTGTGTCTTTAAGTTTTTCACTACTAATAGGGCTTGCATTTTTTCCAAGGAGCGAAGGAAGGCTTTTGTTTGATTAAAATTGCCCTCAATTTCGACCTTATAAGTTTTGCGTCGTAGTTTCCCCACGACACCCATGCCAAAGGAGTCATCGTTCACCACATAGGCCGCTTCGGTATCTGTGGGAAGGCCTCCGGGTTTAGCACCCGCGGCGGCTGGGGGCTTGGCGATCACTGGTTCAAATTTGAGTATTTTGGCTTTTTCTTCATCACCTTTGACGGTGGCATTGATTTCCCGAATCCGTTGAGTCAGATCAAAGAGTAAGGTGGGTAAGGTGACATCACTAGCAAACATCGCGGTGACATCTTCTTTGTGTTGTTTGGCTTCATCTAACTTAGTTAGTGCCTCTGTTTTCTTTTTGATTTTGTCGGTGAGGTCCTGTTGTTGTTTTTCGGTGGTCTTAATTTTTTCTTCCAGTTGGGTCTTTTTATCTAATTCTGGCATGATCAATTGAAAGACCAAATAGCCCCCCAGTGCTAGTCCTAAGACCCCGATGCCAATACCAATAATTTCAGGAGTGATCGCGAGTCCAAAAAGTGCTGGTCCTCCTGAACCTTCTTGACCTTCTTCGCCCGTAGCAAAGTCGTTTGCTGCATTCATGGCTTTTTCACCTCTGTTTTAGGTTTGAGAATTCCTCTATCTACAAGGGTTTCGATCCGAACCACCAGTCCATCTGCTTGTTTTCTCTTGAAGTCGGCTAATAAATCCGACGCGGGTTTGGAACTAAGGCTCGTTTCAATTTTATATTCCACAATAGGGCGTAATTTGGGTAGCTCACCACTGGTGCCTTTTTGATCGCGTAATTGTATTTGGGTCGTATTCTCTTTTAAGGTCGCGGCGACTAATCGGGTATCGTTGGCATTAAAGAAGGGGGAGTTTTGAATTAGGAGTTGAAAATCATTTACTTGGTCGAAGGAGTTCGCTGATCCGATAATTTCTACTTTTGGTGTTTGAACCGGTCCGGCGGCAACAGGAACCGCGGATGCAGATGGACTGGGAGATGCCGATGCCGATGCCGATGCCGATGGGGATGGGGATGCACCCGGACTGGATGATGCACTCGCGGATGCACTCGCGGATGGTGTTGCCGCGGGTGTTATCACGGTGGGAGAGGGGTCGATTTGGTTGATATTGGTAATTTGTAGTCCGGGTGGTACGCGATCGCTCAAATCTTGAATCAAGGCTGACCAAGGTTTTATTTGATCAAAAACAGTGGCTAATGATTGAGTTTCTCCATTAATTTGACTGGTATCTCCATTGATTTTGTCAATTTCTTTGGCCTTACTATCCTGGGTTTGCACATCACTGGTTAATTTATCTAACTTGGCTTGAGCCTCACTATTTTGACCTTGTAAAACAAACCAAGCACCACCGACAAGGGCATTAACCAATAACGCGACCCCCCCCCCAATGAGCATGGGAATTGGGTTCATCGGCGGCTGGCCCTCGCGTTTAGTCCCTGGTTCGACGAGACTTGTGCCCCGCTCTTTGTACTCGGGGCGATCGTTAAGAAAATTAATGTCAATACTATACATAAGCTTAAACCTCCCTAACTCCTAAACCCAATGCCACACCTAAAGCCGCGCGCATTTCGGGGGCAATTTCATCGTTTAATTCCAGAGCCAGACTTTCCACGGGATCAACTTGACTGGCGGGCAAACTTAATCTTTGCATAAAAAACTCATCAATTTTACCGATCGCGGAACCCGGACCGGCCAAAAGTAACTGAGCGACTTCTAACTCATCACTCTGATTCATATAAAAATCAATGGAGCGACGAAGTTCATCGGCCAATTCCCCTAACACTTTCATCATGGCAGTAGTTTGAGGATTGGCATCACCGCCCCCCGTGGGCATGGAATCCGTCACCGGGAGAGTCATTTCCATAATTTTACTGGTATCTCGACTCGCGGGTAAATTCATCGCTTGATTCAGGGCACTTTGGATTTGGAAAGTGCCGATGGGAATGGTTCGATTAAATTGAGGGACTCCATCAACAACGATAGCTAGTTCTGTACTATCAAAGTCGATATTGGCAATAACCGCGGCTTCTTGACTAGAAAATTGTTGGAGTTGTTCGCGTAGGGTGCGGATCAGGGCAAAACTACTAACTTCAATGACATCTAGTTTTAAACCAGCTTCAGTAAAGGTTTTTATATAAGTTTCGGTGACTTCTTTGCGTGTCGCGACTAAGATGACTTGGACTTTTTCACTCCCATCCTCATCGACAAATAACCCTAATTTTTGATAGTCAACATCGGCCTCTTCTCTGGGAAAGGGCAAATATAAACCCGATTCAGCATTCATATACTCCCGTAATTCTTGATCGTCTAACTCGACGGGGACGGGAATTAATCGGATCACGGCTTCTCGTCCGGGGATCGCGGTCGCGACGTGCTTAATTTTGATGTTATTGTCTTTCAAGGTAGATTGTATGATCTCTACCATCGTTGGGGTGTCGATAATCTGACCGTCTTGAAAGACATTTTCGGGGACTTCGGTGGTGGCTAAGGCTGCTAATTTTAAGACATTCCCTTTTTTTTGCAGTTCTACCACATTAATGCGGTCTGGGGTCAGTTCGATGCCGATCCCTGGTTTATGTTTGTTAAAGAAGCCTTTGAAAAAGGTCAACATGGGGTTCATGGCGGATCTGGTTGCATGGGTTGGGGCAATTTCACAGCATGGATATTATCGTGGGACGATAATTTTTTCTATTTTAACCCAAGTGGCTAGTGACAAATATTGTCGGTTCGCTCCCCCTAGCCCCCCCTGGGGGCAACCGTTTTCTTTCAAAGTCCCCCTTTTTCCGGGGGATTTAGGGGGAGCGAAAAGGAAGCATCCCGTTTTTGTAAATCCTCCATTGAGGCTGAAGCATTCGGATGATAAATTCTCGGTTTTGACTTAATTAGTCTTCACCCGAATGCTTCTCCCCTACAAAAGTAGGATGCTCCCGCTCTAAAATCTCTAAGCTTATCACTAGCAACTTACGTTATTTTATGGTATCCAGTTTAACTGAGAATAAGAAATTGTGGTGAAAATTCAACAAAATGCTAAGAATGTTTAACAAGTTTTGGCGTAAGTTTTGTCTATTAACGCTGGTGGGGTTGTTTTTGGGGCTAGGGGTTAGTTGTTCCATGCCTTCCCCTCAGTCTTCTGGGAAGTCCTCTTCTGAGGTGGAATTTTGGACGATGCAACTTCAACCTCAGTTTACGGAGTATTTTAATAAGTTAATTGCTGCTTTTGAGGCGGAAAATTCAGCCATTAAGGTGCGTTGGGTTGATGTTCCTTGGTCCGATATGGAGAAGAAAATTCTCGCGTCTGTTTCGGCGAAAACGGCGCCTGATGTGGTTAATCTTAATCCGGCTTTTGCTTCTCTTTTGGCTGGCCGTAATGCTTGGTTAGATTTAGAGACTAAGATTCCTGAAACGACGCGATCTACTTTTTTTCCTAATATCTGGAAAGCGAGTTCCCTCAATGGTAAAAGTTTTGGTATTCCTTGGTATGTCACTACTTCTATCCTGATTTCTAATACGGATTTATTGAATAAGGCGGGTATTACTCAACCTCCTAAAACTTTTACGGAGTTAGCTACGGTGGCTAAAACTGTTAAGGAAAAAACGGGTAAATATGCTTTATTTGTTTCTTTTGTGCCGGAAGATTCTTCGGAAGTTTTGGAGTCTTTTGTGCAAATGGGGGTTCCTTTAGTCGATGCCCAAGGGAAATCGGCTTTTAATACTCCTCAAGGAAAAGCTGTTTTTCAATATTGGGTTGATTTATACAAAAATAACCTGTTACCCAAGGAGGTTTTAACTCAGGGGCATCGGCGCGCGATCGAATTATATCAAAGTGGTGAAACGGCTTTATTAAGCACGGGACCGCAGTTTTTGAAGACGATCGAACAAAATTCACCAACTATTGCTAAAGTATCAGTACCCGCGCCACAAATTACTGGTATTACGGGTAAAAAGTCCGTCGCGGTAATGAATTTGGTAATCCCTCGTGATAGTAATAAAGCGGAAAACGCGTTAAAATTTGCGCTCTATGTTACCAATAGTGAAAATCAATTAGCTTTTGCGAAAGCCGCGAATGTTTTACCTTCTACGATCGCGTCTCTGAAGGATAGTTATTTTAAGGATGTTCCCCCGAATGCTTCCCCCGCCGATCAAGGGAGAATTGTCAGTGCGAGTCAACTACCCGACTCTGATATTTTAATTCCTCCTTTACAGGATATTCAAAAGTTGAAAAAAGCCATCTATGAAAATCTACAAGCCGCGATGTTAGATCAAAAATCCGTTGACAACGCGATCGCGGATGCGGCTAAATCTTGGGATTCTCGATCAAATTAAGGAAGAGGGAAGAAGGAAGAAGGAAGAAGGAAGAAGGAAGAAGGAAGAAGGAAGAAGGAAGAGGGAAGAAGGAAGAAGGAAGAGGAAAGAGGGAAGAAGGAAGAGGGAAGAAGGAAGGAAAAAGCCTCTCGAATTTCTTCCTTTGTACCTTTGTGCCTTTGTGTCTTTGTGGTTAAATCCCTAATGGGGAT
>JBEDKD010000487.1:0-4959 GCA_041172365.1 Cyanobacteriota bacterium | reverse complement strand
GGGGGGGCAGGGCGGGCACGGGGCACCGCCCCTACTACCGAATCATTCCACGAATGGGCAACGCCAATTAGATAAGTTAATAATAGATGATGATGGGTAGAAAGATCCGCTCCACTTCGTGTTGATGAGATATTTTGTTAACAGAGATGCGATCGCGAAGCCACCTATCGCGAAGCCACCTATCGCGGTTGCGTAGCATGGGCGCTGCCCAAAGCCACCTATCGCGGTTGCGTAGCATGGGCGCCGCCCAAAGCCACCTATCGCGGTTGCGTAGCATGGGCGCTGCCCAAAGCCACCTATCACGGTTGCGTAGGATGGGCGCCGCCCAAAGCCACCTATCGAGCTTCTAATTTGACTTTAACCCTAACTTACCAAAGCACATTCTTACTAATAACAGCCTTACCTAATTTTGGCTATTGTCTAGTGGATAATCTCTCCCAAAGCGAGAATAATATCGCAACCTCGACGGTGGTTGACGTTGTTAATAGCCCAAACCCTTGCTTTTCTCCTTCTTGCTTCTTCCTTCTTCCCTCTTTCCTCTTCCTTCTTCCCTCTTCCTTCTTGCTTCTTGCTTCTTGCTTCTTCTTTCGATTCTCTGATCATGTTGAGAAGAAATTAGTATTTGATTTTTTACTCAGTCCCAAATCTAAAACATAAAATGTGGAGGGCGGTATTAGAGCGAATACCGCCTTTTTCCACTTAAAAAATGTGCAAAAAGAAACGCGATCGCGCTAAGAATTAGTTTGCGCGGCCAAGAGACGTTGCTTAAGTTCTTCGAGAGCGCTCGCCCAACGTGGATCAGGTTGAACCGCGCCACTATCACCACTAGAAAGACTCGGAGTTTGACCGGGGCCACTACGACGCTTATCTTTGTTGCGACGACGTTTGCGCTTCTCACCAGAAGATTCGCCGCCACCACCACCACCACTGGTAACTGGAATGGGTGGTTGGAATGGTTGTTGGGGTTGTTCATCATCCCCCTTCTCACCTTTCTCTCCCTTCCCTTTGGTGCGAGGTAAGGCCTTTTCAATTTTTAAGGAAGTTTCCTTAAAGACAAGACCATTGTATTTCTCAATGATCTGATCAGCCTGTTCATCCGTTTGCACTGTGACAAAACCAAACCCGCGACACTTGCCAGTTTTACGATCAGTGATTATCTTGGTAGTAACAGTATCCCCTTCCGGCGCGAAGACGGCTTGCAGTTCTTGGCGTTCCACTTCCTTCGGCAGATTCCCAACGTAGAGACGAATTGACATAAAAAATCCTCCAGTCTTGAATGAAATAAATTTGCAACAGCAGCACGAATAGAGATCAATTCAACATTGATCTCTGGGGGAAACGACAAAACAGCCATAATACCCCTTTGTTTGACCAACCTTGATAGTCAGCACGATCCTGTAGAAGATGATGTCGTCTTCTTCTATCTGCCCGGAGTAACCGATGCCGAGAACTATTTAATCTAAGGTTGTTGTGTAAACTTTCAATCATCACTGCACAAGTGAAGCTATAGATTTCCTGTGATTCTTTACTTCGGCTGTTGATTTAAACTGTTTATCCCTAGAGCGGTTGACATGAACTTTCAAGGATCTAAAACTGAATCAACCAGGATGGCCATACTTAGTTTAGTACAATGAGGAGTCTCAAGACTAATTTTTTTTAGACTTTTTCCCTCACCTGCCGCGAAACACGCGGAACTTGCCTCGATAGAGCCGATCCATACCTACCTACTGATAGTTGCTGTTTCACTGAGTCTTGATCGCATCCGAACTGACATTAACCTATCATACTCGGCATTGATGATCTACTTATATAGAAAAATTTTGTTCTTTTCTGTAAGTTTCTTTAATATTGCCACACATATAGGCACAGTAAGTCTCAAGCTTCAAAAAAACAGCCGACGGGTGCGGCTGGCTTAAACTTGCTGTGTTGGGAGGTTGACAAATTTTCTATGGCACTTCAGAGCTTAGAGCTAACTTCGGCTTTGACCTGGTTGGACTCTTTTTTCTGATGTAAATAAATGTAACACCTTTTTTGATATCTGGCAACTTTTCTTTACAATTAATTGTTTTTTGATTTTAAGATGATGAAGCGCAAGGATTTGTGAAGAGGGTGGGGCTGAATATCCCAGAGTTCAACTTTTTTTGAAACCGCTCCTTAACACAGATTAACGCAGAGGTTCAGATGTCAAAGTAGAGGTGTTTTCATCCCGTCTGGTTTGTTATAAAAATTTACATGAACGCGATCGCGCTTGGACACAGGTGTGGTAGGATTAAGGATAGTTAGATAAGTATTTTTATTATAATGGGATGGTGGCAAAAATAAAAAAATTGCGACCATCCCATTATGTTATATATCATCCGTCAATATCAAGGTTTTGTCAAGGGGTGGGAAAAAAAAGGCGCGTTTTTTTGGTAAAGATTTGTCACAAAGTGGATGGGGCTGATATATCTAAAAGCATCTTTTTTTGAAACCGCAGATTAACGCAGATTAACGCAGATGGATGAATGATGGGTGATGTCAAAGTAGAGGTTTTTTATACCGTCATGTTTGTTACAACAATTTACATGAACGCGATCGCGCTTTGGCTGAGGTGTGGTATGATTAAGGATAGTTAGATAAGTATTTTTAGTATAATCGGATGGTGGCAAAAATAAAAAAAATGCGACCATCCCATTATGTTATATATCATCCGTCAATATCAAGGTTTTGTCAAGGGGTGGGAAAAAAAGGCGCGTTTTTTTGTTAAAGATTTGTAACAAAGTAGATGGTACTTGTGTTAAACCCTTCTTCCTTCTTCCTTCTCCCTTCTTCCTTCTTCCTTCTCCCTTCTTCCTTCTTCCTTCTTCCTTCTTCCTTCTTCCTTCTTCCTTCTTCCTTCTTCCTTCAAATTCCTTCTTCAAATTCCTCCGCGAAAGATAATGTAGGCGCCCCAACACGCGGTAAGACTTGCTAGAATTGTTGACCAGATGGGATGATAACTCTGAGAAATTTTTCCGCTTTGACTTCGCAGACTTTCTATATCAATCCAAGGAGTCGCGCCGCGTCTTAACCATCCTGTTACTACTACTGTTGTACCAATTAGATCACTGGGGCGCGTCTTCTGTGGCCAAAGATTGCCAATACTCCCTAATTGGGAAACATGGTGTAATCTAATTAAACCTGTATCGGTTTGCAAAATTAAATCTTGTTGTAGCCAATTATCTATTCCCTTTCTTCCTAATAGTTTTCCTTCGATGCGGATAGTCTCACTGTCTATGGGTAACGCGTTGGGGTTTGATAATATTTCGGGTAGTGTGGGTGTTTTGACTTTAAAGGGTTTGATATCTGGGAAAAAATCATTAATTCGGATAAATGTACCGAGACTAAACCCTATGGGTAAACATCCTAATAATAGTCCGATGTCTCCTCTGATCCACTCTAATTGCCAAACTCCGATCAATGATAAGAAAATACTTACTGACCAAAGCATACCAACGATAACCACACCCATTGGAATACCAAAAAAGGGAGCTCCGAGAAGCATGATTTGAGGAGACGGCAATGAAATATGAGGAAGTGAAATTAAAGATAACTTTCTTCCCTCTTCCTTCTTCCCTTTTGCCTCTTCCTTCTTGCCTCTTCCTTCTTCCTTCTTGCCTCTTCCTTCTTCCTTCTCATTAGTGAGTAGATTAATTTCGGGATCGAGTTTCCAGACGCGGGCATAATATTGTAGGATTTGTAGTCTTTCTCCCATTAAGGGATGAGTGTTATTGAGGATTAACCATTTTCGTGCGGGGTTATGGAGATCCCATTGAAATAGGGGTTCGAGGGGAGTTAAGGGGGCGACGGAGCCTAGCGCGATCGCGTGTTTGATGGCGACGGGAGTAAGTAAGTCAAAACCTTCTAATAAATAGGGAGTTTGTTGTTGTTGTTGGATATCATCAGCTAAACCGATCGCGATTTTGAGGAGAGCCCTGGTTAATCCATTGGGGTTTCCGGTTAAATCACAAGCAAACCGATCGCGATAATAAACCCGTTGTCGAGATACCCACAAAAAAGGCCAACGTAACAACCAATATATCCCATAACCTAAAGCCGATATCAAAACCGCGATCGTGTGTAACGCGGGACTAATAAAATTAAGTAATTGAGAGATAAAATCGGGAATCCATGCCGGAAGGGGGAGAGTTTTTAACTCAGTAACTCTTGTACCCCAATAAGCTGCTTGCCAATAAATGGTATAGGGAATTTGTAATAGTAACGTCGCGAGAGACATTAAGATAAAATCCTTATTCCGAATTGAGCCTAATTCCGACGCGTATATCGTGGCAATTTCTTCGGGGGTTAACTGATCTAATAATCCTTGACTAACAACAATACGCGCGAAACGAGGTAAACTTCCATAACTCATCGCGACAGGTGCGGAAATAGGTAATAATTTTAAGTTGGGAAAAGGGTTTCCGGTTTTTTTTGTGTAATTTCGGAGGGTACGATTACTTTCTTGACTGATTTTCATTAATGTCCCTAAAGGGAGGTTTTTTAATCCATAAAACCACTCTAGGAGTTTATCCATGATCCAAGGGGAACCGATTAATAAAACTATAAATAAGAGATAGAGCCAAGGAGTCGGATCTTGATAAAATGCTGGAATTGGTTTGAGAAAGGGGATACTACTTAATAGGTTATTTGTATTGACGAGGATAAATTTGACGACTTCGCGAGTTAACCAAAATAACGCGATCGCGCTGGCTAATTGCTCTAACCAAAAACGAGATAATTTTAAAGTTTTCATCGGGCGCCAATTTTCCGCCCTCTGACTATTACGCCAAACTAATTGATATTTTTCTGATGTCTCATCCTCCTTGGTGGGAGTGTTGGGAGATTCGGTGGTGATATCAGGGGTATTTTCTTGGGTTTCTGGAATGGGGGAAACCTGAGTGAGATTTTCTGATTTGATTTGAGGGGGTTGGGGGGTTGGTT
>JBEDKD010000486.1:0-3547 GCA_041172365.1 Cyanobacteriota bacterium | reverse complement strand
CAATATTATGTTGAAAGCTTTGGCGGGTACGCCCTTCATCCTCACAGATGATGCCATCGAGATATTTTCCGATGTCGGGATTGTCCCCAATGTCTGATATATATCGCGTAAATGTACCACAACCCTGAAGGTGAAAATATTGCCTTGTCCCCTACTCCCCATTCTCCAGTAAGGTAAAATCATTCTCAACTGAAAAAGTCTAAAGGTTAAAAGTCCAATATGCCTAGAACTCCCGATAAATATGCAGTACATCTGCTTCTGGAGGGGGGACATCGAGAAGAAGTCCCTTTCTCTACCCTTCAAGACTTTCAGAAGTGGTACAGCGGTGTCTTAGTCCCCAAGTTTGATTCCCTTGAATTTGTCAATGTCCCTCTGAAGACTATTCAAGGAGAGTATATGGTGGTTCGTCCCAATAGTATCCTCGCGATCCGGGTCGAACCTGTTTATCTCTCTAGTGTAGATCGTTTTCAGGATGATGACTAAGAATTGGTAATGGGTAATTGGTAATGGGTAATTGGTAATGGGTAATTGGTAATGGGTAATTGGTAATTGGGGAGAAAATTTCTACGTATCACCTATCACCTATCACTTATCACCTATCACCTGTCTCCTTTTTTCTTAAATATAGCAACCTCGACGGTGGTTGACGTTGTTAATAGCCCAAACCATTGATTTTATGGCTTCTTCCTTCTTGCTTCTTCCTTCTTCCTTCTTCCTTCAACATCTGCTATATCAATAAATATTCCATTAAAAACATTAATTTGTGAGTACCAACAGAACCCGGTACGCGCTACGCGCAGGCTGCGCGTGGAGCCTTACTCGCGTAGCGAGTATCGGGCTTTTTGATCTTAATCCCCAATCCCCAATCCCTAATCCCCTTGAGGGAAAGCGCGATCGTCTATTCTTGTTATCTCTGGTAAGTCACCCAAAAGGACAATCCCCGACACCTAACTGTTTTTTTGTGTTGTCTAAATTCACCATCAAAGATTCTATAGTTTCGTAAGCTTCCTCTAGGGAAATTTTACCATTAGTGGCTAAGTTACTGAGATAAGTAACTTTATGAGAAAGCTCTTGTAAATTCGCATTAAATACCAAATTTTCCGGTTTAACTTCTCCGTAATAGCGGCTGGTGGGGTACAATAAACTTGATTTTGGGGTCATCTTTTTAACTCCATTTTTTATGAAATAAATACACTTATATTTATACTATAAGCTATCTACTGGATGATGAGAACCTAGAATTTGTGATCTTTGGTGTTCACAGAAGTGATCCGCGGCTTCATCATCAAGGATCTGAAACAGTCAAAGCCGCGATCGACATCACATGGGGAACTGAATGGAGAGCATCATAACATACTGCGTTGATCGCGACCATTGGTCAGGGAAAAAATCACTCAATAGTAGATGGCTCTGATTCTCAAATGTTGAGGGTAAATCCAGGCAATTTTACTTAGATAAGTCAAGAAACATGATCATCTCAAAAAAGAGAATCTGGATTGATAAGTGAACAGAGACGGTATTGCGCTTTTGAGGGAATGAAAGTTCTCTTTTGGGGGCCCAATCATGACAATGGAGGTCTCCATCGTCAAAGTCTGTCATCCTCAAGAGAGAACCGCCTTTGAATAATTGACAATTTTGAGAGAGGTCGCGATACAATTGGCATAAAACGAGGGGTCAAAGGTGGATCAGATACCGCGAGTAGGGCGATCGCGCTCCCTCTTACCCTCTCCCTTTCGCCTTCGGTCGCTCCATGCACACACAGGAATTTTTAGAACGGTATCAACAGGGAGAACGTAACTTTGCCCACGTTGACCTCAGTGGTGCAACGTTAAGCGGAGTTAATCTCCGAGAAGTTGATCTAACAGGTGCTAATCTCACAGGTGCTAATCTCAGTTGGTCTTTTTTTAGTAAGGCGACTTTCGTTGGTGCGTGTTTACGTCGCGCGGATATGCGTAATGCCATGTTAACGGGCGTTAATTTTAATCAGTCTAATTTAAGTGGGGTAAATCTGTCTAAAGCCGATTTGCGTATGGCATCTCTGTGCGACGCGGATTTAAACTGGGCGATTCTGACGGAGGCGGATCTGAGTAATGCCAATCTTTCGGGTGCCAAGTCCGATCAAATTAATTTAGAACGGGCAAAACTAGATGGGGTGAAGTTAATGGGCGCGGAATTAATGGAAGCGAATATGAAACGCGCCAGTCTTATTGGTGCTAATTTAACTGGGGCTAATTTGCGAGAAGCCCATCTCGCAGAAGCTAATTTAAGGGACGCCAATTTTCAAGGCGCGAATTTAATTGAAGCGGACTTAAATGGTGTGACATTACGGGGGGCAAATTTAAGTGACGCGGATATGCACCGCATTGTCTTAACGGGTGCGGATTTAACGGAAGCAGTCCTCAATAATGCGGATTTAAGTCGGGCGAATCTGATGGGTGCTTATTTACTGAAATCCAGTTTTAAGAAGGCTCATTTATTACGCGCTAATCTCCAAGAGGTGTTTTTATTATGGGCTGATTTAACAGAAGCTAATTTACGAGGGGCTGATTTACGCAAAGCGGATTTAAGTGGGGCTTATTTGAGTGACGCGATGTTAGGAGAAGCGGATTTAAGGGAGAGTTTTTTAATTGAAACTCATCTGATTCGCACAAATTTAGAAGGCTCACAATTAACGGGTTGTTGTATTCATAATTGGCAAATTGAGGAGGTTGATTTATCTAAAGTTGATTGTCTTTATGTCTTTACTCATTTTAATTATACTACGAAAAAGCCTATTAATCGGTATCCCCTTGATCGGGATTTTGCACCGGGGGAATTTGGTCAAAAACCCGAGGAGAATAATTCTATTATTGAAGTGATTTTTCCTGAATCTCCTAATTGGGAAGCCTTAGCTTTTACCCTCGCGGAGATGGAATTAGAAAATCAGGATTCTCTCCAATTAAAAATCATATTTTTTGAAGCGACAGAACAACATAATTTATTACGATTGAATGCCAATCGTTTAGTTAATAGTAAACTTTTGGCTAAGAATTTTTTACGGATTTATGCTAATATGTTAAAACGAGTAATGGCGCGTCGTTCTAAACTTCTGATGTTATTGAATTTAGCGACACCCCCATCAGATTCTAGTCCCCAAGCTCAGGACGAAACTACAAGTGCTCCGTTAAAACCGATCTCGGATAAGCGTCGAGAAATTTATAAGGAAGTTTCCCATCAGATTAAGTCGATTTTACTTTCTCAAGCTCCTGAAAATTTTGTTGATAGTGTACAACGTCTATTAGATTATTTGAAACAGCAAGGGGTTTCTACGGAGGAAATTCAGAAGAAGTTAATTAGTCAGGTTATTTTGAAACGTGCTCAACAAGATTCCGCGTTTCGGGACCAATTATTACGTTGGGATCAAATGGCTTCGGAAAAGGCTCGCTTTTCTATGGTGGGCGAATCTGTGCGTTACGCGATCGCGCTCCTTTGGCAAGAAAAATAGGGACTGGGGATTGGGGATTGGGGATTGGGGATTGGGAAATTGTGAATGGGGATTGGGAAATTG
>JBEDKD010000485.1:0-10071 GCA_041172365.1 Cyanobacteriota bacterium | reverse complement strand
GAGTAGAATAAATGTATCACAAAGCTTACGGAATTATTGAAACCTTAGCACCGCTTCATGTGGGTGCAACCGCGGGAGAAGAAACGGGGAATTTAAACTTAATTTTCCGCGATCAGTTTACGCAGACTGGGATTATTCCTGGTAGTTCGATTCGGGGGCGATTTCGGGCGGATATGCGATCGAAAGACTCTGAGTTTACAAATGAATGGTACGGGCATCCCGCCAAGGAAGGACAAGAAAATAGCACCACAGAAGCCTTAGTTAAATTTGAATATGCTTCTTTAGTATGGCTACCTGTTTTTTGTCCCGGTCAACCTGTTGTGTGGGTTACTTCACCGCGCTTACTCAAACGCTACCAAAAAATTGTCCCTGGTTCACCTACAGATATACCCAGTCCATATAGCGCTTGTCCTGAATTAAAAAATAAGTACCAAAAGTTATTTTTTAATCTAGGTTTTTTGAGCTTACAAGATTCCTATGATTTTTCCAATTGGACTGCCAACCTTCCACAGAATGCTGATTTAGAAAAAGATAAACTATTGGTTGTTTCTGATACAGATATCAGCATGATTCACGATATGGCACTCTATCGTCAAAGCCGAGTAAAATTGCTGGATGATAAGAAAAAAGTAGACGAAGACAAGGGTGCTTTCTTTAATGTAGAAGCATTACCAGAAGGAAGCATTTTAGTTTTTCCAGTTGCGTTGAAAAAAACGGGCTGGACTAAAACTACAAACTGGCAACCTTTTAACGCTGTCACTCCTCAAAAAAATTATGCTAGAGAACTTTACTTTGGAGGACTAGAATCAATTGGATTTGGTCGTTGTAACGTGACTTTAGCTGGACATGACTTTTCTAAAAATTTATCTCAAACGGAGACGGAATCAAAATGACTTGGAAATCTTACGAGCTAGACCAGAAAGCACAGGAATTAGTGCTAAAACATCGAGATCGAGATAAGAAAAATGTTCTCAATGAATCTCATAAAATGAGAGAAGCAGTGGCTTATGGATTGGAGAGATTTTGGGGTGAGCATTTGCGTTACAAATCTAATGGGCAAAGGGACAAAGCTGAGTATTGGGAGGACACTTGGAAAGCATTTGTCTCGATAATGAAAGATGCTGGTATTAATCAAATACCAGAAGGCTCAGTCGATCATCAAAAGACAAAAGAAATCCAAAAAGTAGCTAATGATTTATGGGAATTTTCTAAAAAATATCCAGATGAACAGCGAGTCGCTTTGGCGGTACTAACTCAATTTTGTGATTGCATAGTTTGGTGGACACAACGGTATAAACCCCAAAAAACAAAGAAATTATAGCAAATGCCAAGGCGATTAAGACAGATTTTGTAGGGGCGGGTTTGCCTAAATCTAAATGCACCCAATCCAGGTATCTATAAACCCGCCCTCCCCACGACTATATTCCTCATTGCCCTAATCATCCTGACGACTGCTACAAAGATAGGAGAATAAACCGTGATTATTAAAGGACTTAAAGAAGTGGCAACTCAGTTAGGAATTATGCCTGACGAATCTGACTCAGATTCTTCAATCATAAGAGAATGTCAAGCAAATCCGCAAGATATTCCCATGATGTACCGCGCTCAAGTAGATGGGCGTTGCTGCTTGCAATATGCTGGTAGTAATTTACATAGAAGTCAGTGGGTTCAAGAATGGGTACGTCCTAAACCAAATTTGGAACCATGCTATCAATATAATGAATCCGAAGGTTTAGACGGTACTATTTACCGCGTTAAAGTTGCATTTCCTTTTCGATTATTTAGCAATTGCGGTCAAGATAGCATTGCCCGTCCCGTATTAGGAAAATACGGTATTCCCTTTATCCCTGGTAGTAGCGTAAAAGGAGTGTTTGTACGACTTTGTATATCTGGACAAGTCGACCAAACAGTAAAAGATAGAGTTAGAAAATACTGTGGCGATGAAAATAACCCTGGAATTTTAAGATTTCATGGTGCTTATCCTATAGGAGATTGGGCGAAACGGATAGTAGATATAGCTTATCCACAACAAAATCGTCAAGTAGGAACTCCTCAAATAGGAGGGGAAACTCCTAAAGCTCTGATTAGTCTTTATCAACCGGATATGATGTTTGAATTTAGCAGCGATCCCCTAACATCAGAACAATTAAAGCAAGTTGGAGTGACTTTATGCGATGCTTTACGTCAAGGTTTGGGAGGAAAAACAAGTACGGGTTATGGTTTACCTTACCTCCCCAGGAATTATTATGATATAAGCGTTTATATAAAACAGGGTCAGGGAGTGACTCCAAAACTACTCAATGGAGAACCAGAATTTCGTTCTAATTTGTTTAAAGCTACTCTTCGAGGTCATGCTACTAGGTTGCTGGCCGGTGCTTGTAGTGGTGACGTAAAAAGAAAAGTAGATGAATTATTTGGAAGTACAAATAACCCTGGTTTATTAGAAATCTATTGGAATGATAAAACTCTTGATGATTGGAAAAAAAGTAATATGTATAAAGATTTTTTTCAAGTCAAAGGAGATTTAAATATTTATTTAGATCCCAAAGGCTATCCTAAAAGCATGGATGAGGCTAAAAGAGCTACAGCTAAAGCTAAGGATACGGAATTTATCAAGTTGGTTCTACAATTCGCCTATACTATGGGAGGCTTTGGCAAGTCTTGGCGACGAGTTTGCCATGAGAAATTCTATAAAGCGACGCACAATACAAACTATAAAAAGTTCATTGGTTGTCACTGGGAAGCTGATGAAGATTGGATTAATACTATTAAAACAACTGAAGATTTGAAGACTTTTCTTGAGGAAGTAGAAAAAATCTGTAAAATTTATTACAAACAGCCTAATTTATCTCAAGGTTTAATTTGTAGAGAAGCATGGAATAAAAGCCGAGTATGTGTTTACAGTCAGGTGGTTGAACAGTCTCAAATCATTGAGTTATTTCATACCGATCCTTATGCAATTACTTTAGCAGTTGGTGGCAAAGAAAGGCGGAATTCACAACCTACCGCGGTAAGTTCCGTTTGGCATCGGATGTTACCGCTACCCAATAATCAATACCTAGAAATAGTGACTATCTTTCACGGCGATCGCACCCCCTGGGAACGTAACAACACAGACCAATTAAAACCCTTCATTCAAACCATCAAATCAGTATTAAAAATCACTACCCCCACATGGGGAAACGAGCCTAATTTATGAGCAGAAAAATTATCACTTTTTTAGGAGCTATTTCCGCTCTTGGAACTCCTGAACGACCAATGAAACCGACTACCTACGCCTTTAAAGATAACAATGGCGAGGAGCAACAATATGACGGTTATACCTTTCCAGAAGCACTGCGACAATTTTGCGATTATGACTCGATGTTAGTCTGCGTAACCGAAAAAGCTAAAGCTGTAAATTGGCCAGTATTAGAAGCACTTCAAGATCCAAGAATTGAAGCCGTTGATATCCCCACTGGCAATAATACTGCCGAAATGTGGCAGATATTCACCATTATCACAGGACATATTGAAACAGCCGATCGCGTCATTTTTGATATTACTCACGGATTACGATCCCTCCCTTTTCTCGTATTCTTATTTGCTGCCTATCTCAAAACAGCAAAACAAGTCAAAATTGAGGCGATTTATTATGGCGCTTTTGATTTAAAATCAGAAAATAACGGAATAGCACCTGTTATTGATTTATCAGAATTTGTATCCATGATCGACTGGATAGCCGCTAGTAATCAATTTGTAGAAACCGGAGATGCCAGACAGCTATCTAAACTCCTTAACCCCAATAGCGACAATTCAGGAGCTAATCAAAAAGCAGCAGAAACCCTCTTTAATGTATCGTTGGCAACCTTACTTTGCCGGCCGATAAAATTAGGTATTCTAGCAGAAGC
This sequence comes from Cyanobacteriota bacterium, assembly GCA_041172365.1. GTDB lineage: Bacteria > Cyanobacteriota > Cyanobacteriia > Cyanobacteriales > Microcoleaceae > JBEDKD01. The sequence goes on along the minus strand of JBEDKD010000485.1, from coordinate 6,181 downwards.
ATTAGCAGAAGATTTGTTTGAAGCCGAACAACAGCAGCCCAATCAAGTTGTCCCCTTTGAAATGCTGCGGCAACAAGTTAATCAAACATTTAGTTCCTTTGTCGGAAATTTAGATAGTGATGCCAAGGCAGCATTACAAGCTCAGTTTCGCCTGATTAAATGGTATCATAATAACAATCGCATCATCGAAGCAATGACTCTGGCTAGAGAATGGCTCTTATCTGCTGTTAATTATAAACTAGAGGGAAGTGTAGATATCGACGATCGATATACCCGTGAAGATATTAATGAAGCACTTTGGGAGATTAGTCAGAATAGACCCCCCAAAGAACTAACAAATTATGGTAAAATAATTCACAAATGGCCGGAAAAAAGACAACTAATTGCGGTGTGGAATAAGGTGCGATTGCTGCGGAATAGCCTCGACCATGCGGGCTATGAAAGACACGCTCAAAATCCTAGTACAATAGTTCAGAATGCCAAGAAAGCAATCTCTTCTTTATCGGAATTAGCTCAATCTTGGGATTTAGACAATTGAGAGGGTGAGAAACTCGGTTTCTTTCTTCCCTCCACAAATAGGGAAAAGGGAACTCTTAACAGGGAATAAATTAGACCTCATCTTTAGTCGAAACCCGATATAGTTTTTTCCTTAGTTTCTGTGTTGTTGGGGTGTTGGAGAAGTTGTAGGGCGATTCGGCTGCACCAATGCTGCGCTGGTTGTGTTGAAGCGCGATCGCGATCGCTTCGGAAATCGTGTTGTGTTGAAGCGCGATGCGAGGTTATAGCCGCGAGAAATGCCGTGTCAAAACCGCGATCCGAGCCATTGAAATGGGCGAATGCCATTCGCCCGTTTCAACCGCTCTTTGCTATTGGTATTTGTACTAACGCAGCAATTTTCTGAGCGAGTTGTTGAAAGTCTCCGTAAACACTTTGTACGGCTTGAATATGAGCACCAATCGCTCCGTCTGCTGGTTTAAGATGAAACATAGGTTTACGCGCTTCTTGGGCCATAAACATGAGACTTTTATACTGTTTAAGTAAGGCGAGACAGGAGGGGTATTCTGTTAGTAATAAGGTGCTATTTCCCCTTTCACCTAATATAACTTCCCGATAAACATTTTCAATTCGATCATTCCATTGCCGATAAGCAATAACCGGCCTGTCTAGCCTTACTGAGTGTTGCATCACAATATATCCAAGGGGTTGCATTTGACCCGTCATAATTCTTAACTCAGGCATCGGATTATCGGCTAATCCTTCGCTCCATTCTTCTCGCCAGCGAGAAAGAATTGGGCCGATATTTTTCAATCCTTGCAGGGAGAATAAATCGGGTGATAGGGGAATAACTACATAATCAGATGCCATCAACGCGGCGCGATTAATAGCTCCTAAATTCGGACTAATGTCTGCCAAAATAATATCAGCTTGATGAGTTTCTGCTGCGGTTTGTAGCAGTTGCCCAAAAGCAGAAATTACCCGAAAAGAACGCTCTTGTCTATCCATAGATCCCTGCCATTCTGCGGAAAACTCGTCCTCTAATCCCGAAAGGAATAAATCACCAACCAGTAAGGCTAAATTCTCTTCAATTGCTTCTAATTGTGGAGTGGCAATATCACCAATACCTCTAATTAAAGGTTGGAGACAACGAAAGATAGTGTTAGGTTTGTTGCTTTCTTCCCAGATTTCTTCTAATCGGTTTTCCTCCAGAAATGCGGCTGTTAGATTAGCTTGGGGGTCTAAATCTGCTGCGATCACTCGCAGCCCTAAATCGCAATACATCCAGGCTAAATGATAGACTAGGGAAGTTGTACCGACACCGCCTTTATTATTAAAAAAAGCAATTATGGGAACCGTCATGGATGTCTCCTGATAATAACTAATATATGAGCATCTGCAATAATGAATTGTGGCGGTGGATTGCCGTTTTTTTGTAGTGAGTTACGAGCGAGTGGGATACCCATACCAAATCTTTGGACATAGCCCAGATTTTTCATTACTTCTGCTAGGTTCGGATTGCGGTAATCAGTGACTCCGGGTTGACCGAAATTGTCGCGGTTCACTTGTCCGAAGGGACCACCCGGATTTTGAATTTCCACGCGATCATGAAACCAAGTAATTCGCACAGGTGCATTAGTTCCTTCTAATGTGCGATGCAAAACAGCATTTCTAGCAAGCTGTTGCAAAGCTACTAAGGGATAATCAGGTTGTTTAATTTCTACCGATTGAGAGGTAATATCAGAAGCAATTGAAATATGTGCTAGTAGAGTTTCGTCTAATAATCTCAACATCTGAGAAATCGGCCCAGAAATTTCTTTTTGGTCTTTAATTGGGTCTGTTAATTCAGTCCCATCAATTCGTAAAAATTGAAGATAAGCACCCGGAACAAATTGTCTGGGGTCTTTCCCAACAACTAAAACGCCTAAATTGGTTGGGGAAATAGGAGGTTGAATGCGGTTGGTAAACCGAACCGATGCTAGTTGCTGTTCAACTGTTCTTTGATTTTGTTCTAAGATGTCTAGTGGCAAACTAGCCGGTAAATATTCTTGCTGAAATAAGCTTAAATTTAGATCGTCTAATGTAGCCGAAGGTAAAGATTGAATATCGAAAGGTAAATCTCTGGAACGGCGTTTTTCTCCAAGGCGACGTTCTTCTTCAGCGGTAGCAGTGGCGCGACGTGGCCCTACTCGCACCCAAACTCGTCCGTTAAGGCGAACAGGGGGAGCATCTGAGGGTTCAACGATGACAACAGCTAACTCGCAACCTCCGAAAGTTCGCTTTTGCACGGTTATGCTTGGAAAAGGGAGTATATTGCCATCAGAGCGCATATCAGAGAGTGTTCGCAAGAGTTCGTCAGTAACGCGGATATTGGCACAACTGCCATCATCATTAACTCCTATAAATAGTACCCCTGGTTTTTGGTGGTTGGGTAAATCGTTGGCAAAGGCACAAATCGCCTGACGCAACACACTGCGATCCGATGAGAGGGAGGCTTTTCGCTCTACCCGATCTGATTCTAAGTCTTTTAATAAACTTTCTAGCTCTAAATCGTTCATAAACGGTTTTTGATTTTACTCATTATTTTACTCACGATAGCTGAGTGCTACGCACACGCGACGCGATTCTGCTGATGCCGCAGGCATCGCTACGCGAACGCTGACGCTTCGCGAACGGATTCTAGGGGCGCGTGCGGTACGCGCTTCCCTTGGATATTAACTTGTTGGCGGGAAAATTAAGGTTCAAGTTCCTTTGATTGATGCCGTCGTGAACTTTTGTTGGCAGAGTCTCGCGCCGCTGATTAACCCGCGCTCGTGGAACTTTAGATTATGGAACTTTAGCTCGCGTTTTTTTCCATAACTTGAGGTGTAAAATCTGTTCCTTTGCGGTTCTGATGTGCTGGCATATTGAAACCTTGAAATCTCGTATCTTCAATTTATCTTATAAGGTGGCTGAAAGTGGCTTAATTTGTCATACTTCTCGATGCTTAGAGGTCTTTAACCGCAAAGGTTAAAAACGCTAAAAGCCTTACGGTGATTGAGTTTAGGGGCGAATGGCCATTCGCCCGTACATGGACACAACAGGACTCGAACCTGTGACCCCTACGATGTCAACGTAGTGCTCTAACCAACTGAGCTATGCGTCCGTTTCACAATTTATCAATGTAGCAGACCTTCCCTAGAATTGCAACCCCTTCTTAATATTTTTTTACAATTCCCCTCAAACCTTCTCCCTGTCTAGGTTTTGTCTTACTCCCCCCAACCTACCCTTAACATGGGGGCCTTTCATACTGTTTCCTGGGTTACTTTACACACCCGACAAAAGACAAAATAAGGTGAAAGGCAGGCAAGATGCCTACCCTACCATCATTTTTGCCGATCAATTTTTCTCATGGGGGCATCCCTGGTGCTTTTGCCAAAAATATCTGATCTTAATGACCTAAAACCTCTAAAATAATAAAAATAGAAACTGTAGAATCATCCTAAAAAACTAATCATCAGTTCTTTGACATTTTACATTTTTGCACAGATTCCGCCATGTCAGGATTAATGTCTCTATCCTTCACCCAACCGCGATCGCTCGAACAAGAGTTAAAACATCATTTTGGCTATGACTCCTTTCGAGCCGGCCAACGTCAAATTATTGAGGAAGCTCTCCAACGTCGGGATCAACTCATTATTATGCCCACTGGGGGCGGTAAATCTCTTTGTTTTCAATTACCCGCGTTATTGAAACCCGGTTTAATGATTGTTGTATCCCCTCTCATTGCCTTAATGCAAGATCAAGTAGAAGCATTAAAGGATAATGGTATTGGCGCGACTTTTCTCAATAGTACCATCAACTCCAAAGAAGCTCGGACTCGTGAGGACGCGATCCTCGGTGGTCAAATTAAACTCTTATATGTAGCCCCTGAAAGATTACTTTCTGAGAGATTTTTACCCTTTTTAGATCAAATTCATTCCACTATTGGTATTTCCACATTTGCTATTGATGAAGCCCATTGTGTCTCGGAATGGGGTCACGATTTTCGCCCCGAATATCGACAATTAAGATATTTACGCGATCGCTATCCCATGATTCCCATTATGGCATTAACCGCGACCGCGACAGAGCGAGTCCGTCTCGATATTATTCAACAATTAAATCTCGAAACTCCCCATATTCATATTGCCAGTTTCGATCGCCCTAATTTATATTATGAAGTGCGCCAAAAAAATAGTCGTAGTTTCTCCGAAATACTAAAAATAATCCAAAAAGTCGGAGGTTCAGGAATCGTCTATTGTTTAAGTCGAAAAAAAGTCGAAGAAACCGCGTTTCGCTTACAGGAAAATGGCATTATCGCGGTTCCCTATCATGCCGGAATGTTAGATCAAGAACGCGTAGAAAATCAAACTCGATTTATTCGAGATGATGTCCAAGTTATTGTCGCGACTATTGCCTTCGGAATGGGAATTAATAAACCCGATGTCCGCTTTGTTATTCACCAGGATTTACCCAAGAATTTAGAAAGTTATTATCAAGAAGCGGGCAGGGCGGGCAGAGATAGTGAACCTGCCCATTGTGCCTTATTTTATGATTATCGAGATGTGAAAACTATCGAATATTTTATTGAACAAAAAAACGATGCCCAAGAGCAACGGATCGCGCGTCAACAATTACGACGTATGATAGACTACGCGGAAGCTAATGAATGTCGTCGCACGATTCAATTAAGTTATTTTGGGGAACCTTTCGCGGGTAATTGTCAACAATGTGATAATTGTCGCCATCAGAAACCCATTGAAGATTGGACTATTGACGCGATGAAGTTTTTGTCTTGTGTTGCCCGTTGTAAAGAGCGTTTTGGCATGAATCATATTATTGAAATTTTACGCGGTTCTAAAAATCAACGAGTTTTACAATATCGCCATGATCAATTATCTACTTATGGCATCGGAAAAGATCGCACCGCGGATGAATGGAAAATGTTAGCGCGATCGTTATTACATCAAGGGTTATTAGATGAAACTAATGATGGCTATTCTGTCTTAAAATTAAATGCCTTAAGTTGGGAAATAATGAAACGTGAACGCACTGTTTTAATTGCCATTGAACCCAAAAAAGAGATCGAAAAAAATACCTTATCTCTGGCGGCAGAAGTGGAGATGTTATTTGGAATTTTGCGAAACCTCCGCAAACAACTTGCCGATCAAAAAGGCATCCCGCCTTATCTCGTTTTTCCCGATTCCAGTTTAAGGGCAATGGCACAACAACGCCCCCAAACCTTAGCCGAATTTTCGGGCATTTCTGGGGTAGGAAGTAGCAAACGTGATACCTATGGAAAAGTGTTTCTGGAGGCTATTCATGATTTTTGTCAGGAACATAGTTTACCGACTATTTCCCCTAAATTAGAAACAGGGCAAAATTTCAAAAATCCTAGCTCAAGTCAGAGAGAAACTTTGGACTTATATCGACTGGGTTTAAGTTTAGAGGAAATTGCGGCTCAACGGGGTTTAAAAACCAGCACGATCGCGTCTCATTTAGAAGATTTAATCAATATGAAATATCCCATTGATATCAATCAATTAGTATTACCGGAGCGTCAACAAGTGATCCGAGAAGTATTTGAACTATTAGTAGAGTTCTCTCTGACATCGGTGTATCAATTTCTCGGCCAAAAATATAGTTATGAAGAAATAAGATTAGT
>JBEDKD010000484.1:0-41576 GCA_041172365.1 Cyanobacteriota bacterium | reverse complement strand
TTAATAATTAACAATTAACAATTGACAGTTGATAATTATTAATTGTTAATTGTCAATTATCAATTGTTAACCCTCTTCCTTCTTCCTTCTTCCTTCTTCCTTCTTCCTTCTTCCTTCTTCCCTCTTTCTGTCTTATTCAAATAAGCGGAAATAAGGATAACGAACGGGGACACCCGGTTCCTTTTCCAAATCAAAATTAATCACTTCCCAACAAGGTTCCACCTCTGGAGCCGGACTAAACTTAACGGGAAGCCCATAAAGTTTAGGTTCGCTTTCCTCGGACTCTTCGCGCCAAGGGGTACTTCTTTCCAGATAACCACTAATTAACTCTTGATAGCGTTGGGCAATAATGATGCGAGTAGCCCGAAAGCCTTGAGAATAAAGTCGATCTAAAGCTTCGTGAATTTCAAAGCGAATACCGTCGGGATGAGTATGCTGACGGTACCATTCATTTTCCCACTGTCGCCAATGTCGCCCCGATTGTAAATGCACAAGTTCCCCCGTATTGGGATCTGCCTCAAAAGCCCCATGACGAGTACATAGATAACTATCCGTCAATGTCAGCGCGGGTATGATCTGACGACAGTGAGGACATTGAATTTCCGGGCCAAAAATGGGGTACTGCAAAGCAGAATTGATCATGGACTATCCCATCATAAAGTTATTTAAAGCACTGTCAGCCTTTACCTAAATTATAATCAGGGGTATTAGCCCCTTCTGGCAATGCTGGTAATTTCTTAGAAACTTAACATTAGAAGATGACAAAATTCAATGAACCCCTCTCCATTCCCTCTGTTTATTGGCCGACACCGGATCTGTCAAAGGCCGCGTTTATTGCCCCTAATGCAGTTGTGATGGGGTGGGTACAAGTCGAGGAAGGCGCGAGTATTTGGTATGGCGCGGTGGTCCGAGGGGATGTCGAACGTATTGTCATTGGGACTTGTACTAATATTCAAGATGGCGCGATTTTACATGGCGATCCGGGGACTGTTACTTATTTAGATGAGTATGTCACAGTCGGTCATCGCGCGGTTATTCATGCGGCTCATATTGAACGAGGTTGTTTAATTGGTATTGGCGCGGTGGTTTTAGATGGTGTCAGAGTTGGCGAAGGTAGTATTATTGGTGCGGGTTCTGTGGTAACAAAGGATATCCCTCCCTTTTCTTTAGTGGTGGGAGTTCCCGCGAAACGCGTACGCGAGATTTCTGAGACGGAGGGCGCGGGTTTGATCGAACACGCTCAAGCTTATGAGAAGTTGGCTTTGGTTCACGCGGGCAAAGCCACGGATACTGGTTTTCCCAAATCTCATTAAGTTCTGTGTCGTGTTTGCCCAATGACTCAAAATGCGATAAAAATAAATAATGAGAATTATTTAGAAAACTTAATGGGAGGATTTTATGGACTTGCGCTTACTTATCGTCTTGTTGCCCTTGATTTTGGCGGGTAGCTGGGCTCTGTACCAAATTGGCACGATTGCATTGAAACAAGTTCAAAACTTTTTGAATAAGGCTTAATTTAGTCTTGATGTCTTATCTATAAAGCCGACTGTTGCCTGTATTACAGGACAGTCGGCTTCATTTTTTTGAGTATATGTTGGGGATGTTACCGCCAATTTCTGTCAAGACATGGGGGTAAGATGGGACCACTGGGTGATACAGGAACCCGTGAGAAAGTACACAAGCATCATCATCGCGGCGGAAATCCCAACTAATGTGCCAGCCAGCATTAAGGATAATTCCTTGTGCGCGATCGCCGATTGGATCAGATGTAATGACCAGGATACGAGGGCTACGTCGATTATGAGAATAGTGACCAGCATAAGTTACGTTTTGTAACATTTTCTCTATTGTAGCAGGGGATTGAGAAAGGAAGAGGCAAGAAGGAAGGCTTTGCACAATGGTGATATGTGGGAAGCCGCGTGGCACAAGAGACATCCCCCAAAAATTAGCTCAAAGGTAGGGTTAGCCTACTCGACCATCATTTTAGGAGATGTCTAATGATCATAGGATCACGCGGGTAGGGGAAAACCATTGGTTAAATATTGACCCGGAGGCACGCGATCGCGGTTTTTAATTTGTGAATAGGGTAAAAGATTCTGCCTGTAAGAGCGGGTTCAGCTATAATATATTTGGCTTGGCTAAAGGGGTTTTTCCTAATGCTAGAACAAGGAGGTGAATAGTAGAGTGAAACAGCTACTACTCACCTCCTTTGAGTAAAACAATCATTAATTAATTTGTGCAATTAAAAGGGAGAAACAATGAAATTAACCGGGTTGATTTTGGCGACGACGGGCAGCAATCAACCCACCAATACCCAAAGCTAAACCAGTCATTGTAAAAGGTTCTGGTACTGCTTCCCCGGCAACTTTGAAATCAGGACCCTTGTCACCTTTACTGCCATCGGTACTAATTTGAAGTGCTGTGATAGCCTGACTCACTCCCAAATCCGCGAGACTAATTCCAATAGAACCAACCTTTTGAGCTCCAGTAATTTCTGTTGTGTCAATACTGTATCCCGCGTATCCCCAATTCGCAGAATTAAGAACCAAAAGATTACCAACTGTTTCAGTACCATTTAACGCTTGAATGCGAAGGGTACTATTCATTCCCCGTTCCCACAGGAAGATATTACTCACGGCTTGACTAAAGGAGACATTCATCTTAAAAGATCCTGCATCTTCCGTGTCAATAATATTATTTAGGTTTCTATTCCCCAAGAAAGCCGCGACTTCTGCACCCGTTGGATTTTTCACTCCAGAGGTTGCCATCGGAGCACTGGCATTATCACCTTTATCCGTGCTTGCAGCACCAGTATTATTGTTATTAACAGTATCTCCTGATTTTGCTACAATCGGTGTGTTTTGGAGAATACTGACAGTTTTTACAAAAGCTAAATCCGTTGCTTTTACGGTTTTATTACCGTATTGAACTCCATTTAACCAAATATCACCCTTGGGATTGTTACCTGTAAATTGAGTGGTGAAGTTGAAACCGGCGGCTTGCGCGGGTGCTTGCAGAGCCATCAGACTCATCGTAGCCACCATACTTAGTCTGGAAACGAGTTTGGCATTCATAAGATAACTCCCTTAATGGATATTGATAAAAGTGCTTCTAGTGGAAAGAGGGGTGAGACCCCGCATTGAGATACTTCTATGATGATGCCTTTATTCTCAGGTTGCAATAGATACACAAAACTTTTACAGAATCTTCATACAAAGGGCGGCTTTTGTAAAGTATGTGTGAAGTTCAAGTTGTCCGATTTTTGATAGCTTATGGGGACAAAAGAATCGGATTTTCAGGCTTTTTCAGTCCGATAATGACCATATATTCATCAGACTCGCCAATTTCTCCTTTTAATGAAACCCGTCTTTTGATTTATCAAGATTCCGTATCCTTAAATTGTACAAGTATAAAAATATACTTGTACATCCGTAATATTACTTAAATAAGAAAAAACCTGGTTTCTTCAAGAAACCAGGTTTTGATATAGCCACCTCGACGGTGGTTGACGTTGTTAATAACCCAAACCATTGATTTTATTGCTTCTTCCTTCTTCCTCCTTCCTTTTGCTATAACATCGGACTGACAACACGCGAGAATCAAAATTACAATTCAAAAATGAGTATAATTACTTAGAAGTCAAATAAACCACTATAACGCTCCTCGGCAAAAGGTTCACCGCGGCGATGATAACCATTACGTTCCCAGAAACCTAATTCTTCATGCTCAAGAAATTCGATTCCGCGTATCCATTTTGCACTTTTCCACGCGTAAAGATGGGGAACAACTAAACGCATGGGACCGCCATTATCAATGGGTAAAGGTTCCCCAAAAAGACTATGGGCAAAGAAGTTTTCTTCGCGGAAAAAGTCTTCTAGGGAAATATTGGTAGTGTAGCCTCCATAGCAATGTTGCATGAGATAAACAGCTTTCGGATCAATATCAATATATTTGATAAAGTCTGTTACTTTTATTCCTGTCCATTTGACATCTAATTTTGACCAATGGGTAACACAGTGAAAATCAATGGTGAAATTAGATTGGGGCATTGTCATGAAATCTTGCCAAGTAAAGGTTTTTTCTTCTTTGACTAAACCCCAGATTTTAAATTCCCATTCTTGTTGAGTAACTTGTGGCGTGTCCCCATAAGTCATAATGGGAAAACCATTGGTTAAATATTGACCCGGAGGCACGCGATCGCGGTTTTCTGGTTCCGGTTTACGAAAAAATTTACCTAGCATTTTCTTCTCAAGTCCTTACTAAGTTATTGACTTCTATTTTAGATGATCTCTGTGATTTATTTAGATAGGATTGTTCGTTTTTTTACCGACAAGTTACCACAAGAAGAGATCAGGGACAATCTGATTAAATTGGTAAACGATTGATATCTTGGTTAGAGCCAATAACAACCATCGCGGTTCCTTTTTTCATTCGTTGATTGGGAAGGGGATTAATCACAAATTTATGATCTTGACTGACAGCAATTACATTTAAACCATAGCGGTTACGGAGTTCTAATTCCGCGATAGTTTTGCCATCGAATTTTTCGGGGACAATTATTTCTACAATAGTGTGTTCTGGATCTAATTCAAATCTTTCTAAAATGTTGGGTTTTGTTAGCGATCGCGCTAATTCACAACCCATTTCACGCTCTGGGAAAACCACATGATCAGCCCCGACTTTTTTTAATAATTTTAAATGGGTTTCTGAGGATGCTTTCGCGACAACATGAGGGACTCCCCCTTCTTTAAGATTAAGAGTAGTTGTAATACTTTCTGCCAGAAAAGTACCAATGGCAACAATGACGGTATCAAATTCAAAAATACCGGCTTCTTTTAAACTGGAATACTCGGTTGAGTCTAGTTGCAGTGCATGGGAAACAACTTCATCTATCAAGACTTGATTCACTTTTTTTTCATCCGTATCAACTCCTAATACTTCATAACCTAAATTATGCAGTGTTTCACAAACAGCCGAGCCAAACCGTCCTAAACCAATAATAGCAAACTGTTTTTTTACGGACAATCGTAAACTACGAAAAAAATTCAAAGACGCTAAATTCATAAAAGTTTCAGCACTAAAATAGCGCAGCCTCCGTTCTATTTTGGACTAAGATTGTCTCTTTATAGTTTATCAGATTGAGTGAGATTATCCCACTAAGAGATTACCCTCTGGATACTTAATAAATCGAGGTTTCGGATCTCCAATAATGGCACTCATTAGTAATAATACACCCACACGACCGATATACATAGTGGCAATAATGACTAATTTACTTGCCGCGGATAGTTTTGCGGTAATGCCTGTGGAAAGTCCGACGGTAGCAAAAGCAGAAATAGATTCAAAGAGGATTTTCAAAAATTCGATCTCTGGATTAAATATTTCTACTAAAAAGGCAGAAAGGGCGACAACTGTTGCCGAACCAAAAATTACAGCAATAGTCTTTAAAATCAGGAAAGATGGTATTTGACGCTGAAAAGAGTAAACGTTTTCTCTCCCTTCTAAAATCGACTTGGTTGTAGTCAATAATAGGAAAAATGTCGTCGTTTTGATGCCGCCTCCTGTACTCCCAGGACTGGCACCAATAAACATTAATATCATGGTGATAAATAATCCGACTTCTGTCATTTTCCCAATATCAATGGTATTAAATCCCGCGGTTCTTGGGGTGACAGATTGAAACCACGCGGCTAATATTTTGTGACCTAAACTTAGGGGGGCTAATGTATCAGGATTGTGGTATTCTGTCAAGAAAAACCCGATCGTTCCTACTCCAAGTAACGCGATCGTTGTTGTGGTGACAATCTTAAAATTGAGAGAAAATATTACACAAGTGGAATGTCGAGAGACGCGATCGCGTATCGAGAGATAAAACTCCATAATTACCTGATAACCAATACCGCCAAAGATAATTAATCCCGTGACAACCAAATTTACTAATGGCGATTTGACAAAGCCCATTAAATTATCGGAATAAATACTAAATCCGGCATTATTAAAAGAATTAATACTATGAAAAATTGCCGACCACAGTCCATCATAAAAACCGTATTTTGGCACAAATTCCAGCATAAATAACAATATTCCCGTCAATTCAAAAACTACGGTAGTTGCTAAAATAGATTTCACTAATTCCGACACTCCCGCCATACCCTGTTTATCTAAAGATTGTTGAATGGCAATTTTATCTTTTAACCTAAATTTATGCCCTAACAAAATCAAAAGAAACGTGGTGGCAGTCATATATCCTAACCCCCCTAACTGCACTAATATAACGAGGAAAAATTGCCCCCAAAATGAATAATATTGACCCACATCGACAACGGATAAACCTGTGACACAAACCGCGGAAGTCGTGGTAAAAAGCGCGGTAATGGGATCACTCCAGCTCCCATTCGTGGTAGAGATGGGAAGTAAGAGCAGAAAAGTGCCTACTAAAATGATCCCCAAAAAGCCGAGACAAATAGTTCGAGAGACGGTCATATTAATTTTGTATTTGCTATTTAAGATGGGGCTTTGAGAAGATAGCTTAGATAATTTACGATTACTAATCCATCATAATAATATATACTTTTTTAGGGTAAATTTGTCAAGAGGAAAACAAAATAAAAAATAACTAATGGGGTATAATACAAGATAGGCCGAAATTATATCAAATCAGAAAAAAGTAATGAGTGCAACACTTTACGAGCAAATTCGACAATTTTATGATGCTTCTACGGGTTTATGGGAGCAGGTATGGGGCGAACATCTCCATCATGGTTACTATGGTGCTGATGGCACTCTTAAAATAGACCGTCGTCAAGCTCAAATTGACTTAATTGAACAATTATTAAAATGGGGGCTTCCCGCTAATTTTACTATGGTGAATAATACTCCTAATATCCTTGATATAGGGTGTGGAATTGGGGGAAGTTCTCTCTATTTAGCCGAAAAATTTCAGGGGAAAGTTACAGGAATTACCTTAAGTCCGGTCCAAGCAAAAAGGGCGAGGGAACGGGCAAAAGACGCGGGGTTAGAAAATTCGGTTGATTTTCTAGTAGCTGACGCGTTAAATACAGATTTTGCCGATGATTCTTTTGATTTATTATGGTCCTTAGAAAGTGCCGAACATTTTCCAGATAAGCGTAAATTTTTGCAAGAGGCTTATCGAATTTTGAAACCGGGTGGAACTTTACTAATGGCGACTTGGTGTCATCGTCCTCTGGATGAAAAAGAGGGACAATTAACGGATGATGAACGTCGTCATTTAGCAGAAATTTATCGCATTTATGCTCTACCTTATGTCATTTCTTTACCGGAATATGAAGCCTTTGCCCGTCGTTGTGATTTTATTAATATTGATACAATAGATTGGTCAAAAGCGGTGGCACCTTTTTGGGATATTGTCATAGATTCGGCCTTTAATCCCAGTGTGATTTTAGGTATATTAATGAGTGGATGGCAAACCATTGAGGGGGCTCTTTCTTTAGGATTAATGAGTCGTGGTTATGAGCGTGGTTTAATTCGTTATGGGCTACTGCGTGCTCAGAAATCTGCTGGTGACTAATCCGATTTTTATGGCTGCTAATTACCTCGTTGCTCGTCTTTTAATAGACATCTTCTAAAAATGGGAGTAATGGCAGGCAAGATGCCTACCCTACAGTAGTTTATTGAGATGTCTCATGTTTTCAACAATACACGGTGTTTTCTCCTAATATGAGTAATCCGAACCTCGAACAATCAGGAAATCTTCTGAAATTCAATCAAATTTCTGCCCTTTGGAAATTCTCTCGCCCTCATACAATTATTGGTACAAGTCTGAGTGTCTGCGGATTGGCTTTAATGGCATTTGCACTCACCAAAAATGCTCAAAACTTCTCGCTCAATACCTATTTATTAGGTGTTTTCATGGGTTGGTGCGCGTGTATTTGTGGTAATATCTATATTGTGGGATTAAATCAATTAGAAGATGTGGAAATTGATTTGATTAATAAACCCCATCTTCCTTTAGCTTCGGGGGAATTTTCTCGATTTCAAGGTCAATTTATTGTCGGAATTACGGGAGTGATCGCGATTGTCTTGGCGGCATTAGGTGGCCCTTTTTTGTTGGGGACTGTAGGAATTAGTTTATTATTAGGTACGGTTTATTCTCTACCGCCTATTCGTTTAAAACGTTTTCCCTTTTGGGCGGCTTTTTGTATTTTTACCGTGCGGGGAATTATTGTCAATTTAGGATTGTTTTTACATTTTCAATGGCTTTTACAATTCAAGGGGAAAATATGGGGGTTATTGCCTGAGATAATTATCTCTAATTCTTCCTTCCGCCTTCTGCCTTTAGAAATATGGGTTTTAACCTTGTTTGTGTTGGGGTTTACCTTGACGATCGCGCTGTTGAAAGATATTCCTGATATTGAAGGCGATCGGACTTATAATATCAAGACTTTCACGGTGAAACTCGGTGGGAAAACCGTGTTTGATTTTTCCTTAATTGTGCTCACCCTTTGTTATTTAGGAATCACAGTCGCGGGAGTTTTTCTCTTACCTTCTGTTAATCGGGTAATGTTAGCAAGTTCTCATTTATTACTGATGGGATTTATGTTAGGGAAAAGTCAGCAAGTTGATATAGAAGATAAAAGCGCGATCGCGGGATTTTATCAATTCATCTGGAAACTATTTTTTCTGGAATATATCATTTTTCCGATTACCTGTTTGTGATAGTTTGAAAGAAACCCGGTTTCTGATATGATACCTTGGTAAAGAAACCGGGTTTCTGATATGCTCCTCTCCCCATCACAATTTTGGGTAAAGAAACCCGGTTTCTGCGTAATCTGGTAACTATTTTAAGATGAGGAAAATTAATGTTATGAAAAAAAAATCATCACGCCCATCATCTCGCCCAATTTCTACCACCGCTCAAAGTAATGTTTCTCCCACTTCTCAGGAGAATTTACTAGACAAAGCAGAGCAATTATTTCAACAGGGAAATCTTTTTCTGCAACAAGGGAATTTAGAAAGCGCGATCGCGTCTTATCAGGAAGTCATCGCGCTTAATCCGAACCATTGTGAAGTCTATAATAATTTGGGAGCTCTTTTACAACAACAAGGTAAAATTGAAGACGCGATTTTTCATTATCAACAAGCTATTACCATCAAACCGAATAATATTCAAGCCTTAAATAATCTGGGGAATCTTTATCAAGAGAAAGGCGAATTAGCAGAAGCTATTAATAATTATCAAAAAGCCATTACTTTTCAACCAGATTTTTGTGAAGTCCGATTAAATTTAGCACAAGCATTTTTAACCCTGGGAGACAGAGACAACGCGATCGCGTGTTATCAAGAAATTCTCAAAATTAATCCGAATCAGATATCAGTTTATAATAATCTCGGTATTCTTATCCATCAACAGGGTAATTTTAACGACGCGATCGCGCTCTATCAAAAAGCCTTAACTCTCAAACCGGATTATGTAGAAGCCTTGAATAATTTGGGGAACTCCTTTCAAGAATCAGATCAAATTAATGAGGCTATTTCTGCCTATGAAAAAGCCCTTATGATTAATCCTAATTTTGCCCAATCTTATTTTAATTGTGGCAATGCTTGGATGACAAAAGAGAATTTAGAAACAGCAGAAAGATATTATAAAAAAGCCCTGGAATTAGAACCTAATTATGCCGAAGCGTTAGGGCATTTAGGCATTTTAAAGCAAAAACAGGGTCAATTATCCGAAGCTTTAATCTTATTGAATAAAGCCTTAGATATCAATCCAAATTTCGTGGAACTTCTCAATAATTTAGGCATTGCTTTAGAAGAAAATGGACAAGTAGAAGACGCGATCGCGTGTTATCGAAGAGCTATTAGTATCAAACCAGATTTTCTAGCCGTCTTCAATAATTTAGGAAATTCCTTACAAAAACAACTATTATTTAAAGACGCGATCGCCATTTATCAACAAGCCATATCTGAGCATCCTAATTTTGCTGAAGCCATTAATAATCTTGGTCATGCTTTGCAAGAACTTGGTCAACTGGAAGACGCGATCAAGGCTTATGAAAAAGCCATTACGATCAAACCCGATTATGCAGATGCTCATTTGAATTTTGCCCTATCATTATTATTAAGAGGCGATCTCATTCAAGGGTTTAGTGAATACGAGTGGCGTTGGCAACTCAGAAAAAATGAAATTCGCAATTATTCTCAACCAATATGGGATGGCTCTAACTTACAAGGAAAAACCATTTTTTTACATTTGGAACAAGGCTTAGGCGATATGATTCAATTTATTCGTTATATTCCCCTTGTCCAACAAAAAGGAGGTCGGATTATTGTCGAATCTTATCCCCATTTATTAAAGTTATTTTCTCAACTTTCAGGCATTGAACAATGGGTGATTTTTGGTGGAGAAATTCCACATTTTGATGTTTACGCGTCCTTAATGAGTTTACCTCGTATATTAGGTACAACTTTGGACAATATACCCGCGTCTATTCCCTATTTAAAGGGTGATATTTTTACTTCATCTTTTATCTTTCCGGCATCATCATCATTACTCAAAATTGGCATAGTTTGGTCCGGTAGTGTTGCCCATCACAAAAATTATCAACGCTCCTGCTCATTAACTAAATTTACGGAACTTGTAGAAATTTCCCAAGTGTCTTTCTATTCGCTTCAAAAAGAATTATCCGAACGCGATCGTGCTCTTTTAAATCAAACAAATATTCAAGACTTAAGTCAATATTTAGGAGATTTTACCGATACAGCCGCGATTATTTCTCAATTAGATTTAGTCATTACAGTAGATACATCCGTCGCCCATTTAGCAGGAGCAATGGGTAAACCCGTCTGGTTATTATTATCCTATATTCCCGATTGGCGATGGTTATTAGAAAGAGAAGATAGCCCTTGGTATCCCACCATGAAACTGTTTCGCCAACCCAGTTTAGGAGATTGGGATAGTGTTTTTCATAAGCTAAAAACCTCTTTACAAACCTTAAGTCAAAATCCCGAAAGCCTGGTTTCGCGTCAAATCTTACCGGAGAGCAAACCATTACATCAAGAAACCAGCTTTTTGCCTAAATCCTCTTATCAAAATTTAGCTATAGATATGTCCCCAGTCAAGGGATTAGGGATTAGTTGGCCAATTAGTGTCAATAATGGCTGGGGAATTTATGGTATGAATTTAGCATTACAACTGCAACAAACACCTAATTGGGAAGTCGCACTTTTAGCAAATTCTGTCATTTCTTCCGGGGATCTGAATCCTCTCCATGAGTTTTTATTACGTCCTTTATTGGCACAACAAAATCACTTTCAACAATTATTAGCCAATAATCCCAATAGTTCAATCACCTGTAATTTTACCATTCTTCAAGCCCTTGGGAATAAATTTTCTACTTCCGTGTTAAAAGAGAGAGTAACGAGCGATCGAAAAATTGGAGTAATCTTTTTTGAAGATACAAAATTAACCAAAAACGCCTTAAAACAAGCTGAAGAGTATAAATTAATAATTGCGGGTTCTCAATGGAATGCCGAAATCCTCAAAAGTTACGGCTTGACTAATATAAAAATGGTACATCAAGGCATAGATCCCACCATTTTTCATCCCGCACCTAAGTCGAAATTCTTTCGCGATCGATTTGTCATCTTTTCCGGTGGTAAATTAGAATATCGCAAAGGACAAGATATAATCATCGCGGCATTTAAAAAATTTCATGCCCGTCATCCCGACTCATTATTAATAGTAGCATGGCATAACTTTTGGCCGGAATTTATGCAAGGAATGGAACAAACCGGAAATGTCTTAGGATTACCAAGAGTTAATCCCAATAGACAATTACAAATTAGCGAATGGTTAAGGGCTAATGGATTACCCTCTAATGCCTTTATTGATATCGGTTTAATGCCTAATCATCTCTGTGGACAAATGATCAGAGAAGCCGATATCGCGGTTTTTACCAATCGTTGTGAAGGGGGGACAAATTTAGTCGCGATGGAAGTAATGGCTTGTGGCATTCCCACAATTTTATCCGCGAATACAGGCCATTTAGACTTAATTCAAAATCATCATTGTTATCCCTTACGGCTGCAAAAAAAGGTAAAATCTACTCCACTTTTTCAGGGTGTTGAAGGATGGGGAGAATCTAATGTTGAGGAAGTTTTAGAAACCTTAGAAAGGGTTTATCATAACCGAGAGGAAGCCCAAAAACGAGGGGAAGCAGCCGCACAATTTATGGAAAAGTGGACATGGGAAAAACAAACCCAAAGATTTTTAGATACTATTGATTTGAACTGGTAAAATCCCCAAAAATTCGTAGAAAGAAACCCTGTTTCTTGGTCAGAATTGATAATTATTTAGTAATACAAGAGAGAGAAACCGGGTTTATGTGCTACAATTAATGCTGAGATATCCCTAGTAGGAGATGAGAAAACCCTCTTGGCTCTTCCTCAGTGTTCTCTGTGTCCTCTGTGGTTCATAAAAAAAGTCTAGTTATCTAGTAACAAAAGAGGGAGAATTTTCTCAAGAAATAACGTTTCCCTCACTCACCCGATAAATTTGAAGATGTGTGGGTAATTCCCAAGTAATAGTTGGATCAGGTTGATGCCGAATCGGTTCAACATTTCCCCGCCATGCTACCCCCATAATTTGCATCGTTTGGTAAATCATAGTTTGCCATCCATTTTCTCTTAAATAGAGTAATCCAGCCGCGACATCAGGGGAAGTTAAATCGTGAAATAAAATCAGGGCATCTTCTTCAGCATATTTGGCACAAACGATCGCGTCATTTAACGGTCCTGGTGCTCCATGTTCTCCATCAATAAAAATTAAAGACCATCGTTTTCCTTGAAGCCCTAATTCTTCTACTTTCCCAGGACTATAAGCACTATGAAGGATAATTAAAGACTGAATATTTCCATCAGAAACTAACCCTTGTAGGGACTCGATGACACTTTGACGAATTTCCGGTTTTTCTAAGATCGGATCGATCACATCTAAATTAACACCTCCTAGGGCTAAATGACAAGCTGACCAACCCATCCAACAACCAATTTCTAATGCATTTTTTCCCCGAAAATTCAGGGCTGTATTATAAAGAATATGGGCTTCATCTCGATTGGCAAATCCTATATAAGGATACCGTTTATCGACATACCAATTATGGGGAATTTCCCGACGCAGATAAGGCCATTGACAGGCATTACGATCGCCGATTATCATCTGAGGAAAATAGCGATCAGGTTGAATTAATTTCCAGCCTGGTGAGACATAATCTCCCAGAGGAAATAACGGTGTTTCTTGTGAGTGGTTTCGGGGTTGATAGCGGATATTAACTTCCACAATATCTCCCGTCGTTGTTAGAAGTTTTACCGGATTTAGTTCTTGACGACCCGCTAAATGTAAAATGCCAATGGGAGTATGAGGTAAATAGGTTTCAACCAAACGATTTTGCTGTTGATCCCAAACAGGATAACCATTGAAAATCCAATTACACCAAGGGGGTAGCATTTCGGTTCGATTAAATAATTCACCGAGATAAACCACTAGATTTAAAGCCAATTGATCCGTCATTATAGAGATGTTTTTTCTCAGTGCTTGATCAAGATATTCTTTCCATCCTTCCCAGTGAGGTGCATCTTTATGGAGGGAAAAAACACCCGCATTTAACATAGGATAAGTACATAACTTTTCCGCGATTTCTCTTTCATAACTAAGTTGATATTGTTGATAAATCCATTGAGAAAATTCAGGAACTCCGCCATATTGTTGTAAACTAGCGCGATGGAGTTCAGGGACAATGGCTAAACCACGCCGTTTTGCTGCACCTTGAATGAATAAATCTATAGCACTCCAGTCTTGTACCCAAGCATCTGCATCTATCCATAAATAAATATCAAAATTAGGGAAGTATTTTCGTAAATGGGGACGTACTAATAAACCCTTGATATATTCGGGGGTTTGGGAACGTTGTCGAAAATCAAAATCCCAATCAGGTTGTTTAATAATATTAGTATATTTCTGAAGCCATTGTAATTGCTCTAGTGTGCAACCCAAGTCAAAAAAACCGATGGTGACATTTTGACTTTGAGGTTTTTCTCGGATCGATAAAATTGTCCCTTGTACCAGTTCAAAATATTTCGCGTCAGCCGCGGTAATAATAATGACTTTCATAATCAAATTTTCCGATAACTAGATTGAATTTTAAATTGAATTGTTTGTTATAAAAAACCCGGTTTCTTGGAGAAACCGGGTTGGGGTTAACCTGAAAGAGCAAGAATTACGCGATCGCGGCGACTTTCACATCACTATGAATCAACAAATCTTGTAACTCTTCGGAGTCAACAGTTTCCTTATCAATTAACATTTGTGCCAACTTATCGAGAACCACACGGTTATTCACTAAAACATCCTTAGCACGTCGATAAGCCTCATCAACTAACTCGCGAACTTCCCCATCAATAATAGACGCGGTTTCTTCAGAAAAATCCCGCTCCGTCATGATATCGCGACCCATAAACATATTGCCATTTTGACGGCCTAACGCGACGGGACCTAAGCGATCGCTCATCCCAAATCGTGTAATCATTTGACGGGCAACTCGCGCCACCTGTTGTAAATCATTAGAAGCACCAGTCGTCACTTCTTCTTCACCAAAAATAATCTCTTCGGCGATGCGACCACCTAACGCGACGGCCATCTGATTTTGCAGATAAGAACGACTGTAAAGACCAGAATCCATACGATCTTCGGAAGGGGTAAACCAAGTTAAACCACCCGCACGACCGCGAGGAATAATACTAATCTTTTGAACAGGATCATAATCAGGCATTAAAGCACCGACTAACGCGTGACCCGCTTCGTGATAAGCTACCAAAGTTTTACGCTTTTCACTCATTACCCGGTCTTTCTTCTCAGGACCCGCTAATACGCGATCGATCGCGTCATTAACCTCATCCATCGAAATTTCGGTTAAATTACGACGAGCCGCCAAAATTGCCGCCTCATTTAAGAGATTAGACAAATCCGCGCCGGTAAAGCCCGGAGTGCGACGGGCAATTTTTTCCAAGTCCACATCCTTCGAGAGACTTTTGCCACGAGCATGAACATTAAGAATTTCCAAACGTCCCGCGTAGTCAGGGCGATCGACCACAACTTGACGATCAAAACGACCCGGACGTAATAACGCGGAATCCAAAACATCAGGACGGTTAGTAGCAGCAATAATAATGATGCCCGTATTCCCTTCAAACCCGTCCATTTCCGTTAATAACTGGTTAAGGGTTTGTTCACGTTCATCATTACCGCCCCCTAAACCCGCGCCCCGTTGACGACCCACCGCGTCAATTTCATCAATAAAGACAATACAAGGAGCATTCGTCTTGGCTTGTTCAAACAGATCGCGGACACGGGACGCGCCCACCCCCACGAACATTTCCACAAACTCAGAACCGGAGATCGAGAAGAAGGGCACACCCGCTTCACCCGCGACAGCTTTCGCGAGGAGAGTTTTACCCGTACCTGGGGGGCCGACTAATAATACGCCCTTGGGAATTTTGGCACCAATCGCGGTAAAGCGATCGGCATTTTTTAAGAAGTCAACAACTTCCGCTAATTCTAATTTGGCTTGTTCAATACCCGCGACATCACCAAAAGTGACTTGAGTTTGGGGTTCCATTTGCACACGAGCCTTGGACTTGCCAAAATTCATGGCCTGATTTCCCGGACCATTTTGGGCTCGCCGCAGTAAGAAGAACAAACCGACTAATACTAAAATAGGTAAGACAAGACTACTCATCGCCTTGATCCAAAAGCCGTCTTCATTTTGGGGAAAAACGGAAATATCAACACCGTTTTTCGTCAAGATATCAATCAGGCCTGGGTCATTGGGTAAATTAACAATGACCTTGGAACCATCCGCGGCTGTGACCAAAGCCTTGCTACGATCAGCGCTGAGGCTCACCTTGTCCACCCGTTTGCTTTCTACTTCCTGAACGAAGTAACTATATTTCCACTGCTCCCGACTGGGGGGTTGTTTGTCAAAAAAGGCGGTTGCTATAGCTATGACAACGATCGCAAGCAGGGCGTAAAGTCCTGCATTTCTCCACCGCTTGTTGTTCACTGGGGTCATTCCTCCTATCGGTTAAGTCCCTGAAACTTGGGTCTTTCTCTGTTTTGTTAATTTATTTTAACTTAACTTCATATTGTACCTATTTTTATGCTTTTGACTAGGCTTTCTCCCTGATTTTTCGTCGGGGACGATAATACATACCAGGTTTAATCAAATTTGTCAAGAGTTTAGAGAAAAAAAAGACAGGGCTTAGGGAAAGAAACCCGGTTTCTAGGACAAATATTAGGTTTGGCGGCGAAGTATCTACTCAGAAAGCGGGTTTCTAGCCAAACCTGTGTAAGTCAGGAAAGAGAGGGGAATTATCCTCTATTCTATAAAGGTGCTTTTCGGTTAAACTGAAGGGAGCATGACTAAATGAATCAATCAATGATATTAACAACTATGTTAAACTCTGAAGATACTTTTATTTTTCAAGGTCAGATACTTCCTTATAACCGAAACCCTCATAATAATATTCCCCCTTCCGAGAGAGCCATTGAAATTCCCATCGCGTTGCAGTTTCTCTCTTCTTTAGTAGGGGAAAAAAAACTACTGGAAGTTGGCAATGTTTTGAGTTATTATCAAGACCTGTTACCAGATAATAACCAGATCAAAACAAGACGTATTATTGATAAATATGAAGTAATAGATGGAGTCGAAAATATTGATTTAATGGAACTTTCCTCGACGGAAAAATATGAAGTAATTGTTTCAATTTCTACAGTAGAACATATCGGACAATCGACGGAACCTAATCAGACTTACGGTGAAGAGATCAAAAGCAGAGATATGGAAGCACCTCTGAAGGCGATCGCGAAAATTTATGAATTACTCACGGAAAACGGTAAAGCATTAATTACAGTACCCTTTGGTCGTCTTATTGATTATAAATGGTTACTCCAATTCAGTCAAGAATACTTAGAAATTCTGACGAAAAAATATCAAATTCCCCCAGACGCGATGCAAACCACTTATTTTAAAGTTGTAGAAGTGGACGCGGATTCAAATCCTCCCCGTTCCCTCTGGGTGGAAGCCAAACACGAAGATGTTAAAAATTGTCTCTATAATGTTCCGTTTCTTTTTGCCAACGCGATCGCGGTGATTGAATTGAAAAAAGTGTCACAGCCAATAACTCAGTTAGAAGGGGAACAATATCCCTTATTCAATCAACAAACAACTCTCAACAAAAATTTAGAAAAAGGAACAAAACCAACACTTATTACTAATAAACTCTGCGTTTATCGAGACTTTGAAACTGACTATTATCAGTCATGGATTACTAAATTGAAACAACCTAAAACCATTCATCGTAAATATTGGGAATGGGTGGTAATCTGTCAAGCTTTATCAGAAAGAGGTTATTTAAACCCAGGTAAAAAAGGATTAGGTTTTGCGGTGGGAAATGAACCTTTGCCCGCGACTTTTGCGTCTTTCGGTTGTGAAATTGTCGCCACTGATCAGGGGGATGATTCTCCAGAAGCTCAGGATCATTGGGGAAAATCAAATCAACTTTGTCGGGGAAAAACTGCTTTGAATGAATTAGGAATTTGTTCCCCAGATATCTTTGAAAAACAGGTCAACTTTTGTCCCGTTGATATGAATAATATTCCCCCCGATTTCAAACAGGGTAAATTTGATTTTGTTTGGTCTTCTTGTGCCTTTGAACATATTGGCTCTATTGAACATGGTTTAAGATTTGTCAAGGAAGCCATGAAATGTCTTAAACCCGGAGGATTAGCCATTCATACGACAGAATTCAACTGTTCATCAAATCAGGGAACAATTAATAGTCATAATTTAGTTTTCTTTAGACTGAGAGATATTCAAAGGCTAATTAAAGAGTTAGAATTAGAGGGCTATCGTGTCCATCCTATCGACTATTACTTAGGAGATAATGACTACGATCTTAAACCGATGAGAGAACCCCATAATCCCCCCGCGCCCCATCTAAAAATCGAATTAGGAGGTTATGTAGCTACATCCTTATTATTAATGATTGAAAACCCCATTAATAATGAGGTAAAACAGTCTCTTCCTGTTCCTAATAGCAGCCAAAATCAGAGTGGTTTAATTAAAATACTATATGATCTTTCCGTTTTAGGTTTTGGCCACTACGATCCGCGTTCTCGCACAGGTGTAGCAAGAGTAATAGAAAATATTGCCCTTGGCTTAGTATCTTCCCCTGAATTTGATTTATCTTTTTGTGGCACTCGTTCATTATTTGCCGCGAATGCTTGTTTAGATTATTTAGAAACACAACCCAAATTTAATGGAATAGCATTCCATCACTCCAGCTTTCTGAAGATATTATATCATCAACTAAGGGAAATTTATCAACTTACTGAAATCCCCGAAAGACTGGCAAACAACATCACTCTTAATTCTTCCGAACAACCTCTAATACAACATATCAAAAAATCCCTCAGTTACTCCCTCAATCTATTTACCGAAGCACCCAGTTTACTCGATGACGAAATTTTGCAACAATCCGATATATTCCATGCAACGTTCTTTTCCGTTCCCCCCCAGATCAGAAACTTTAAAAAAATCAAAGTTTTTGCGACAATATATGATTTGATTCCGATCATTCTCTCCCACTTATTTAAGGAGAAAAATGACGCGGATTATCAGAGAATGTTACTATCATTACAGAGTCTAAGACCTGATGATTACATTCTCTGCATTTCTCACGCAACCAGAGAGGATCTTCTCAATCATGTTAAACTTGATCCTGCCCGAGTATTTGTCACCCATTTGGCCGCAAATCCTCAAATGTTTTACCCTTGTTATGATCAAGCTCAGATGACAAACGTGAGGAAAAAATACGGTATTCCCAATGCGCCCTATATTTTGGGAGTTAGCACCTTAGAGCCTCGGAAAAATCTCGATCTTGTCATTCGCAGTTTTGCTCATGTTGTTCAACAAGAAAAACTCCAAGATATTAACTTAGTGCTCGTTGGACCCAAAGGTTGGGAGTATAATAAAATCTTTGAGGAAGTAGCCAATTTTGGCATAGCAAAAGAACGGATTATCATTACAGGTTATGTAGCCGATGAAGACTTAGCCCCCTTATATAGTGGTGCTTTAGTTTTCATTTATCCATCCTTATATGAAGGATTTGGTTTACCTCCCTTAGAAGCCATGCAATGCGGAGTTCCCGTTATTACTTCTAATAATTCCTCACTTCCCGAAGTCGTTGGGGATGCAGGAATAATGCTCGATCCGAAGGATGAAACCGGAGTATGTCAAAATATTTTAAAACTCTATTACTCCCAATCGTTACGACAAGAAATGTCCGCAAAATCTTTACAACAAGCGCGAAAATTTACATGGGAAAGGTGTACTCAAGAAACGATTTCCGCTTATAAAATTGCCTTATCGAGCTAAAAAAATAGACCCCTAAATAATAAGTCAAAAACATGATGTTAAACGCACAATTAAACCCGATCAACGTAATTTATGATATCTCAGTCCTAGGACAAGGACACCTCCATCCGCGAGCGCGCACAGGAGTTTTCCGAGTCGTGGAAAATCTCGCGGAACAATTAGCGCGATCGCCAGACTGTAATTTATTCTTTTGTGTCACTCAGTATTTACAATTGTTAGATGCTAGTTTAGACTATCTCGACTCCACTCCAAAGTTACCCAAAATTCCTTTAATTCACTCTAGTTATATCATAAATATTTATCGCAAAACTTGGGAAATTTATCAGCAGATAGACAGGAAACTTAAATTGGATATGCCAGATTCTTATGAAAAGAGATACCTGGAGCATTTGAAACAAAATCTGGAAAATACTCTCCAGATGATGAGAAATGCCCCTAGTGTATTTGGTGGGGAAAGTTTAGAAGATGCCGACATTTTTCATTCGCCTTACGATCAAGTGCCCCGGTGGGTGAAAGAATTTCCGAATAAGCCGCAAATCTTTTTAACTATTTATGATTTAATTCCCCTATTATTTCCCGAATTTCTTTTAAACGAGCAAATTCCCCAGCTTTTCCAACAAACATTAAACAGTATATCGGGGGATGACTGGGTAATTTGTATCTCCCAGGGGACAAAAAATGACCTTTGTAATTATCGAAAAATTGATCCTGCCCGAGTATTTGTCACCCACCTCGCGGCAGATCCCACCCGTTTCTATTTCTGTGAAGATGTAGCCAAAATTGGCTTGGTACGTCAAAAATATAAGATTCCTGATGCTCCCTATCTGTTAAGTTTGAGTACCTTAGAACCCCGCAAAAATATAGATCATCTGATTCGTTGCTTTGCCCAAATCATTCAGGAAGAAAATATCACAGATTTATATCTCATTTTAGTGGGAACTCCGGGGTGGAAATATGATAAAATTCTGGCAGAAGTTTCTCAACAATCTTTTCTCAAAGAGAGGATTATTTTTACAGGATATGTTCCCGAAGAAGATTTAGCCCCTTTATATAGTGGCGCGTTAGTATTTGTCTATCCATCGTTTTATGAAGGGTTTGGTTTACCCCCCTTAGAAGCAATGCAGTGCGGTGTGCCTGTTATTACCTCTAATACTTCCTCTTTACCCGAAGTTATGGGTGATGCAGGAATTATGCTTGATCCCAAAGATAAAGATGGTCTATGTCATAGTATTCTGGAATTATATCGACATCCCTCACGCCGAGAAACTATGTCCTTGAATTCATTACAACAAGCTAAAAAGTTTAGCTGGGAAAGGTGTACTCAAGAGACGATCGCGGCTTATCGTATGGCTTTATCGTAAACAATTAGGAGTTAACAAAGTATGAAAATTTTACTGGATGGTGTCTTTTTTCAATTGCCGCAAAAAAGCGGGATTACGCGAGTTTGGCAATCTCTACTTAATGAGTGGTTAAAAGATGGTTTTGCCGAAAATATTTTGGTATTGGATCGCGCCGGAACTTGGACAAAAATTGAGGGGATTCAATCTCGTATTATCCCCGCGTATGACTATAATACAAACGAGCGCGATCGGCAAATGTTAGAGGAGATTTGCCAGGAAGAAAAAGCCGATTTATTTATTTCTACTTATTATACAACGCCCTTGTCAACGCCTTCTGTTTTAATGGTACATGATATGATTCCAGAGAGGATGGGAGCGAATCTTAATAATCCCATGTGGCAGCAAAAACATCAGGCGATTCGACACGCGTCTGCCTATATCACGGTTTCTCAAAATACAGCCCGTGATTTAGTGAAATTTTTTCCCCATATTTCCCTAGATTCAGTGACGATCGCGCCTAACGGTGTTAACTCCATATTTTCCCCCGCGTCTCCTCAAGAAATTGTGGAATTTACCACCCGATATGGTGTGAGAAAACCTTATTTTTTAATGGTAGGCGATCGTTTTGGTTTTAATGGTTATAAAAATACAATACTCGCGTTTCATACCTTATCAAAATTGATCAGTAAACAGGGATTTGCTCTTGTGTGTACAGGGGGGGCTTCTCAATTAGAAAATGAATTACAAACCTATACTAATGACATTGATGTTCATCTTTTACAATTGAGCGATCAAGAATTGAAAGCCGCTTATTCAGGCGCGATCGCACTAATTTTCCCCTCCAAATATGAAGGATTTGGCTTACCAATTATCGAAGCAATGGCCTGTGGATGTCCTGTAATTACCTGTCCAAATAGTTCAATTCCCGAAGTCGCGGGTTCCGCCGCTTTATACATTAATGAAACCGATGTAAATGGGTTAATAAATGCACTATTAGACGTACAAAAACCCGCGATTAGAAGTTCATTAATTAGGTCTGGTTGGGGACAATATAAAAAATTTTCTTGGAAAAAAACCGCAGAAATAATTAGTACGTGCCTCAGCAAAACTACGAAAATTAAAGGCAAAGTAGAAGAGCCAAGTGCTGATTTTTTCATTAATGAATCCCTGGAAGAAAACTCCAAAATTATTACCCAATATAAACAAAATACCTCCGACAATAATGCCCTCAATCAAATTCGTCAATTACGGAAAAAGATCACGAATAAATGGTTAACTATAACGACAATTGACGAACTGAAAAATGCTTACTTAAGCGACTGGGGAAAACTGCATCAAGACTTACTGATAAGTGGCATCAAAGATGAACCGTTAATAGAAGAAGAAGAAAAAATTGTTAAACAATTATCCGAATATATGGCTAAAGGATTTAACGCACCCCAAGCCATTAATCATATTCTCGTCGCAACATTGTACTGCTACGCTCATAATTTTCCTCTCAGCTATCGAAATATTCCTATTCCTAATTGGTGGGTTAATGATTATTTAATGTTTATGTTTTCCGCTCCTAATTTATATCAAAAAATGGGAGAGTCTGAAAAATATTATGATTATTTCCAAGGATGGATAAGTTATATCCATGAAAAAATATTTCTCAATCAAGCAGAACAAATTTGGCAAAAAATCGGGTATTTTTTCAGCGTTACATCTAATTTTATTCCCGTCTATTTTTCCACTGCGAATGTCAAAGAAATTTACATAAAACGCTCGGAAATAATGGAATTTTCCTTGAAAAAGCAAGGCTATCAATTGGATTATGTTTTGCCCCCACGAGAGTCCCTCTCCAAAATTCGCTTAGGCATTCTTAATGATCATTTTAATCCTCAAACAGAAACTTTTGCCACTCTCCCAGTTTTTGAATATCTCGATCGCGAGCTATTTGAGATTTTTCTTTATGCGATTAATGTCAATCAACACTCATTAGAAAAGTATTGTGAAAGTCGAGCCGATAAACTGGTAAAACTGCCCCAAGATATTAACGAGCAAGTGGAAATTCTCCGAGCCGATAACTTAGATATTTTATGGATAGGTACGAATATCACAGCCGTTTATAAACCCATTACTGTTTTAGCACTGCATCGGTTAGCACGGCTACAAATGACTTCTTTTTGCTCTCCTACTACCTCTGGAATGCGCCATATTGACTACTATATTGCCGGAACTTTCTGCACACCACTTCCCAATTATCAAGAACAATATCGAGAGAAATTAGTCACCCTAGAAGGATGTGGTTTTTCTTTCCACTATCCACCAGAATTGGCAACACCTCGCGTTAATATAACCAGAGAAAGTCTCGGTATTTCAGAGGATACCATTATCTTTATTTCGGGAGCAAATTTCTATAAAATTTTGCCGGAATTACGGGAAACATGGGCAAAAATTTTAGCTACGGTTCCCAATTCTGTACTAATTTTATATCCCTTTGGACCCGCGTGGACTCGGACTTATCCGGCTGCACCATTTCTCAATAATATTGAGGGAATTTTTCGCAATTATCGTGTTGACATTAAGCGTCTAAAATTAGTGAAACAATTACCCAGTCGGGTTGATGTTAAAGAAGTCTTGAAATTGGGGGATATTTATTTAGATTCTTATCCCTATTCCGGTGCGACGTCTTTGATCGATCCCTTAGAAGTTGCTTTGCCCACCGTGGTTATGGAAGGAAATGCTTTACGTTTCCGTCAAGGCGCCGCCATGTTGCGATCGCTCTCCATGAATGATTTAATTACCAACAATGAAGAGTCTTATATTCAATTAGCTGTCTCCCTCGCAACCAACCCTCAACTACGACAACAAAAACGCGAAGAAATTGCACAAAAAATGCAGAATAATCCGCCATTTTTAGACAGTCGAGCCTATTCATTATCCCTGGGCAACCTCTTCAAAGACTTATTCCAACAATGGCAAAATAGTCAAGGGATCTCGGAAAAAACTGCCCTTAGTGATAGTCAATTTGTCTTAAATATTAATCAAGTTATGGGTTGTGTCAATCTGTATCAAATCGATCCCTCTGTGGAATCGGTGGTAACAGAATTACGACAACTTCGCAAAAAATTCGCGGATTTCTGGTTAATGACACCATCGGAAAAACTGGAAAAAATCTATGAAAGTGAAATCGGCAAAGCTTATCAAAGCTTACTTAATAGTGGCATTCAAAATGAAGAATTAACCCAAGAAGAACAAATTTTTGTCCAACAATTAACTCAACTGACAAAAGGATTAATTCATCCCCAAGCCATCAATGGTTTATTAGCATCTATGTTATACTTTAAACCAGGGACAATGCGTATTCCTAATGCCGATAACCGTTTACCCCATTGGTTAATTACTGATTACACCAATATCTTTGAAACGGGAATCGTCACGAGGAATCAGGATGTAACTGAGGAAACCTCAACATATTTGCTCCAAGTTCAATATATCACATCCCCTCTATTTTTAAATCAATTGTTAGGGATTATCAATCTTTATCGTATTGATTCATCGGATCAAGGGGTAGTAATGGAATTGCGACAATTGCGAAAACAACTAGCTGATTTTTGGATTCTTACTCCACCGGAAAAATTACAATCTCTCTATCAAAGTGACTTAAACAAGGCTTATTACGCGTTGCTTCGTAGCGGCATTGTCAAGGAGTCTATGTTAGATGCTGAAAAAACTTTCTTTACTTCCTTAATTACTGAAGTTAGTAAAGGAATGACGGAATCTAATTCGATGAATTATTTATTAGCAATTCTACTTTATTGTCGCCCCGGACAATTAAAAGTGCAGGATGCTAATACCTCCCTTCCCCCTTGGTTTTTGAGTGATTATGAAACATTTGTACGCGGTTCCCTATAAACTCAGGGCTGTTTCATTCTTAGACAACCCACCAGGGACTCAAGTCCCTGGCTAATAGCAAAAGTCGGTTAAAACCGACTCAAATACTAATTTAACTCAAGTTTCTAGTGATTAATTTTGAGGTATCTTTTAGGCGGTAGGGTGTGTCAGTAATCGAATTTTTGGCGATAATCTATAATTTTAACGCACTGACGCACCCTACTTAATCAGGACTTACGCACTCCGAGTTAATCTAACTAGCAACTTGCGTTAATTTATAGTCCTCTTCAGAGGACTTTCGCTATGAGACAGGGGTTTTAACCCCTGGCAGACTGGCAGACTTTATCCTAAAAATTCCCAATTCCTATGAATCTATACGACTCGTTACATTTAGTTATGTTTAGTGGTAAGGGGGGTGTCGGTAAAACGACGCTTTCCTGTGGGTTTGCTCGTCGTTGGGCGCAAGAATTTCCTAATGAAAAAATCCGCTTAATTTCTACCGATCCTGCCCATTCTTTGGGGGATGTTTTACAGTTAGAAATAGAGGATACTGCTCACCCTTCTCCTGATTTACCAAATTTGAGTATTCAATCTCTGGACGCGCAAAAGTTATTAGAGGAATTTAAGGCAAAATATGGCACGGTTTTAGAGTTATTAGTGGAAAGGGGAAGTTTTGTCGAAGGGGAAGATTTAACCCCGGTTTGGGATTTAAGTTGGCCTGGTTTAGATGAATTAATGGGGTTATTGGAAATTGAGCGTTTATTGCGGGAAAAAGAGGTCGATCGCGTGGTGGTTGATATGGCTCCATCGGGGCATACTTTAAACTTGTTTAAACTGAAGGATTTTTTGGATATTTTATTAGATTCCGTTGCCCTTTTCCAAGAAAAACATCGAGTTATTTCTCAAACATTGGGGGGACGTTATACCCCTGATGAAGTGGATCATTTTTTAGTTGAGATGAAATCTGACTTTACTGAAGGGAAAAAGTTATTAGAAGATCCCTCTTTTGCCGGATGTTTAGTCGTCGCGATCGCGGAGCCGATGAGTTTATTAGAAACTACGCGATTTTTAGAAGGTTTAATAACCTTAGAAATTCCCTGTTCGGGTGTATTTGTCAATCGAATTATTACCGCGGAAACGGATCGTGATCGTTATTATGAGCAACAACAACTACTGCAAAAATTCCTTGAATTACCCGGAAATCAACCCGTTTTTGTTGTCCCTCAACAATCCCAGGAGCCTTTAGGAAGTGAAGCTTTAGACGAAACCATTAGTCAATTAACCAAAATCGCAGAAGTCGCGATCGCGTCACCGCCCGTAATTGAATGGCCGACGAAAATCCCCCCTTATTTCACAGATTTTATCACAGAAAAACGCCAATTATTAATTATTGGAGGTAAAGGAGGGGTAGGAAAAACAACCGTAGCCGCGTCTATGGGTTGGAAATTAGCCCATCAATACCCCGATAAAAATATTCGCATGATTTCGATCGATCCTGCCCATTCTTTAGGGGATGCTTTTGGAGAAAAATTAGGAAATGAACCGAAACAATTAACGGAAAATTTAAGTGCTCAAGAAATAGATGCTCAAATTATCTTAGATCAATTTCGGGATGATTATTTATGGGAATTAGCGGAAATGATGAGTGGGGAAAGTCAAAAAGAAGGCGCGGTAAAATTGGCCTATAGTCCCCAAGCATGGCGACAAATCGTTTCCCAAGCCTTACCCGGAATTGATGAAATGTTATCTTTAATTGCGGTGATGGATTTATTAGAGAAAAAAGAGCAAGATTTGATTATTTTAGATACAGCACCCACGGGACATTTATTACGATTTTTGGAAATGCCTTCCGCGTTAGGAGATTGGTTAGCCTGGATCTTTAAGTTATGGATGAAATATCAGGATGTGTTAGGAAGGGTTGATTTAATGGGACGTTTACGGAAATTACGTCAACAAGTGATGCAAGCCCAAAAGAATTTGAAAAATCCTAATTATACGGAATTTGTGGGAGTTGTCCAAGCGCAAAATGCGATTATTTCTGAACAAATACGGTTACAGAAATCTTTAGAAAAAATGGGGGTTTCTCAGCGTTATGTTGTGCAGAATCGTTATAAAATGGGAGAGGAAATAGACGAGAGTTTTAATTTGGATAAAATTATTATTCGTTTACCGATTTTACCGCGATCGGCTCCACCGTTAGCGCGTATTGAAGCGGCCTCTAATTTGTTATTTCCTTAAGGTGAGGCGAGAAACCGGGTTTTTGAAAGAAAAGGTGAAGTTGTGCAGTAGAGTTAACTACAAAAACCCGGTTTCTGTCTTTCTTTTGGGGTGGGAATTAGAAAGCGCGATCGTGGCTCAAGAAACCGGGTTTTTCAAAGAAAAGGTGAAGTTGTGCAGTAGAGTTAAGGACAAAAACCCGGTTTCTGTGGGTGGGAATTAGAACACGCGATCGCGAATCAAGAAACCGGGTTTTTCAAAGAAAAGGTGAAGTTGTGCAGTAGAGTTAAGGACAAAAACCCGGTTTCTCTGGGTGGGAATTAGAAAGCGCGATCGTGGCTGAAGAAACCGGGTTTTTCAAAGAAAAGGTGAAGTTGTGTAGTAGAGTGAAGGACAAAAACCCGGTTTCTCTGGGTGGGAATTAGAAAGCGCGATCGTGCTAACAATTTATAGTAAAGATAAATTGTTATTTTACTGTTGGATTAATTCTTTGTATATCCTTAACTTCTGGTATTTTCTTAATCTTTTCAATTAGATATTGACATTGTTTAACATCTTTCACTGGAATCGTTAAGTAAATCAAAGCTAGATCATAATTCAATCGTTTAAGACTATGGTCATAAATATTGATTTTTTCCTCATTAGATACAATTTTGAGTATTTTACTAAGAACTCCTGGTTCATCACTAACTTCAATCTGAATTCTCGCGTGATAATTTTGATTTTTAGAGTGAGCCCATTGTGTAGGTATTTTTTGTTCATTAGGAATCTTATTTAGATTTTGGCAATCTGAATGATGAATAGAAATACACTGCTTTTTACGACTAATAGTGCCAATAATGTTATCTCCGGGAATGGGATAACAACAACCAGCAGTACGATAAAGTATCCCTTCTAGCCCTAAAATTGCAGATTTATTATCTCCATTGAATTTAGTATCTGCCTTGGGTGAGATTGATGTCACTGGAAAAGATAATTCTTCTGGTTCAGTCATCACAGACTGTTGTATGTTTTCTATTTTTTGAATAGTATTAATAACTCGACCCAATTTGATATCACCAAATCCGATAGCCGCCAATAAATCATCAACATTTTGGTAATTACATTTTTCAGCCACAGTCTGCATAGATTTTGACTTAATTTTAAACTTAATATGATTTTTATTAATCTCCTCTTGAATCAATTCTTGTCCACGAGCAATGTATTGTTCTCGATGCTTCTGCTTTAGCAAATATTGAAAAGCTAGATCCTCAATTTCATCTCGCAATGCGTTGAACCCAAAGCGAACTGCTATGGGAGAGATAACTTCTAAAGCTTGTGTGGCTAGGTTCGACGCTAGTTTTTGAGACAAGTTATTTAGAATAGTAAGAAGATATTTGGTATTGATTAAATATTTGTTTAAAACTTCTCTAATTAAAGGTTCAGAATTTAATAAACCATAGGCATCATCAGGCAATATTGGCTGACCTAAGAAATGGTTAACAGTAATCAGCCATAAGTTTTTTTGAACTTGAAGACGAGCAACATCCCAAATAACTTTCTGAGCCTTTAATTGGTGCAGGGCTTCATCGTAGTATGCCGATACTGTGGTTAATAAAGATGTTACAGTTTGTTGTTGATCGCCCTTTTGATCCCAAAAACTATTCAAGATTTTGATTTCTTCGATCATTCCTTGAGTTTCCAGGCAAGCTGCTAACGTGATCGGTGCGTTAATCTTTTTAGCAAGCTCTATAGCTTTCTGATTCTCAACTTGAGCCTGTTGTGAGTTATCGAAAACTATCAATCTGCTAAGATATGTAATAGCTAGTACCCGATGGTAATCCATCTCATATTTTTCAAAGCAACTGAGAGAATCTTCAAGATATTTTTTGGATTGGGGGAAGTCACAGAGAGCTAAATAAATACGACCAAAACTCCATAAGACTCGTGCATAACTGTTAGGTGCATTTTTATTGGGAGAGGTAAAGCACTTTGCGGCTTCTGAGCAAGATTTTAATGCTTCCTGATACTCGCCTTGAGTAAATTGCAAATCCGCTAATATTGTCAACCTCGCTCCGTTGACTCCTATGAGCCTTCGTTTTTGTTTGTCAATTCTTTTTTCTGACTCTTTAAGTAGTTTTTTAACCTCACTAAAGCGACCTATAGATAAAGCCAGTCTGGCTAGATTATTGTAGGTTTTAATTTGACCGTACAAATCCGGCTCAATATGGTAAGAACCTTCTTTAATCTTCAAAGATTTTTGATAACACTCCTCAGCATCATCATATTCTCCAAGAAAGGTGTAAACATCTGCTAAAGAGTCTAAGTCTCGCGCACGTCGATGATCGTTAATAGATTCTTTTAGGTCGATAGCAATTTTAAGATTCTTCTTGGCTTCTTCATATAACCCTTGTAACTTTTGACAAATCCCCAATCTAGCTAATGATTTTGATTCTCGATAAACATCTCCTAAATCGTGAAAAGCCTTAGCACTATCGTTAAAAAATGTCTCCGCGTCTGAAAATTTACCTTGGGAACGTAAAATATTGGCATGACCATATAAAGTCAAAGCTTGACCCAACTTATCGCCCGAATCAACAGATAGTTCATAAGCACGTTCAGCAGCTATGTGAGCCTTTTCATACTCACACAAATCTATGTAGCAAGAAACCATTTCCCCTAAAGTACGAATCTGCATCGGATCTTCATCCATACTTTCTGCTTTCTTTAAAACCGACTCCAGACTATTAATAGCTAATTGGTACTGCTCCATAAGAGCGTACATCTTCCCTACAGAGTATAATGCAACAGAAGCACCCAATAGCTCTTTTTCTTGTTCAAAGATTCCATAAGCTTGCTGGAAAGTTTCTTTAGCTTTCTCAAAGCAACCTTCTTTTTCCAGCTTTCGACCTTTTTCCAATAATAACCAAGGTTTGTCTGCAAAAATAGAATCTTCAAGCTTAAGAAGCCATTCTTTTAATGCAGGTAGCCTTTCTGAAGGAAGTCGCTCCTTTTGATGTATGCGACCTACCAAAGTGTTAAGAACTCTGGCGGCTTTTTCATCTTGTCTAGCTTCTCGAAAGTGATATTGTGATTCGAGATAAGCAAGCCTATCCAATTGTTCTAATAAACTTTGTTCGCCTTGTTCCCAGTAATAATTAGCCGCTTTTTCATGGCACAGTGATATTTCTTCTTGAGACTGAGACTTACACCAAAACTCAGCATATAAAGGATGAATCTTAAAGTTATCAGAACCTTCTCTGGTCAGCAAACGACGTTCCAAGAGTGAATTTCCGATATCTTCTGAGATATCGAAATATCTCCAAGCTAAACGTGAAACAGGTATCCGAAGCACTGAGAGACGACGAAATGCTTCTTTTTCTTTTTGGTTAAGAGTTTTGGAAACATCTTCTAATAACTTATGACGTAGTTCTTCATACTTAACTAGCTCGTTTAATACTTGTTCCAAGGATACACCTTTGAGACGATTAGCAATAATCAGGTCGATCGCGGCGGGATGTCCAGATGTTTTCTCAAATATCGCGATTACATCTTCTAAAGAACATTCAAGTCCAGAACCTTCACATCTTTGATGAAGATAGTCAATGGCATCTTCTTTGCTAAAGCCTTTAACGGGGCATTGAGGGATTTTTCTCTCGATCTTTCCTGGTAAAGAAATATGTTGAGAATGATCTATTAAGATGAGCTTACTTTCACCACCATAACTTAAAAAACGTTCGACAAAATTATTTAAATCTGAAAAGCGGTTTTTTCCATCAATGAAAATTGCATATTTCCCTTTTTTACCATTTTTTAAAACTTCAACTAATCTAGCAACTTTACTACTGATTGGTATTTCTATACCTTCTTCTTTTTG
The DNA here is from genome assembly GCA_041172365.1 of Cyanobacteriota bacterium. Lineage (GTDB taxonomy): Bacteria > Cyanobacteriota > Cyanobacteriia > Cyanobacteriales > Microcoleaceae > JBEDKD01. The sequence continues at coordinate 10,812 of JBEDKD010000484.1, read as the reverse complement.
TTTACTATAGGTTTGCAGAAATCCTAACTCACCATGACTTTTGAGAAATTCATTGAGTAAATAGAGCAAGTCATTTAGAGTGAGAGTTTCTTGTTCAGCCAATTGTTGTTCACTCAGCCAAAAAATTTTGTATTGTTGACTCATTCTTTGAGCTAACTGAGATGCAAAGTAAGTTTTTCCGACTAAAGGTTCTCCTACTATCGCGATAACACGATTCTTAGATAAATTAATAATATTCTCAACTTCTTCTAATTCTTTTTGCCTTCCATAAAAATCAGGATAATCGGGTGGGGTGGTTAAAAAATAAGAAAGGTCTGTATTAGGATTAGAAATACTGCATAAATCCTTCCAATTCACAGGAATCGTTGCCTGATTTTGACAGATCACTGGCAACCAAGTAGCACAGGGACAATTACAATTACTTTCCAAACCTTGCAATCTTTCCCGTGCGTCCTTAACCGCTAAATAAAATGACTGCCCACCCGAAAAAAAATCCAGAAAATACTTTAAAAATTCCTGTGCTACTTTGTCAGGCACAGGTTCTCGCATGATAATCATTTGAGGTAGATTCAAATCAGCTAAATCCTGAGCCAAACCCAAACCATCACAGGAGTTAAAAATCGCTAATTGTAAACCTTTTTCGATCGCTTTTTTTAACGCATACCTTAAGTCAGGAATAGTTAAACTCTCAGTCTTATTAATATATATGATTCCCGTCTCCCCTTCCGTGCGGCTATGTCCCGCAAAAAAGAGAATATCCCAAGACTGTTCCCATAGTTGATCGTTGAGTGCTTGTCGGTTTGGTTTAACTAAAAACTCAACTTTAGCACCCGGAATAGAATTTAAAATTTTTCGATCTTCTTCAACATTAATCCCCTCATCATCACCCAAAATTGCCAAAATCTTAACTTGATTTTTAGCAACTTTGGCTGATGTTACTTGTTTAAACTTGGGCGCACTGACACTAATTTCTGCTTTGGGGTAACGAGCCAATATATCCCAAAGATGCCAGGGAAGTTTGCGTAGAGCAATATTTGAAGTTTGGATAATTAACCTCACTTCATCATTTTCTTTTAAATGGGCAAGCAATTCTTCCCTAACATGACTAAATTGCTGCGATTTTAACCATTGATTAAATTTTTGGCTCAAATTCTCAGCGTTTGTATTAACATCACCAATTGAGAAGTTAGTTGCTTGTCCTGCTTTTGCCTCTAATTTTCTAACCTTTACCCCAATAAAGCCATAATAACTTACCTTCCAACTGTTGTAAGACTCAACCATTTCTGGGTTTGGCGGTAAAGATCCGGTTTCCTGATTAGTCGCGGGTTTCCCCTCATCCCCCATCTGTAATGTTACCGGAAAACCTGTTTTGTCCAAGTCTCCCTCGGCAAAAGTCAGCACCACTAACTTCCCCATCGCGTTCTCCTGGTTAGATTAGATCACAAAATTTTCCACAATACTAGCATCTCCTAAAGCCACTTTAACACTAAACCTCTCCCCAGGCTCTCCCCGAAACTCTAATTGTATCCAATTGTCAGCTTGGCGAGATTTTGCTTCCAAAAACACCTCACCCATATCATCCAAAACAATCAATTCCACCTCTGGCGGTAAATAAGTTTTACCCCCACCCGGATGCACCTGTAACAAAATATTGCGTTTATTCTCTGATTCCTTAGTGAAATGCAGTATTAACGCCACCGGATGATTTACTAATTGGATACCCAAATCAATTACTCGTCCGCGACTGATTTCAGGAGTGCGATTTTTATTATCTCCAGATCGCGCTCCACTTCTAACCAAGGAAAGATTGACGTTACACGCGGTTACTAATTCATCCAATGATAACCACAATTGATGAAAAATCTTCTCACTCAAATTTCCCAATTTTTGCAGTGCCGATTCTTTCCCCATGCGCCGAAAATACAATTGTTGTCTCAAATTATCCGCAGCTAAAAACGCCCCCCATTCGGCAAAAGGAACTTTTAATCGTGGAGAATAAAGAGAAGGTTTACCTAATTCTGTCAAAAGCCTTTCTCTTTGGTTAGGAGATAAGGTTGGTAACGGTTCAATCAACCCCTTTTCTCCCTGACAAAGTTTCAGAGAAACCCACAAAGCATTGAGGTTTTCAAACAAATCTTCTGAGTCTATAGAGTAGGTACGATCGCGTACATCATACCGCCCCTCTGTTTTCAGTTTTCGATGAGTAGTAAATCCCCAAACCCGCAACCATCCCCCTTCTAAATTAATCTGCACAGCTAAATAATAATCCCCCACTAATTCAGGAATATCCACCCATTCTTGTTCAATTAAAAATTCATCCAAATCAATCGTTTCACTAGGAATGATAATCAAACGATGACCGAGAAATTCTATCCTTGTCCCATTGATAAATTCCCAAAGACTTTTCTGGTAGTCTTGTGATTCAAATTTCGGTAATTCTTCTACATTAGTAATGTCAGGAAACAGAGGTAATAAATACTTGATGCAAAGCAAGTTTAAATAAGCACGATAAACCGCCGCCTCATGGGAAAAATATTCTGGGCTTGGTAAAGTATTATTCAGATTTTCTGCGGTTAATTCAACCCATAATTGCTCAGGGTACACGAGTCTTAATTCTTCTAAAGTGAATGACATGGTTTTAGCTCCGTTCTTGTTCTAAAATAGCATAGTCAGCTTGATGCAGAAAAGTGTCAACCAATAAACGTGAAGGTTCCGCGATCGCGTCTAAATTCCCTTCTGTTAAACCCAAAGTTTCTTTCACCCAATATTGTAATTCTTGAGATAACTTAGCTTTGCTTGCTTCTAATTTATCTTGCAATTCAATTTCGGTACAGTGAAAAGCACCCGCGATCGTGGAACCGTTTTTTTCGCAACCTTGATTTAATTGAGTAACTTTATTACTCAACTCAGATAACTTGAAATCCAAATCAGAGGATTTATCCCAAAACTTTTTGGGTAAATTGCCAAAATAATGAGACAATAATTTCAGATCGGTTTTTAAGTCAGGATGACATTTTAAACTTCTCCGCAAAACACAGAAAATAACCCGATTTCTGCAATATTCTTTTAACCCAATTTCTAACGTTTCCGACAGGGCATGATTATTTTCAACCGTTAAGGGTAAACCCCATTCCTTCTCACACCATTGGGCAAAACTTTCTAAAATCGAGATTTTGTGTTTTCCTAAATCACGAGAAATTGTTGATTGACTCACTCCCAATAACTTACCGATTTTAGTTTCATTTAATCCGGGGAAACTGTAATATAAAATTACGAGTTTACGGGGGTCGATTGATTTTTTCCGGTTGTTTTTAGGAAGCGTCGCGATCGTGGCTCCTAAAAAATAACTCAGTTGTCGATCGCGTGCCTCTCCAGCATCTTTTTCTTCCCATTCTAACCGCTGAAATTCACATTGTTCAACCATCTCTAATTCTTGCTGTTCCCGCACAGCCTCATCCACACCATCCAAGTCAATAAATTGGATGAGCTTGCGTTCTCGCAACACCTGAACACAGGTTTTTAACAGATGTTTAACTTCAGGAATAGAACCGGTTAAATTTTGTTCAGAGAAATATTGAAAAATGGCCATCCATTGTGCTTCCGTCGGTTCAGGTAACTTACGATTTTTAGGAACCGTGATTTGACCATAAACCGCACAAAATCCTTGCCAAGCACCTAAGCAACCTTGGATTTTTCCCTCAGAAATACCCGTTTTTTCTAAGGCAGTTGTTAGAGCTTTTTTACTGGAATTTTTCAATAAAGCCCAATCCGATAATCGGGCAGTTTCCTGATGTTTAAACAACTGAGATAAAATCGCCGAACGCAGTTTGGGGTACGCGTAAGTCGTGATGTGACTTTGGTTAGGTTTGTACTGTAAGCACAACCAGACAATATATGGCACTTCCCGTTTCAATCCCTGTTGATCAGGAATAATTTTAGGTTCTAATAACTGCTTTCTCGCGAGTTGTAAATAGTCTGAGCCACTGTACCCATTTATGTTAAAATCCGAGTACAGTTTACGCGCAGTAAATAAACAGGCAGGTTCCAAATAAGCGCATAAATGTTGTAAAGCTAAAAGGGATCGGGAATGCAGTTGGAGGTAGTCCTGCATAAATAACGCCATTCTCATTAATCCTTCATGTATAAGGATTAATGAGGCTAAAAACCTGATTTCGGCCGCACTACCCAGTTGCACTTCTTCACAAAAATATTGCAGCAAAGCCCATTCATTATTCAGATCAGGACGTTGCTTGAGCAACCGAGCTAAATTGCGTTCTAATTTTCTATCCCTGCTCCAAGTAGAGCCAGGATAACCCTGAAAAAAAGTGGAAAATTTGGAGATGTCCATCTGGGGGGTAACTCCCAACTTAACAGTTGATAATGGTTTATCGTCAGAGGTACAACGATTTATGCAAAACTTAAACAGTCCCCCGTTGTTTACGAGCTTCAATGGCTTTTTCCAGTAAGTTCAAAGAGCCATCGGGGAGGATTTCCTGTAAAGTCAAAAGTAAACGTTCACCGAGTTCTTTTTCCCCAGGATCATAACCCGTTGCTAATACTATTTTCAGGCGTGGCATTGCATATTTATCTACAATATGAATTAAACCACTTAAAGCGCGGTTAAATTGCTGTTCCGTGAGGGGGGAATCTTCGAGAGGAAAACCAATCGAGGCGCGAATTTCTCCATCGATCGGATCATATTCCCACCTGAGCATTTTAGTTGACCAAGAAATTGCCAACAGGGTTTGAAAGATCACACCTTTATAAAGGTGGTTTTGGACCTGGAGTAACTGAGGTGCAGCCAATTCAAGGTATTTGCCCTCTTCTGTGAGAGTGATGACGATCGCGAAGGGATCAACATTATCCGCGTTAACTCCAGTGATGATGCGGGAGTTTTCCGGTTGAAAGTCGTATTTCGAGTCGCGATTGTCGAGATATCCTGCAATTTGGTTTAGAGTTGTCGCCATGAAAACCTCGCGTGTTGTTGTTCGCTATAGGTTTATCGTGACGGGTGAGGGAATTTATGCAGAGAGGATATGTTACAAGGCATATTACAAAAAGAAGTGAGGAATGTGAGTCAGAGCTCTTTTGTCTCCTAACCGACATTTGGGAGAGAAACCCGGTTTCTCTCAGAGAAGAGCGCGCCACCCCAACCCAGCTTAAGTTCGGGTGAGCCAAAAAGCGATGATAATAACGGAGAGGGAGGGATTCGAACCCTCGGTACGGAGTTACCTGCCGTACAACAGATTAGCAATCTGCCGCTTTCGACCGCTCAGCCACCTCTCCAGGGTCACAGTTTCATAATATAACACAGCCTTTTTAGATTTAGCAAGGCCTTGGGAAATTTTTTTTTTCCTTGAGGAAAATTCCTTGGCCCAGGGGCTTAGATAGGGGGAGGCGTGTTCGGGTTCGCTTGAAGGAGGGGACCAAAGCCCCGATTAATCAGGTGTTGCTGCCAACTAAAACTAGGAGCGAGGAAAAACTCTTTCGCGGCCTGGTATCCCAGACGATAAAGGCAGTTTTTTTTCTGCGCCGACAGATTAAACTCCGTTGTCGTCACATTAGCTTCTGAGACATCAATATTGATAATACGACCTTTATCCATCTCCCGTCCATGATAACGATCGCGCGCGTTGAGCATCGTATTAAAAGTAGCAGATAAGAGAGAGAAAGGTTCATCAATAGTAATAGTCTTTTCCAGATTACGATCAATAAAGCGGAAACCAAAGGTAAACCAACGGGGTAGTGGTGAGTTATAACCCGGTTGTTTATCATAAATCCACAAAGGAAAGTTACTGAGAATACCACCATCAACAATCATACTTTTACCCAATCTTCCGGGGGTAAAAAATAAAGGAATACTCATGGATAATCGCACAGCTTCGGGGATACTAAAATCCTGGGAACTCTTTAATTTTAGTTGTTGCACAAAGGTGGGATCTTTGGAAGTATTGATTTTATTTAAGTCATCAGGTAATACCAACATTTCGGCACGAGTAATATCAGAAACCACAACTTTTAATTCTCGCCCCTCACCTCTTTTTTCAATATCTCCAAAGGTTTTCACATTAGCTCTTTGGAGAGTTTCTGCTAACCAATCACGAAAAGGATCTGAAGAATATTCTCCGATTTGACGAGTCGCGGCCAAAGACATCATCAATTGAAGGGGAAATTGTAAATCATCAGAGGGGTCCCCATTGAGAATCAGAGGACTGTTTTTTTTGGTTAAAAAACGCATATAGTCAAGTTTTCCGACAGCATCTTCGAGTTGCTGCATCGAAAAGTTTGCCGCGAGTAAAGACGCGGTAATTGCCCCCGCGGAGGTTCCTGCTACTTTTCGCCAACGGATGCCAATATCATCACAACATCGTAGGGCCCCTAAAAACGCGATCCCTCGCACGCCGCCCCCTTCAAAAACGGCATCTGCATACCTCTGCCCCTCCGTATCGGCTGGAGGCATTTTTTTGTGGATAGCTTTAATTTGAGAGTTTGTGAGTCTTAACCCGTTTTCTTGGAGAATTTTTTGGGGTGAGAAAGTTTCCAACATAAGACTACGCCATTGTAGATGATTGATTTTCGATTATGGGATTGTCGACGAGATCGGCTCTGGGGATATTCTGATCGAGGGTTTCCTTGATAAGTTGCTGGATTTGCGATCGCGCTTGCTCATAAGCAAGAGCAGCACACCAAGGTCTTAAGCAAATAATTGTACCATCTTTAGAGAGACTGATAACTAAACAAGTAGGACAAGGATCATCCAAGACAAGGGGATGGCATTTTACCACATCTAATAATTGACTAATCGTTGTACCAATAGCGCGATCGCCAATATTCACCTCAATATCGACTCGTCGAGTACCCAACGCGGTCATATTTTTCACCGTACCATTAAATAATTGACTATTGGGAATCGTAATTCTGACATGATCTGCCGTATGGAGAGTAGTGCTAAAAATCCCAATAGCATCAACAACTCCAGCAACGCCACTCGCACCAGGGATACCACTTGTCTCGATCACATCACCAACCTCAAAGGGGCGTAAACTGATTAACATCACACCCGCGGCAAAATGGGATAAAGTATTTTGCCATGCCAAACCAATAGCTAAACCCGCCGCACCAATCACAGCAACAATACTGGTAGCTTGAATACCAATAGCATTAAGCGCGGCAATAATACCAACTAAAAGAGTGAAGACTTCAACCGCTTGTACAATAAATTTCCCTAAAGTCGGTTCGATTCCTCTCAGAGTTTTACGGGTAATACCGCCTACAAATCCAATGGCAAGACGGGTGAGTAAGATAATACCCACAGCCCAAAGAATTTGGGGGACAATATGAAATGCTAATTGCAGTAATTCATTCCAAAATTTAGAATTTTGCATGATGAGATATAGAGTATAACCACTAAGGCACTAAGCCACTAAGATATGTCTTAAGAGTATAAACACTAAGGCACTAAGGCACTAAGATGCTTTTTTTGAGAGTATCACCACTAAGGCACTAAGGACTAAGAGGCTTTCTTTAGAGTATCACCACTAAGGCACTAAGATGCTTTTTTGAGAGTATAAACATTAAGGCTCTAAGGCACTCAAATATTTCTTAATAGTATCACCACTAAGGCACTAAGGCACTAAGGCACTAAGATGCTTTTTTTGAGAGTATAAACACTAAGGCACTAAGGCACTAAGGCACTAAGATGCGTTTCTTGAGAGGATAAACACTAAGGCACTAAGATGCTTTTTTTGAGAGGATAAACACTAAGGCACTAAGACACTAAGATCCGTTTCTTGAGAGGATAAATACTAAGGCACTAAGATGCTTTTTTTGAGAGGATAAACACTAAGGCACTAAGGCACTAAGATGTTTTTTGAGAGTGTAAACGCCAAGGCACTAAGGACTAAAAAGAGAAAACAATTGGAAAAGAGAAACTCGATCCCAATTGCGCTTTTTCTCTTCATCCTTTAACCTCGAAGTAATCGAACATTCCCCCTTGAATTGTCCTAGGTTCCCTGTAGTATTATCTTGATAAATCTCCCCTAATTTCGGGATGTTAGGGAACTTCAGCCTTGACTCAAACTTCGTACCGTGACGCGAGGTAAACGATGTTTAAACCCACAAAGAATTTCCCAAGAGATTGTTCCTAAAGTCTGAGCCCAATCTTCGGCAGAAATAGACTTTTCTCCCTGTTTTCCTAATAAGGTGACAACTTCCCCTACTTCTACATCGGGAATCTCTGTGACATCTATCATTATTTGATCCATCGTGATCGCGCCTATTTGGGGGACGAAATTACCACGGAGTAATACTTTCATTTGATTAGAAAGATTACGCGGTATTCCATCGGCATAACCAATACCAATTACCGCGATCTGAGTTTCTTTTTGTGCGATAAATTTATGTCCATAACTTACCCCTGTTCCTTTGGCAATGGTTTTAACTTGTGTTACTTTTGCTTTCACTTGTAGGACTGGTTTTAAGTCAACTTTTGCCGATAAATGAGGGGCGGGATAAAGACCATAATTTGCTAATCCTACCCGTACCATGTTATAATGTAAACCGCGATCGCGCAATGTCGCAGCAGAATTGGCTAAATGTAAACGAGGTAATTTTATCCCCGTAGATTGAAGGGACTCCATCGCGTCATCAAAGCATTTTTGTTGTTGTCGCATCACCGTTTCATTCGGACTATCCGCCGTCGCAAAATGAGAGTAAATACTGGCTATTTGTAAATTAGGCAGACGATGAACTAATTGGACGAATTGCGCGGCATCTTGCCAAGGAATACCTAAACGCGACATACCCGTATCAATTTTAATGTGAACAGGTAATATCTGATTTTTATGATGTAAAACTTCGGAGAAGACTAAAGCTTGTTTCGGAGTACAAAGAGTCGGTTGTAATTGCCAATACGCGATCGCGTCCACTTGTTGGGGTGTATGGGTTGCCCCTAAAACCAAAATCGGCGCGGTAATACCACTTTGACGTAATTCAATGCCCTCTGGGATCGTCGCAACACCTAACCAAGTCGCCCCCGCGTCTAACGCGACTTGGGCAACAGTAGAGGCTCCATGCCCATAAGCATCAGCTTTAACAACAGCCATCAAATCCGTTTGAGGCGATAAAATACCTTTAATCTCACGAACATTATGGGCTAAAGCCATTAAATCAATTTCTACCCAAGCACGTTGACATAAACCGCCATAAGCATCACATTGCATCATTTGGCTAGTTTCTTGTGTCAAGGCTTCCACCATAGACTTGTCCGAACTTAACACAATTTAACACTCCTACACTCACACTATATCTAACGACTATATCCGAGGAATTAGGGATTGGGGACTAGGAATTGGCGACTGGGAATTGGCGACTAGGGAAGTGGGGGATATTTGGGAGAATAACAGATAACTCATCCGTGACATCTGTTAAAAAGGGAGGATTCTATTTTTGTAAATAGGTAGTGGGTTGGCGTAGCCTGTGCGGAGCATCGGACCTCTCACTCCCTCCCTAGGGAGCGAGACGCTCCCACTACAGTTTTTTTTTGCTTCTGTGAGATGCACCCGTTAAAAATCAGTTACTCATTTTTTCTCTTACCCATTCCCCATTCCCCATTACCCATTCACCATTCCCCATTCACCATTCCCCATTCCCCATTCCCCATTACCCATTCCCCATTACCGATTCACCATTCACCATTCCCCATTCACCATTCCCCATTCCCCATTACCCATTACCCATTACCCATTCCCCATTACCCATTCAGAAACCTGTGTTAATATCACGGAAAAGATTATTTTTAACAATCAACAATGGGCAATGTACTGGTGCTAAACGCCTCTTACGAACCCCTCAACATCACCAATTGGCGGAGAGCGGTTGTGTTGTTGCTAAAAGGAAAAGCGGAACAAGTTGAAGATAATGGTAAATACATTTACCCGGGTTTACCATTACCGACAGTGATCCGTTTGCGTCACTATGTCCGAGTTCCCTATAAGGATATTTCCTTAAGCCGCCGCAATATTCTGCACCGAGACGGTCATTCTTGTCAATACTGCGGTTATATCGGCGATGATTTGACTCTCGATCATGTCATTCCGCGATCGCGAGGGGGAGGAGATACCTGGGAAAATTTAGTAACAGCCTGTGTGACTTGTAATGTGAAAAAAGGAAGTCGCACACCAAAGGAAGCCGCAATGATATTACGATATCCACCGGGTAAACCTCACAGCAGTCTCTACTTTGAAGTGAGTAAACACGTTAAAAGTGGACTCCATCAAGAATGGCAAAAATATATCATTGGTTTATAAAATCCCTGTGAGCATTCGCCCAGGGATTTTTTTGTCCCTTTTTTAGTCACGACTTATATAGCAATCCTATTTCAATTGTAATATTTTTGTAGGGGCAATCCCCCCGTGGTTGCCCCGATTGATTAGGGGGGGTAGGCACGAGAGCACTACCCCTACCTCTACCCCTAGGTTTTACCACAACCTATTTAGGATTGCTATAGTCATTTCAACGTATATTGAGAAATTGCCAAAACAGTCACAGTAAGAAGAAGCTAGATTTAACGCGTCTCATTTTTATTGGGAATGACTATACTCAGAAACCCGGTTTCTTAACCTAATTGCATCATTTTTGTTTGATGGCAGGAACTTGAAACAGGGTTTCTTTCCCCAATTAACCCGTTAATTTCTCTCTCTTTTCTTCTCTTTTCTTCTCTTTTCTTCTCTTTTCTTCTCTTTTCTTCTCTTTTCTTCTCTTTTCTTCTCTTTTCTTCTCTTTTCTTCTCTTTTCTTCTCTTTTCTTCTCTTT
>JBEDKD010000483.1:0-20006 GCA_041172365.1 Cyanobacteriota bacterium | reverse complement strand
ATGAAGGGGAGCGAAATCGCTGAAACCATTGAAAAGTAGTGATTTGGGGCAAAGAGCCAAATTTCATTTTCATAAATTGGGGGAAGAAACGGGGATCAAAGTAATTCCCTTTTGCAAAAGTTCATGTTAATGTGTTGCAGTCCCTTTACAAACAACATAAACGGAACGACTACGAGTTTCCGGGTGCTGTTGGGTGTTTCTTGGTCAACAGAGTTTGGCCTCAGTCTCAAAACTGACAAACAAGATCCCCTACCGTTCACCGGGGAATGAAGACCCTATCAGAGACTTTTCCACTGGGATCGGTTCCTCCGATTGATGGCCTAGCAAGCCCATCTTCAATCCTCGCTCCACAATCGCTCTTCACAACCTAAATTTGCTTATGAAGGAAAAACTTGTTGGTGGCTTATTAGCAGTCCTACTGATCCCCTCTTCTGGATCAGCATCGACGCAAGCAGAACAAGCTCAAACACCAGAATCACGTCCTCCAGTTCCTCAGTTTCTTGACGGATCAGTTGTACGTGCATCTCTTAGTCCTACAGTGGAGGTAAAACCACTACCCAACTTATCTGTCTCTCCAACTCCCCTCATCATTTCTCAGTCCATCAATCCTATAAAAAAGGGAGAATATCAACAGCCTCAGCCAGAAGCCAAAACCCTTAAGAAAAATGCTGAAGTCGCGATTAAGCCCAATTCCCAAACTCAAGCTAACAATTCAGAGAAACCACGGGTAGAAGTTGAGAAAGTCGGAGAATATCAACAACCCGCCAATGAAGAAACAGATCCTAATGTACTCGCGAAGATTCATGCCCATCAATGGAAAGGGAAACCCGCGGCGACACTTTATGTCCGCAATATTCCAGTTTTAACTTTTATTGGTTCTGAAAGTAATATCAGACCCCCAGTTGCAGATAATGGGGAAGTCTCTGTCGCCTATAATCTTCCCAAAACAATGCAGTCATCGGAGCCTCTCGTGAGGCAAGTTTTAGATGACCCGGTATGGCGCGCCAGTGAGATCGCCGCGAAAGTAAATCACTTAAGTCGTTACAATGTCGATCCAAATACGATTTTTGTGCGCTGGGAAGGCTTCCCAAAACCACAATCTCAGTCGAAGCCAGAAAAAGGACGCTACATTATTGGAGCTAATGGCGAAGATTTAGTGGAAATTAATACCCAGACAGTTTTACCAGAAACTACAAATAATCAAGCGGAAGATGCCCTCCAGGCCACTAACCTCCTGCGTCGTCTTCTGGGGAATGCTCCTCCTGTCAATGAGATCGCGGGTAAACCTAAACCCCAACCTCAACCTCAACCTCCCGCGATCGCGACGGGTTTCTCCTCTGTCTTTCGTTTGACAGGGTGGGCTTCTTGGTATGGTCCGGGTTTTCATGGTAATCTCAGTGCCAATGGCGAGATATTTAATGAAAATGACCTCACCGCGGCTCATAAGGAATTACCATTTGGTACTATGGTACGGGTGACTAACCTCGATAATGGTCGTTCCGTTGTCGTCCGTATTAATGACCGAGGACCCTACGCGGGCGATCGTATTCTTGATCTTTCCGCGGGTGCCGCGAGGGTTTTAGGAATGATTGATAGTGGGGTGGCACCAATACAACTTGATGTTCTCAAATCTCAATCCGTAGGCAATGTCGGACAATAATACCAGGAACAACACAAAGGATATACGATAACCCTTTGGTGTTAATCATCCCTCAATTTATGGAGTTAGAAACCGGGTTTTTTCTCGAAAATTTGTTAGATCAAATCCGGTTGATTAACCTAGAAACCGGGTTTCTCAGTGCTCGTCATTTTTGCCAGTGGATCAACCGCAGAAACCCGGTTTCTTTAGGGCGGGTTTTCTGGAACTATCGCTTTTCTTGGAATTGTTGGCTCACCCGCCCCTACATCAATTCCCTTGATTTAACCGGACATGATATTACTTTCTCATATCCAGGGCAGAGGCGTATACTCGCAAAAGTCCTCTAAAATAAGTAAGGTTTTTTTCCTTGTGGGAGTTTGAGTGTGCGCCTGTTTACAACGATCGCGGCTTTACAGTGTTACTTAAATTTACATCGGGCTAATTTATCTACAACTTCTGTAGGTTTAGTTCCGACAATGGGCGCGTTACATCAAGGTCATTTGAGTTTAATCGATCGCGCTCGTCAAAATAATTCTCTTGTCGTGGTTAGTATTTTTGTTAATCCTCTTCAATTTAGCCCTAATGAGGATTTTAAAGAGTATCCCCGTCAATTAGATAAAGATCGAGAAATTTGCCAAAAGGCAGGGGTGGACGCGATTTTTGCCCCTTCTCCAGAAGAAATTTATGGTCGATTCCCTGAATCTTCTCTTTCTTCTTTTCTGATAGTTCCCCCCTCGGAAATGACATCGGTTTTATGTGGAAAATATCGCCCCTCTCATTTTCAAGGTGTCTCGACTATTGTTACTAAATTATTGAATATTGTCCAACCGACACGGGTTTATTTTGGTCAAAAAGACGCGCAACAGGTTTCGATTTTACAGAGATTAATTAATGACTTAAATATGTCTGTGGAGATGGTGGTTTGTCCGACTCTACGGGAACCTTCGGGACTGGCATTTAGTTCTCGTAATCAATATTTGACCCCATCACAACAGGAAGAAGCTTTAGTTTTATCCCGTGCTTTACGACAGGGTGAACAGGTTTTATTACAGGGCGATCGCGCTGCTTCTGCGATTTTAGGCGCTGCCCGGGCAGAATTAATCAAATTTCCTGGGGTACAACTCCAATATTTAGAATTAGTTGATCCTCAAACTTTAATGCCTTTAGAAACTGTAGAAGAATCGGCTTTATTGGCGATCGCCGCTTATGTGGGTTCGACTCGTTTAATTGATAATATTATTCTACGAAATCGTCAACCCATCGTCGCGATCGATGGACCCGCGGGGGCCGGAAAATCTACAATTACTAAATTAGTCGCGAAAACATTAGGATTAATTTATTTAGATACAGGCGCGATGTATCGGGCTGTTACTTGGTTAGTCTTAAATTCGGGTATTTCTGTTGAGGATCAACCCGCGATCTCCGAATTAGTCAGTCAGTGTCACATTGAATTTAAACTCGATGGAATTACCCCCTTAATAGAAATTAATAACCATGATGTGACTGAGGCGATTCGTACCAGTGAAGTGACGGCAAATGTCTCAACCATCGCGGCACAACCGGAGGTGAGAAAATTTATGGTTAAACAACAAAGAAGTTTTGGCAAAAAAGGGGGAATGGTTGCCGAAGGTAGAGATATTGGTACTAATGTTTTTCCTGATGCGGAATTAAAGATATTTTTGACGGCTTCTTTACCAGAAAGGGCTCGCAGAAGGTTAAAAGAGTTACAAGCAATGGGTGAAACCATTACTGCCGAAAAGTTAGAAAAAGAGATCGCGTTACGTGATGAAAAAGATAGTACCCGTGATATTGCTCCCCTACGAAAAGCCGATGACGCGATCGAAATTCTCACCGATGGTTTAACCATTGATCAAGTCTTAGAAAAAATTGTTAATCTTTATCAAAGGGTAATAGGGAATGGGTAAGAGGTAATAACTCTGATTTATTAACTTAACCCAGTTTTATTTCAGATGTTTCTCTCTCTTTTCTGCCCTTTCCTCCTCCGAGAGGGGAGAAAAGAGGGATTAAATTTTTTCATCTAAAGTAACACGATTTCTCCCCGATACTTTACTTTGATACATCAATTGATCAGCGCGTTTAATCAGAGATTGAATTGTCTCATCTTTTTGGGCAAGTGTGGCACCAATGGAAACTGTCACCTGTAAATTTTCTTCATTAACAGTCAACCAAGATTTTTCGATAAATATTCTAATTCTTTCTGCCACTTTTGCCAATTTTTCCCGATCAACATTGGTGACAATAACGACAAATTCTTCACCTCCCCATCGGGCAATCACATCCATCCCTCGGATCAAGTTTGATATGGTTTTCGTTACCATCAATAATACGCGATCGCCGATTTCATGCCCATAGGTATCATTAAATTTCTTAAAGTGATCGATATCTAAAAAAAGGATGCCAAAAGGAATATTATAAAGTCCCATTTCGTGCCAACGATATTCTAATTTTATTTCCAAAAACTTGCGATTTCCTACTTGTGTTAAGGCATCAATAAAAACCTCTTTTCTTAAATTTTCTAGCTCCTTAATTTGATTAATTTTTTGGGAATTATCAGAAAAAACCTCCACTGCCCCTACCGCTTCACCTTCTTCATTAAGAATAGGAGAAACTCGCACCGATACCGGGACACGATGGCCCTCTTTATGATGTAAATAAACATCTACTTCTAAATTGTTTTTATCTAATAAAGTTTGAGAGAGGGGACAACCGACAAGACAAAGTTCATGCCCACAATCATCAATATGTTTCAAAATATTATCTGCACAGCAAAAACCGACGACTTCTTCTTTGGTATATCCCGTAATTTTCTCGGCTCCTTTATTCCAGAAAGTAATCCGTTTATCGCGATCGACAAAATACACACCATCGGGGATATGTTCAATTAATTCTCGGTAAAATTTATCCTTCATTATTCTCCCTCTCCTACCATCAAGCACTTTTTTGATTCTTTCTATTATACTCCCTTGCCTCAGACTAGACGATAAAAATAGGCATCTTGCCGGATTTTGGAATGGAAAATTAATAAAGTAGTGCAGGCATCTTGCCGGATTTTGGGAATATCTAGGCGAATCTACCAACCCAAAGTCAACTTATTTAATTTCCCTTCCTTAAATTAGAAAAAGGTGAGCATCCCCAGTACCCACCTAGGCGAAAAAATCCCTTTAAAACACCTCAACTCCTTTTAATTTCTCAGCCATTTCCGTCTTCGCGATCGCGCCTTCTCCACAAGTCCGAGGGGTAGGAAACATCTTACCCGGATTCGCTAAACCCTTGGGATTAAAAACCTCTCGAACCCATTGCATTGTCTCTAAATCTACCTCATTAAACATCTCTGGCATATAGCATTTTTTATCAGCCCCAATACCATGTTCTCCCGATAAACTCCCCCCCACTTTCACACATAATTTGAGAATTTCTCCCCCCACTTCTTCCACCTTTTCTAAGGCCCCAGGCACAGAATTATCATAAAGAATTAAAGGATGTAAATTGCCATCTCCCGCGTGAAACACATTAGCAATACGATAGCCCGATCGATGACTTAACGCCTCAATTTCTTTTAAAACATAAACCATTTGTGTCCGAGGAATAACCCCATCTTGCACATAATAATCGGGGCTTAAATGTCCCGCGGCAGCAAAAGCAGCTTTTCGGCCTTTCCACATCTTTAAACGAGTTTCCGCGTCATTAGCTGTAGTAATATTACGCGCTCCATTTTTCCGACAAATTTCTGCCACCCGTTTTTTATTTTCCGCCACTTCTACTTCTAAACCATCAATTTCGACTAACAAAATTGACGCGGCATCACGGGGATAACATCCCGTCGCGACAACATCTTCCACCGCATTAATACTGAGATTATCCATGATTTCCATACCCCCTGGAATAATCCCCGCGCTGATAATATCAGAAACGGAAGCACCCGCCTCTTCCATACTGTTAAAATCGGCTAATAATACACAAATGGATTCAGGATATTTTAGGATTCTTAAAGTCACTTCAGTGGCAATACCTAAAGTCCCTTCGGAACCGACAAAAACCCCGGTTAAATCATAACCGGGCATTTCCGGTATTTGTCCACCAATATCGACGATCGAACCATCGGGAGTGACGATTTTTAAACCGATAACGTGATTGGTTGTCACCCCATATTTCAGACAATGAACTCCCCCAGAATTTTCGGCAACATTACCACCAATCGAACAGATAATTTGACTGGAAGGATCGGGGGCAAAATAAAATCCAGATCCGCTTACCGCTTGCGTTACCCAATTGTTAATAATGCCCGGTTGTACTACAACTTGTTGATTTTCTAAGTCAATTTTGAGGATTTTTCGCATTAACGCGGTGACTATTAATACGCAATTTTCTATGGGTAAGGCTCCCCCTGATAGTCCCGTTCCTGCCCCTCTTGCTACCCAGGGAATGGCATCGCGATCGCAGATTTTTACTACTTGTGAAATTTCTTCTGTTGTTCTCGGTAAAACGACAAGAGCCGGACGTTGACGATAGCTGGTTAGGCCATCACATTCATAGACTAATAATTCTTCTCGACGTTGGACGACGTTATTTTTACCCACTATTTTTTCAAATTCTTGGATAATGGGTTTCCAGTTAAATTTTGTTTCTTGGGCAAGCATTTTGTTTCTCGATTTTGTGAGGTTATTCTCTATTTTACAATGATAGCATTAATTTTTATTTTGAACCACAAAGGCCGATGAGGACACAGAGAGAAAGAAAAGAGGTTTTCCGGTTCGTGTTAATTCGGTTATTACAACCTACTAAGGGAGATTCTGAGAAACCGGGTTTCTGTGGTTACGGACTCATGTTAATGGTTTATCTGTCATCAGAAACCCGGTTTCTTTAGCCTTGATGAATTATTTTAAAGTTTTAATTCTACTGTTTCTCCGGGTTGAAGGGTGAAAAATTCTGTTGATAAACCTGAATTAATCAAGCCTTCTCGAAATTCGGCTATACTGCCCACAGGACGAATTAATTTAGGTAAAATCCCACTGGCGCGTATTTCTCCTAATGTTGTTGGCAGAAAATATTTGGGTTTTAAGGTTTCCACTAAATTTAATGCCTCCTTTGAACCCATG
Source organism: Cyanobacteriota bacterium (assembly GCA_041172365.1). Classification (GTDB taxonomy): domain Bacteria; phylum Cyanobacteriota; class Cyanobacteriia; order Cyanobacteriales; family Microcoleaceae; genus JBEDKD01. Next base: position 13,250 of record JBEDKD010000483.1, on the reverse strand, counting down.
ATTAATTGTCCTAATAAGGGGAAGATTTGACCAATAATAGGCGCGATCGCGACATCGACTCGCTCTACCTTGTGTTGCAGTTTAGCCAAGGGAGATAAATGAGGTTCATAATAGAGGGTTTTTCCCGTAGTTAAATCTTGTAAAAGATAACCATTTTCTTCTTGCCCTGGTTGAATTGTCGCACCCGGTATCGCGATAATTTTTAACTTGTCATTGAGACAATATTCCTGCCAATGGGATAAAGCAATTACGGTTTTATAACCTAATGTCTTTACCCGTTTCGCCGCGGTGGGAGACACGATCGCGGGGATGTCCCGATCCAATAGGGCTAAGGTTGGCAGATGACAATGATCATCCACCCCTTGAGAAATGAGAAGACAATCAAGGGGAGGTAAGGAACTAGGAGTGAAAGTAGGGGGTTTTTGATGGTAAGCTGTAAATAGCCAAGGTTGACCATAGAAAACTAGAGGATCAACTAGCCAAGGATCAAGGAGGATAGTTTGATGGGAGATCGTGATGATCCAAGAGTTAAGGTCAATCCAAGTCAGTTTCATGGTAAATTCTCAAAACACTTGACAATTGTCAATAATCATAGCAGATTAATACAGAGATTACCTAAAACCCGATCAGGACTCTAAGGTTATCTTCCCCTACTTACTCTGGGAAGAATTAGACAATAGAGTATCTATCGTGGCCGATTAAAATTTTATTTTATTTTGAGAAATTGACCAAAAATCTGTTATGATAATAAATAATAATTGGGTGCATTTGACAGGTGAAAGATAGGGGACAAGGGTAAGAAAAACCCAAGAATTTCCCAAGTGTTTCCTTTTTTCAAGAAAGTGAATCCAAACCCCAAAAATCTGTCAAAATTGTGAAACAGTGGTGCAATCTGGAAGACACAGGCCCGGAGAATAACAATCATGCCGAAAGCCTCATTAGGGAGGAAAAAAAATGAAACAAATATTAGTGGTGGATGATTCGGCCACAATGCGGCGCATGGTAATGGCTTCATTACGCGATCTACCCGGAGTGAAATTTGGGGAGGCAAGTAATGGACTAGAAGCCATTGAATATTTAGCAATTTCACCGTGCGATTTAATGATTCTGGACTTAAATATGCCCGATATGCACGGCTTAGAAGTCCTGAAATTTGTCTTAGGACATCCCAGCTATAGAGATACACCCATCGTTATTTTAACCACCAGAGGAGACGAAGGAAGTAGAGGAGAAGCGATCGCGGCTGGAGCAGCCTGTTATCTAACTAAACCCTTTGAACCCCGCTCCTTGTCCTCACAAGTGAAAGACTTACTTCATGGATAAAAATTCTGTGGGTAGAAAGCAAACATTGTGCTGAGAAGAGAGGGATCGTTGTGTCAGATGCCAATACCAACTTTTTTGCCGACTTTTTCGACGATTATTTCGCCGAATCAGAAGAGCATCTCGTCATAGTGCGCGAGAGTTTACTGGCCTTAGAACCCTGTATCAATGAAGAGCACATTGATAGTACCCTGATTAATCAACTATTCCGCAGTTTTCATTCCATAAAAGGACTTTCTGGGATGGTAGGGGTAAAAGACGCGGAGGAATTAGCACACCAGATGGAAAGCTATCTGAAAGTGTTAAGAGAAGGAGAAGTAGGATTAACAGCCGCGGGATTTGATGCCTTGCTGGATGGGACAAAACTATTAGAGCAAGTCATTGCCCAAGCGCGAAATCAGACATCAGAACTCGATATTACACCCATCAAAGAATCCCTACAAGCCTTGCTCCCCCCCACTAAGGCCCCACCCGAACCCACCTTAACAGAGGCAGGCTCAACTTATCCCTTCGCGGGGGTATCCCTTAAACTGAAAGAAGGGGAACAAGAACATTTAGAGCAAGCCCAGACAAAAGGATTCAAACTCTGGCAATTAGAGTTTGTCCCTAGTAACGAATTAGTCAAACGAGGAGTCAACGTTAATTATATTCGCGATCGTCTCCAAACCATAGGTCAATTAATCCACTCCGCACCGCGGATGACGAGCAAAGGCGGAATCGTCTTCGACTTTCTCTTGGGAACCCCAAAAAATGTCGCCCCCCCCATTAACGAATGGGAAAAAGACGGATTGACTTGGATGCCCTATAGCCTCTCCGAGTTATTAGCACCCCCAACCCCCCCAGAGGAAGTCAAGGTCCCCGCGTCACCCCAACCCAGTCCCACCATCACAGTATTACCTGACACACAGGAATCTCAGCCCCAAAATACAACACCAATACCCACAACGGACACCCCTACCCCAGCCACGGCATCACCCCCCAAAAGTAATATAGTTACTCAGTCCACAAATGTCGTCCGAGTTGACTTACCCAAACTAGACGAATTAATGCGGATGGTAGGGGATTTAGTCATTACTCGTGCCCGTTTAGAAGACTTACTGGTTCGGCTTAAAGACAATTTACCCCCAACCCAATTACGATCGCTCCAAGAAATCAATCTCACCTTAGAGCGACAACTGCGGGACTTACGAGAAGGAGTGATGGGAGTCCGTTTAGTCCCCATCGGGGATGTCTTTGCGCGAATGCAATTTGTGGTTAGGGATCTGGTGCGAGAAACAAACAAACAAGTCCAACTCGACTCCGAGGGCCAAGAAACGGAAATTGATAAATTTGTCGTGGAAAAAATGATGGACCCCTTACTACACCTAGTTCGCAACGCGATCAGTCATGGCATCGAACCCGAAGCCGATCGCGTGCAAAAGGGCAAACCTCCCCAAGGAAAAATTAAATTAAAAGCATCAACCTCCGGGGAAATGGTAGTCATTGAAATTCACGACGATGGACGCGGGATCGACAGAGCCAAAGTCAAAGAAAAAGCGCGAGCCCTGGGTTTACTACCCGATGAAACGATTAACAAAAATAACCTTTATGACAGTAACACCCTCCTTGATATTCTCTGTGCCCCGGGTTTTTCCACTTGTGAGGTTGCCGACTTAACCAGTGGTAGAGGGGTAGGAATGAGCATCGTCAAAAATACAATTCAGGAACTAGGGGGCTTTTTGTGCATCGAAACTGAACCCGATCGAGGGACACACTTTATCATTCAACTACCCTTAACCCTCGCGATCGCGGATGCCTTAATTATCAATGTCAATGAACAAACCTTTGCCATTCCCCAAGCCGCGGTGCGCGAAGTTATCGAAGTTGAACCCACCGCGATCACCCTCTTAGAAAATAACGAAATTATCGCGTATCGCTCAGAGGTTTTTCCCCTGATTAGACTAGGAGAGATTTTTGCTTTACACCCCCACCAAAGGACCAACACCAACAGTCAAAACACCGACAAAAACACCCCGGAAAACCCCCTCCCAGAGCCATCGGAAATCAGCGCGATCGACCAAGGGAGGACCCCGAGGGCTATCAAGTCCCTTTTGCGAGTCATAATTGTCGGAAGTGGCTTAAAACGCGTCGCCCTTGCCGTTGATCGCATTATCGGGCTACGCGAAATCGTCGTCCGATCGCTCGTAGATCCCTTCGTTCAAGTTCCGGGTATTTCTGGTGTGACAGAATTAGGCGATGGGCGCGTTATCTTAATACTTGATGTTAATGCCCTAGAACGCATCTATACTCAATTAAGTAGGTTTGGTTGAATCCTTTAAACTCCAGATAATCTGATTGACTCTTGATGCAACCCAACCTACATTAATCTCCGCCGAAAAAAACACCAAATCCCCAATCCCTCATCCCCAATCGCCAATGCCAAAAAACCATGAAAGAGACAGAAAACACCACGGAAACCTTTATATTTTTTGAACTAGCCGGAACAACTTATGGGATACCATCACAAGTTGTTCAGCAAATGGAAATGGTAGAACGCATTACACCCGTTCCCAATGCCTTATCCTTTGTCGAAGGAGTCGTATTTTCCCGCGGACAAGTCGTGCCCGTTTTAAACTTGCGGGTGAGATTTGGCTTTGAGAAAATTCCTTATAATATTCGTAGCCGCTTAATCGTCATTCATACCAATAATCGTACTATTGGCTTAATAGTCGATACAGCCAGAGAATTTATATCCGTTAACCGGAGTGCCATTCAACCACCACCAGAGGCGATTTCAGGATTACGCGGTCGCTATCTTGCCGGAATTGCCACTCTCGGAGAACGAGTCGTATTAATCCTAAATGTCGAAGAATTACTAATCGTTGACGAATCAGTTCTGAGTTCAATCCCTCTCAACAAGATCGCGGTATAGGACAGGGCAGTGCCATGTCCCTAGGTCAAGAGAAGATTCGAGAAACCCGATTAAACCCATTAATTAATAACAGAAAAAAGGAGAAAAACTTATGGCAAAAGCCAAAAACAATTTGGGAAATGGAGCGACTCAAAAAAATAATCAAAGCGAAAGGGGCAATCAAATCTCTTCTGCCGCAATTACCCAGGTGCGCGAACAATCGGAACAAATTAGTAACGCGACTAATCACATAGCCCTATTTATCGGACAAGTGGCAGAAGGGGCAGAATCACAAATCAAATCCCTCGATCAAACATTCAGCGGCATCAACCAAATGTCCGCGTCCCTTAAGGAAACCGCGAACCAAGCCGAATCCGTAGGAACTTCCACGGAGGAACTGGTTTCCTCCATCAACGAAATGGCGGCATCCATTGAACAAGTGGCAGCCAGCAGTATTGAATTAGCCTCCGCGGTGAAACAAACCGCGACATCGGTTCAAGAAACCACCACCTCGATCCAAAGTGTAACGAATACCTCCCAGGAAATGGCAACATCGGCGACTCAAGTCACCACCTCCATGACGGAAATCGCGACATCCATTCGTAGCGTCAGTCGAGATACGGAATCCCTCGCGTCCGCGGTGAACCAAACCGCGGCATCCATCGAAGAAATGGGGGGTTCCATTAAAGGAGTCGCGGCAAATGCTGATGAATTAACAGCCAGAGCCGAAGAAACCACCACGTCTATGAACGAAATGGCGGCCTCCATTGAAGAAGTATCCAGTACAGCAGAACATCTCTCCGCCACCGTTGAAGAAGTATCAATATCAATCGAAGAAATGGCTCGTTCGATCCAAGGAGTCGCGAGCAACACCGATCGCATTAGCGACGCGGCCACCAATGCCGCCACCAGTGCCCAACAATTAGACAGATCCATTCGTTCCGTCAGTAGCCTCACCAAACAAGCCGATGAAATTACCCGTCGCGTGGCGCGTGATGCCGAAGAAGGGGGCGGGAGCATCGAAAAAACCATTCAAGGCCTCAGTCGTGTCCGCGACTCTATGGTACAATCAGACCAAGTAATTCGCGAAATGGGCAAACGCACTAACGAAATTAGCAGTATTGTGGATACCATTAACTTGATTTCTGAGCGTACCAATCTTCTTTCCCTCAACGCGTCTATTGAAGCAGCCAGAGCTGGAGACGCGGGACGGGGTTTTGCGGTTGTGGCTGAGGAAATTCGTAATCTTGCCGATCGCGCCGCCCAAGCCACCTCAGACATCGCGGCCATTATCAAAGGGTTACAAGGAGTTGTCCAAGACGCGATTAACACCTCTAATGAAGGGATGCGAGTCGCGGAAGAAAGTGGTCGTCTCGCCGAAGATGGAGTAAGTGGCTTAAAGAAAATCCTATCGGGGGTAGAAGAAACCAGCCAATTAGTGAGTCAAATCGCCCGTGCCACAGAAGAACAACTAGGCGCGGGTCAAGTTGTTGTCACCGCGATTAATACTACAGTTAATCAGACGAGAGAAGTCGCGATCGCGACCTCCGAACAAGCCAAAACCTCCCAGGGGATCGTCGCGTCAACCGCTCAAATGCGAAAAATCACCCAACAGGTGACAAAAGCGATGAATGAACAAGCCCGCGCCGCCCGGGATGTGATTAAATCCGCGACTAATACTTCCTCACTGGCAAGCCAAGTGAGAAAAGCCACCGCAGAACAGGCAAAGGCCGCGAGTCAAATCATGCAAGCGGTAGAATTAATGCGACGCGGCGCCTCTACCACCGTCCGAGCCCTGGCAGAACAGTCTAACGCGGGAGAGCAAATATCCTCGGAATCACAAAGACTCGCTCATCTGATTGGCGGAGTCAGCAAAGCGATGACGGAACAAAGTACCGCGTCTAATCAAATTCAAACCGCGGTTGATGCCATGAGACGTCAATCAGATCAAGTGGCTAAGGCGATGACGGAACAGTCACGCGCCATTAAAGATATGACTACCGCGGTACAGACAATCTCCAAACAGATAAATTTAATTACTCGTGCTAATCGAGAACATTCTACAGTCTCAGGCAGTATTCTTAATGCTTTGGGTGATATGCGACGTATTACAGAACGTAACGGCATCGGAGTACAGGAAACCCAACGGGTGACAAAAAATCTCCTCGAACGGGCAAAAATCTTGAGCGCGATCACTGATCAGCTCAGTAATTAGTAAGAAGGAAAAGATGAGAACAGGTGCGCTTTTTCTCCTAGAAAAACCAGCCCCGACAAACCGAAAAATTACCCTTTTCTCATCCCCGTTCCCCAATTCCCATTCCCCAATTCCTATTCCCCAATCCCCATTCCCCAACTTAATTATGCCAGACTCTAATGCTTCCTCTATTTGCATTTTCACCACAGATGCAAACCTAAATGTACGCTCTTGGGATTCCCGTATGGCAGAAATGACAGGAAAAAGTGCCTCAGAGGTTTGTGGTCAACCCTTGAGCCTTATCATACCTGATCTGGAATCGCGGGGGTTATTGACACGGTTTTCGCGTGTACTCAGTACAGGCGCGATCGAATCCCTCGCGCCTGGGTTTCATCATTATTTAATTCCCTGTTCCCCAAGTACCCCCTCTAAGTATTTTGACAAAATGCAGCAGCGGGTGACGATCGCGCCGATCCGCGAAAAACAAGTCATTACAGGAGTGGTTGTGATGATTGAAGATGTCACAGCCCGGATGGATCAGGAACGGGATTTAGCTGTGCAATTGACTAAACCTAGAGAAAGCCATCGCGGTTTAGGTAGGGAGCAGGCAGTACCGTCTCTCTACGGCCCCGCTTCCATCATTGATGCTTTAGCGGATGAGAGTTGGCAAGTACGTCGAGACGCGGTGGATACCATTGCCTTAAACCACGATCCCGACATCGCGGTGAAACTGGTGCGAGACTTACGAGAAGAGCATCATAATATCAGTATTCTCAATAGTGTCCTCCAAGTTTTAGCCCTCAGTAATGTGGACGCGGTACCAGCTTTAATCGCGTGTTTATCAGACACCGATGCCGATTTACGCATTTACGCGGCTTTGGCTTTGGGGGAACAACATGATCCTCGTGCTATTCCCTCCTTAATTGAGGCTTTAAATGATCCTGATACCAATGTGCGCTATCACGCGATCGATTCCTTGGGGCATTTACGCGCAACGGAAGCCGTGGATATTTTGACCGAAATAGCCGCCTCGGGAGATTTTTTCTTAGGATTTCCGGCTTTGGATGCCCTCCTTCGTATCGGTGAACGGGCGACGGCTTCCCCCCGCTTAGTTCCCCTATTGCAAAATGAATTATTAGGTCCGGCGGTGGTGGAGGTTTTGGAGAAAATCGGAGATCGGGAAGTGGTTCCGGCCTTGGCGGAATTATTAAATGGTTTTCAACCTCCTACTCTGCTGGTGGTGAAAGCGATCGCGGCAATTTATCGACGGGATGAACGGATTTATGGCCAAGGGATTGCCATTGCCGATTTAACGGTTCATCGGTTGAATGAAGCGGCTATTGGGGTTTTGATTAATGCTATTCCCCACGCGGCAGAGGAAGAATTAGCTGATTTGATTCTGCTTTTAGGGTGGTTAGATGCACCAGAGGTGGAAGTCGCGATGACGGGATTAATCAGTCATGGATCACTACGTGATCAGGTAATTGATACCTTAATTCATTATGGCCGACGGGAGAAGGATAAGGGCGATCGCATTTGTGCTCTATTGATGGAACAACTGGATGCGGTGGAGATAGAAACCCGTGAAGCCGCGGTAATGGCTTTAGGGAAAATTGGTAATTCTCGTGTTGTGCCCGCGCTCATTGCATTGTTAAATGAAGAGAGCGAAAGTGAATTGGTGATCACCGCGACTAATGCCTTGGCTCAAATAGGCGATCGCAGAGCCTTTGAACCTTTATTGGCTTTATTAGGGCATCCCGATCCCGCGGTGCGTCAAGGCGCGATCGCGGCTTTAGATTCTTTGGGACATCCTGAGTTAGAAAATCAGGTGACTCAATTATTATCTAGTCCTAATCCCCGATTACGAGAGTCGGCGGTGCGAATTGCTGGTTATTTTGCCTTTCCTCAATGTGTGGAATTTATCTTTGCCTGTACCCGCGATGAGTCAGAAAAAGTACGTCGTGCCGCGATCGAACATCTGCCCTATTTAGAAGATGATGAACGCGCCCTCGATACTCTGCGACGGGTTCTCGTGCAGGAAACCCCTAGAGTGAGAGCAGCCGCGGCCAGGGCCCTAGGGGAAATAGAAAACGTGAGCGTGTATCAAGATTTAATCCAAGCCCTCTCCGACGAAGATCCTTGGGTTCGATATTATGCCGTTCGTTCCTTGGGTAAACTAGATTATCAAGAACACAGACAGGATGCCTGTGCTACCCCCCAAAATTCTCTGTTTGATATCTTAGCTCCGATCGCCCTCACCGATCCCAGCAATCCGGTACGAGGCGCGATCGCGGAAGTCTTAGGCAATATTCGAGGCCTCGATGCAGTGCCACTTTTAACCACCTTAGCTGAAGTAGAAGATGGGGATGGTGATATTGCACGCGCAGCCCTAACCGCGTTAGGATATATTGAACATCCCGATGCCGATTCTGCCCTATTGAAAGCTTTATATTCTCACAATCCAGAACGTCGTATTGATAGTATCCAGGCCCTAGGAAAACGTGCTGTAGGGGCTGGTTTACCCGCGTCTTCAGAAGATAACCTGAATACAAGTTCCGAGGCAATTAGGACCGCCGTGGATGCCTTGCAATGGTTGGTTCTCTCTGATACCGAACCGAAAGTCATTCAGTGCGGCATTGATACCCTACAACGGGTAAACCGTGATGAGGCAACTCAGGCTCTCATAGAATTAACCATTGAGCCTACTCGCCGAGAAGCCTGTTGTACCGCGTTGGCTCAATTGGGAGAAAGTCATCTCGATCAGATCGCGGTGGGGTTAAATCATATTCATCCGGGGGTGCGTTGTGCCATAGTCAATGTCTTAACACGGCTGAAAAATCCCAAGGCATCGGAACTACTCATCGCGATGTTAGATGATCAAGATTCCGAAGTCCGTTTAGCCTCTACAGTGGCCTTAGGACGTTTGGGAAATCGTGCCTGTGATGACAAACTCGCCCATTTAGCTCATACTGATCCTGATCCGGCAGTACGTCGGGCGGCCCAAAAGGTATTACAGCGATGATTTCAGCACTCGAAAGAGGGTTTCTCTGTGGCAATACCTTCACGATTTTTTGTAGGTTGGATTGAGGGATACTTAACCCAAGGAAGATGTTGGGTAACAACCCCAACCCAACCTAGAAATCAAGGCATTTTTCCTCAAACCCGAAGGTATTGTCACTGGGGGGCGGGTTTGATAAATAGTTGATTTTTGTGAAAAATCTGTGCAATTGCGCGCCAATTTTTCCCGAAACAGGGAACCGACGCGGGGGAAAACGCCCCTACCTTCGGTTTTCTGAATCTATGTAAATTTCGGAAGCTCGATTTGAGGTTGTAGATTTGAGATAGGAAATGAGGAGATATTTCGCCTTTCTACCTCTAAAAAAGTTTGAGCTAAAGTCTACAAGTTTTCTTTATAGGATTCTGATGAATGAGATTTAAAGCGGAACCTTTCAATTTGCCTGAAAGTATTTTTATCATTTTACGAGATTTAATCCACGAACACACGGGACTTTATTATGAAAATTCTCAACGCACAATGTTAGGAGAAAAACTATCTCCCCGTCTGTTAGAAAGAGATTTAGACTCCTTCTTAGACTATTATTATCTGCTCAAATATGATATCAATGCTCAGGAAGAATGGTATTATTTAATGGATCTTCTTTCCGTCCAAGAAACGTTTTTTTGGCGTGAGATTGATCAGGTAAGAGTTATGGTAGATATTTTACTTCCCCAATTGCGGGAACTCCCCCAATTTCGATATCAGCCTTTTCGGATCTGGTGTGCCGCCTGTGCCACAGGAGAAGAACCTTTATCGATCGCGATCGCGCTTCAAGAAAAAGGATGGTTTGATAAAGTAGCCATTGAAATTTATGCCAGTGATGCCAGTCATAAAGCCATTACCCAAGCCCAAAAAGGAATTTATCGAGAACGCTCTTTTCGCACTTTACCAGAATATCTCAAACAAAAATACTTCCAAAAAATAGAAGGGGGTTGGAAAATCGAAGCCAATATTCATCAACGGATTCAATGGTCCATCGCGAATTTAATCAACCCCAGTGACATTCAACGATTAAGTCATGTCAATTTTATTTTTTGTCGAAATGTTTTCATTTATTTTTCCGAACAATCAATTAAGCAAACAGTCTCATTATTTGATCAAGGTATAAGTAGCCCCGGATATTTATTTGTTGGAGCCGCCGAGTCTTTATTGAAAATCACTAACAAATTTGATTTACAAGAAATAGGAGATGCTTTTGTCTATGTAAAACAATAGAAATTCGGGAGAGTCAAAAAACAGACAATATAATGATAAGAGCAAGTCCAGTTAAAGAGACAACATTACCCGGAGGCTGGTTTTCCCATCCCTTGGTGTCAACTTAAGCCCAAAGCTACCAGGGACTTAAAGGGGAGCATCTCAACGTCGTAAATTGGCAGTGGGTTTTTTTGGCTTCTTTGAGATGCTCCCGACTTAAAGTCCCTCTGTTTTTGAGGTAGGAGTTTTAACCCAGGAAAGACTCAGGATTTTACCTTAAGTTGATATTAATGGTTTTCCATCTCTTAACTATCAGCAAAAACTCCCGTAAAACAGGACATCCTCAATATTATCATTAAGCAACGGGACTTGATAACCCCCCAAAAGAAGGAAAATTTACCCTCAGATATCGTCTTACTTCAGGAGAGAAAATTCAATGAGTAATAAACTAATTCGTGTTTTAATTGTGGATGATTCAGCCTATGTTAGAAAAGTCGTTAAACAAATTTTATCACGCAGTCCTTTTATTGAAGTGATAGGCATTGCCCGCGATGGACAAGAAGCATTAGAGATGGTAGAAAAACTAAATCCAGATGTCGTGACATTAGACTTAATTATGCCACAAATGGATGGTGTAGAATTTTTAAATGTGCAAATGAAACGTCGCCCGATTCCTGTGGTAATTGTTAGTATTGCCAGTGAAGACGGAGAATTAGTATTAGCCGCGCTTGATGCAGGAGCCGTTGATTTTGTTCAAAAACCCACCGCGTTAGCTACGGAAAAAATTTTTGAAATTAGTAACGAATTAATTGCTAAAGTAAAAACCGCAGCCCATGTGCCTTTAACTCATCTTCCCATTCAGCAAGACTCTCAAAAAACTCTTTCTCCCCTGCAAAAAAGAATGAATCATGCCGGCGGTATTGATATTGTAGTGATTGGTATTTCCACAGGGGGCCCCCAAGCCCTTACTTCCTTAATTCCTATTTTGCCGGGGGATTTTCCCATACCTATTGCGATTGTTTTACATATGCCAGTCGGTTATACGGAAATGTATGCCCGTCGCCTCAATGACATTTCTCTCCTTAATGTTATGGAAGCCAAAGAGGGGGTTTTAGTATCTCCGGGTTCAGTCTTTATTGCACCCGCGGGACGGCATTTAACTTTTCAGCGTCAAACTAATGGTACTGTTGTCACCCATTTAGATGCTCGTCCTTTTGATAGTTTACATCGCCCTTCCGTTGATGTTTTATTTGAGTCTGCCGCCGATATTTATCGCGATCGGACACTGGGCATTGTAATGACAGGAATGGGCAGTGATGGTAAACAAGGCTCCGCTTGGATTAAATCCCACGGTGGTATAATTTTTACCGAATCAGAAGAAACCTGTGTTGTCTATGGAATGCCGCGATCGGTTTCGGAAGCCGGATTAAGTGATAAAAGTTATCCTCTCTATAATATGGCAAAAGCCATTTTAGAGATCGTTTAACCCGAAGATATTTCATCATCTGAAAAAAAGAACCATGACTCATCCAGAAACGTGATAAAAATGGGAAATCAGGAATTTTTTTTCTATTGTGATAAGGATTTATGCCCATAGGGAATCTCTAGGAGCAATCCCGAAAAGGTTGCCCCCACATCACCTATTGTATATATAGCAATCCTATTTCAATTGTAATATTTTTGTCGGGGCAATCCAGAAGTGGTTGCCCGATTCCCCCCCCAACCCCCCGCGTGCGGGGGGCAATCAGGGGTAGGCACTCTGGCTCTACCCCTACGTTTTACCACAACCTATTTAGGATTGCTATAGAAGCCATTGAGTATCATCATACAAGGGATATGGGGTTGAGCCTATGGGGTGTAGGATTTAACATAGTAAGAAAGGGTATGGGATGGAGTCTATGGGGTGTAGGATTTAACAATGAATATATTCCTTTCTGGTTTTTCGCAATAATCCTTGTGCAAGATTGGCACAAATGGAAGCCGAATCTCGACGGATTTGATGCGTCATCCCCTAAAGTTTCTCTCTGGGAAATGTTAAATTCTCCCAATAACACCCTATGTTATTCCACCAATCAAATTTATACTATTTGGTACACACCCTATTTTATTCTAAAAAAAGATTCCCAATGGCTTCTATCGAGTCAACGGGTAAGTCAAGATGATTGAATCAATCCCACCAGAATCGGGTTAGAGTAAAATCATAAATTGCGAGAAAACAATGAGATCGATAAACATTAAATCAGTTCGACAAAGGATCTAATTATGTTACTGACAGCTAAACAAAATCACAGTTTAATGACTTTTATTGAAAACGGATTTGTTGGCTCAACAATTGAAAACTTAAAGGCATTCATGCCGGAAAATGTAAATATAGAAATTAAAGATATTTATCTGAATCAAGTGAATCGTTTAGGGACTAAATTTGCCACATTGATTGATCAGGAAGTATCGACAATTAATCAATGTTTTAGTGGTTCCATTTCAGGCGATGCTTTTTTTCTGTTAGATTATACGAATGCTTTATATTTATGTAATTCACTCCGAGAAACCTCAATTTTACCCTCCCCTCACTTGGATTTTGATCGTCGTGATAT
>JBEDKD010000482.1:0-24380 GCA_041172365.1 Cyanobacteriota bacterium | reverse complement strand
AAAGAATTTGATTACATAATTTTACCGCTTGACCGCTTCCTGTTGTACCGCAATAAAATATTTTTTTTCCCATCACTTCTAATAAGGGTTGACACAGATCAAAATCAGCGCGATCGCCCCCCGTGCGCGATCGCGCAAAACCCAACGCATTTCTTGGGCTTTGCTTTCCCCCGCCTCAACCTACCATTGAAGTGAGAAGGTTTCTTCCCTAAGTTACAGCACCCGCGAAGACGGTTAGCACAAGTAGAGGCGGCTTCGCCCACAGCTTCGATACCTAGGGAAAAACGATGAAAACCCGCCCCCTCTTTTTTTTAACCGCTCCTAAACGCTCAATAACACAGATTTGTCTTTCTTTGTGTCTTTGTGCCTTGGTGTTTCACTCTTTCTTTGTGTCTTTGTGCCTTGGTGTTTCACTCTCATAACCCGTCAATTAAATAGACTACAGCTTAAATCACCCCTTAACACAGACAACCTGTTTCAAAGTAGTAACAACTTCCACTAAATCCGATTGTTGATTCATCACTTCATCAATAGGTTTATACGCGCCCGGAATTTCATCAATAATACCCGTATCTTTACGACATTCAACCCCCTGAGTTTGGAGAAGTAAATCATCAAGACTAAAAGTATTTTTAGCCATAGTTCGAGACATTAAACGGCCCGCACCATGAGCACAACTGCAATAACTTGTCGCATTACCTTTGCCTTTAACAATAAAAGATTTAGCCCCCATTGAACCCGGAATAATGCCATAATCTTCCTCGCGTGCTCTCACAGCACCTTTACGAGTCACATAAACTTCCTCGCCAAAATGCACCTCTTTTTCCGCATAATTATGATGACAATTCACCACTAAAAGCGGTTTTGTCGGTTTACCACCTGCGAGATATTTCTCAATAATGCGCTTAAACCGTGCCAACATAATATCACGATTAAACCGTGCATAATGTTGCGCCCATTGTAAATCATGCCAATAGGCTTCAAATTCTTTAGTACCAGCAACAAAGTAAGCTAAATCCCTATCAGGAAGGCTAGTATCAGCAAGTTTAGCTAATTCTTTAGCCGTGTCAATATGACATTGAGCCAACATATTACCAATGCCACGAGAACCCGAATGTAACATTAACCAGACATTATTTTCCGTATCTAAACAAACCTCAATAAAATGATTACCACCACCGAGAGAACCCATTTGTTTTAAAGCTTTCTTTTCGGCGTGTTTAACCCCCGGATGAAGTTCTTTAAACTCACTCCATCCTTGCCAGTTATAGACATCTTTTTCAACGTCTTTATTTTCCCCAAAACCAACAGGAATGGCCGCTTCAATATCGAGGCGAATCTTTTTCAGTTTGCCCTCTAATTGCTCCGCAGTAAAGGGCATTTTCACCGCGGCCATCCCGCAACCGACATCGACACCTACTGCGGCAGGTATAATCGCTTCTTTTGTCGCAATAACCGAGCCAACTAAAGCCCCTTTTCCCAAGTGAACATCGGGCATTAAAGCAACGTGCTTAAAGACAAAAGGTAAGGATGCCACATTACGAGCCATAAGGCTTTCTTTATGGCCGAGGGAATGATTTGCCCATGATAATACAGGGGTATCTGTTGATAATTCTAAGTCTTGATAAGGCATAATTTAATTAGAGATAAAGAAGAAGGAAGAAGGAAGAAGGAAGAAGGAAGAGGGAAGAAGGAAGAGGGAAGAAGGAAGAGGGAAGAAGGAAGAAGGAAGAAGGAAGAGGGAAGAAGGAAGAGGGAAGAAGGAAGAGGGAAGAAGGAAGAGGGAAGAAGGAAGAGGGAAGAAGGAAGGTTAACACCAAAGACTTAATAGCATTTGACTTTAAGGATGAAATGACGTAATTTCGACATTCGCTCTATTGAATTTCCCTTACTTTTCTTTCCTCTGTGCCCTCTGTGCCTTTGTGGTTTATCAAAAAAACACACAAAGACTCACTGTGATAGCTTCATTGTAATACGTCGCACTACATTTGTCAAGCCAGGTCTAAAAATTCCAGACTTACCGCGTAATCTTGGGGAGGGATAGAGTCGGTTCGCGTATTGATGTCACCGTCTCGATCTAACCAAATAGCCTGCATTCCCGCGTTTTTCGCGCCTAAATAGTCCGCCTTAAAACTATCGCCAATATGTAACACGGTGTCAGGAGTACAATCATGTTTTTGTAACGCGGCGAGAAAAATATTAACATCAGGTTTCGCGAAACCCACCTCAGTAGAAATCGTAACTGACTTAAAAAAATGGGATAAACCGAGAACTTCTAATACAGGATAAAGACGAGAATCAAAGTTTGATAACACTGCTAATTCCCAACCTTGATTGTGCCATTTTGCTAAAGTTTCCTTGACTTCGGGATAAACAAACCAAGGCTCCGCAGTTTGAAAATAATCATAAAGTTCGACAAAGAATTGATCAAAGTTGCTAAACTGTTCTAAGTATCCAGTCGTGTGAAAAGTTTCCTGCGCGATCGCGTACCACCAATCATATTCTTTTTGGGGAATATGGGAAACTTTAACACCCGGAAACGCCATCGGAGACGCGCTAAGAAAACTCTGAAAAAAAGCCTTATTCAAGATATCAGGAGGCGCACTTATGCCAAATTTATCGGCAATTTTAGCATAAGATTCACCGACACTACCACGAACTCCAAATAATGTACCAACCGCGTCTAAGAAAATAACTTTTAACATGATAAGAAGAAGGAAGAAGGAAGAAGGAAGAAGGAAGAAGGAAGAGGGTTAGCAATTTGCGATTTCCCACACCAAATACCTTAAAATCACTGGGTTAAGTAAGCTGTTACGCATTTTAAATTTATACTACACCCGGCCTGAAACCCGGTGTCAAGTAGGAAGCCTATCATATTAGTAACACAGGCTTCCAGCCTGTGACAAGCACATTAGTAACACAGGCTTCCAGCCTGTGACAAGCTGGATGCTTGTCCTACTTTATGTGGTTTAAATGCGATTAGGCTTAACCATTTTTGTAGAGATTAAAAGGATTTGCCAGGGGAAAGAAACCGGGTTTCTGATGGCAGATAAAGCATTAACCTGAGTGGAAAATCAAAGAAACCCGGTTGCTCAAAATCTGGTTTACTGTTCAATTTATTTACTTAAAAGCATCTCTTGAAAAGGTCGAGTTATCCAATTAAATGCTACCTTAATTTGATGATCTAAGGTTGGTAAACGATACAAATAAGCTAACCGTCGGACTAAATGGGCAAGGGGGCCATCAAGTTCAATCCCTAAGCCTGCAAGAGTCGCGTTATCTGTTCCTAATGTCATCATTTCTCCCAAAGAAAAATAACGGAATTGTAACAGAGGCCGTCCTGTTAATGATGCCCAAATATTCCACGCGGTATAATCGGCTTGTTGAATCGCAACTTGTGCCGTTGCGGGTACTTGTTTTCCTTCGGCATCTTGACATTCTGCTAAATCTCCCAGGGCAAAAATCTCTGGATATTCCCTCACTTGTAATGTCGAATTGGTGATAATTTGACCTCGTTTATTTTTGGCAAAATCCAGATTTTCCACAAGGGGAGAAACTTGATTTCCTACAGTCCATAATACAATATCTACGGGTAATGTGTCAAGTTGTCCTTTATAGAGGAGAGATATGGTATTTTCTGTAAGAGATTCGACACTGGTTTCTAAATCCATCCATATATCTCTTTTTTCTAGGGCTTTTTTCGCGGTATCCCGGTTAAATTCCGAGGAGTTTTGCAGAATCATGTTACTTTTTTCGATAATACGAATACGGGCTTTTTCTCCTACACGATCGCGTAATTTACAAGCTAATTCGACACCACTATAACCGCCACCGACGATCGCGATTCTAATTTTTTCTGCGGGAGAAGCTTCTAATAATCGTAATTTTTCTTCTAACTGATAAGCATCGGGGATATCTCGGAACGCGATCGCGTATTTTTCCGCGCCCTCAACTCCATTTAAAGGTGTTTTGCCACCCATTGAGAGAACGAGATAATCATAATTTAAGGTATTGTCGTTGTCGAGTTTAACTTGTTTTTCTTCTAAGTTAATATTTGCGACTTCTCCTTGAATAAAACGGATATTGGTATTAGCTAAAAGATCGGAATAGGGGGGAGAAATTTCCCAGGTTTCTAATTCCCCTGTTAATAATTCATAGAGGAGAGGGGAAAAGACGAAGCGATCGCGTTGATCGACGAGAGTAATTTCTGGAGTTTCATGTTTGGCGAAAGGGAACTGACTTAAACGTAACGCGGTATAGAGGCCACCAAAACCTCCACCTAAGATGCAAATGCGGGCTGGTTGTTTAGGGGTTGTCATAAAGTTTAGAGCGTTTTGTCATGTCATTTTTTCTATGATAGCAAATTTTTTTCAGTCTGGTGTGTTTCTCTGAGATCAGAAATCGGGTTTCTGTTGAATAAAATCAAATCATGTCAAGGTGAGAGCCAAGAAACCGGGTTTCTTTTCTATTAACTCAAATCTTGTCAAGGTTATCTTAAAGAAACCCGGTTTCTTAATCTATGGCATAGCTGTGATATAATTATCAATCGAGAAGGCGCGATCGTGTGTCATTCTCTCTCCTATTTTTACTATCAGAAACCGGGTTTCTTAATATACAGTGTTTCCCTTTGAGAGATGAAACTTGTGGTACAGGCATCTTGCCTGTGACGGGCAAGATGCCCGCTCCACATTTACATTAAATTAAAAAGGCTCTAGCAATAAAAAGTTCTACAAAAGGAGTCGATAATCTACTTGCCTAAAGAATTTGGAGACTTTCAAACTCCTCCAGCACTCGTGCAGGAGATACTACACTATTTAACTGCTAATAATCAAATATGGAATCGAGTGATTGAGCCCGCCTGTGGTTGTGGTAATTTTATCACGGGTTTGCTTAATCTTCCTAATCCACCCCATGAAATTCAAGGGATTGAAATTCAAGATTATTATGTAAAAATTGCCAGAAAGCTTGCCGAAAATTCATCTAAAAGTCATATTACAATTACTAAAAGCATTGTCTTTGATCTCGACTTTCAATCATATTTTCAGTGGCAAGGTAAAGGTAAACTTTTAGTGATTGGAAATCCTCCCTGGGTAACTAATTCCCAACTAGGTACGGATGATAGTACCAATTTACCTAAGAAAATTAATCTGAAAGGATTACGAGGTATTGACGCTCTAACAGGTAGTTCAAATTTTGATATTTCTGAGTACATTTGGATTAAATTACTCAGAGAATTAGCCGATGAAAAACCCACGATTGCGCTCCTATGTAAAACCTCAGTAGCCCGTAATGTTCTTCAATTTGCTTATGGGAATCAGTTACCCATCAAAAAAGCAACGCTTAGACTAATTGATGCAAAAAAATGGTTTAACGCCGCGGTAAGTGCCTGTTTATTTTGCGTAGAAATGGGTTCAGAAAAAGGCAATTATGAAGTAGACATTTATCGAGATTTATCAGAAATTGAACCCATTTCCCAAATGGCAATTGTCCAGGGAAAATTAATTTCTGATGTTCACTCCTATCAAAAATCAAAAGTCATTGAAGGAATTTGTCCTTTAACTTGGCGTCAAGGAATTAAACATGATGCCGCTTCAGTGATAGAATTAACCTCAGATTCACAAGGATTGATGAAAAATAAATTAGGGGAAACCGTCAACATTGAAGCCGAATATATCTATCCCTTGTTAAAAAGTTCAGACTTGTTTAATCAAGAAATAATTCATCCTCAGAAGTGGGCGATCGTTACTCAAAAAAATCTCAAAGAAGATACCAATAATTTAGAGAAAATAGCACCTCAATTATGGACTTATCTCACCACCTATAAGACTATCTTTGATAAACGAAAATCATCCATCTATAAAAATCGTTCACCCTTTTCGATGTTTGGCATAGGAGATTATACATTTTCCCTTTATAAAGTCGCGATTTCTGGTTTACATAAAATCCCTAAATTTCGCCTAGTTTCCCCTGTCAATAATCGTCCCGTTATGCTGGATGATACTTGTTATTTTCTTCCCTGTTATTCCCTTGAACAAGCAATTTTAATCACGACTTTACTCAATCATTCTCTCTGTCTTGAGTTCATTTATTCCCGGTTTTTCTCAGATGCTAAACGCCCGATCACTAAGAAACTATTGCAGTGCATTGACTTAACAGCTTTGTTAAGAAATGTCGATCGACAGCTTTTATTATCTGAGGTTTATTTGCAGTTTGAGCGTTTCTCGAAAATTTCAGAGTGTGAAAAACTTACTTTGTCATCTTCCTTAGAAAAACTGTTACTTCCCAACCTCAATGATACATTACTCTTTCCTTGACAAATTGACACTTAATCTGCTCTCAACTTGACGTAATAGTAATAGTGATTGTAAGACTGAAGACTGGGAGCATCTCAAAGAAGCAAAAAAAAACTGTAGTGGGAGCGTCTCGCCTAATAGGGAGCGAGACGCTCTGATGCTCCGCACAGGCTACGCCAACCCACTACCAATTTACAAAAATGAGATGCTCCCCTGAAGACTTACCAGAACTATTAAGACCGGAAAGCATGGTTAGTAGTTTAAACTGAAGCAGTTGGGATTCAAAAAAATTTAATTTTTGCAATTTGAGTAGATTAATCATGTAAGTACATCCTTAATTAATTTTTCTATTCTACTAAATCTCAGTGTAACTTTTTGTCTGGATTCGGAAATGGACTTTAAAAATTCTTTATCGCGAGTTACCAGAGCCGTAAATTTTTCGGTTAATTCGTCTCTTTTGTTCTGAAGTTTTGTTAATTCTGCATCAGAGAGATTACTTAAGCTAACTGACCAAACTTCAAATAAAGCTTGGTTAATTGGATTAAGTCTGGTACTATTAGGGGAACTTTCAGTTGAGGGTTTACGAAAAGCTCGATCTCCAAAAATGTCATAGGTCGCTTTCATTGATCGCTTAAATCTACGTTTAAGTTCGTTAATTTGTTGCGGTGATAATTCTTCGTTAAGTTTTTTCATAACACTATGAAAAAACATATCTCTACTTTCGGCTTTCTCAAAATCATGGTAGTCATTTAGTGTATAAGCTAAAAAACCTAAGACAAATTCTTGATCAGTCGCCCTTAATTTCCTTTTAGATTGATCTAACTTAGTAACTTTTTTAAACTCCTCCATGTCGGCTAACTCCGCGATGAACTTAGTAGCTTCGCCTTGATTCAAAGCATTTCTAATTTCTTGGGGAGATAGAGGCATTCCTCCCGTATTAATCCGTCTGAATATTTCATACTTAACGTTAGTGGGTGTCCCTTTTTCAATCAAATATATAGTTAATTGAGTTTCCTCAATACGGCGTTGATAATTACGAGGTAATTCCTGATATGATTTCCCTTCAATATCTCTCAAATAATTTAGCCCATTCAGTCTTAATTGCTGCTCGGTATTTTTTTCTAAAATAAATTCTTTTAAAGCAGTTAATCTTTGTAAGCCATCAATGATTACCCATTTATCATCTTCCGTTGCATCAAGGTAAAATGCTGGTAAAGGAATGCGAATCAGAATAGACTCAATTAAGCGACTTTTTGCCTCGTCATTCCAAACCGATTTGCGCTGAAAATCAGGAGATAATTCTAGTTCATTATATTTAATTCTTTTCAGTACCAGATCGATCGTCAATTGTCTGGTATCAACCCTAATCTGAGTCGGATCAAAGGGCTGGTTTACACCCGCGTCGTCAAATTCGATTTCTTCGTCCCATTCATCATTATTATTGGTGAATAGATTTACCATTTTTTCTCCCTATTGTTAATGATTTAGTCAAAACAGGATCATTGGACAATATTTTAGCATTACAGGATTTAAAAGGATTAACTTTTGTGCGAAAATCCTGAGAATGCCTAGAAAAACTGTTACTTCCCAACCTCAATCCTACTTTGTCGATCGCGGATGCGGATATAGAAGATTAGATAAATAAACTTAATAGGATTCTCTTATCGTTACTCGAATAAACCTTAATTAATTGGGAGACGAATAAGGCATTATCATCCATGAAGAAAAAAATTTAATTTCCCCGCTCGTCTCCCTCTTAATCAATGCTCTACGCGTACTCTTTCTGTTTGATCGGTTCCCCTTTTAACTCGACATACAACTGTTCTACTTGAGTAATATTATTACTCAATGTATAACGCTCTAAGACTCGTTGACGCGCTTTTTGTCCTAAAATTGTGGTAAATTCCGGTTGATCCTGTAATACAGGTAAAAGAGTTTGTAATTGACTGGTGACTCGTTGGGGATCTAAGACAATTCCTGCTCCGTCTTCTAATACTTCACCATCGGCTCCCGCATCTGTCGCGATACAAGCTAAACCACAAGACATCGCTTCCAATAATGATAGGGATAATCCCTCGACAAAGGATGGTAAAATAAAGACATCAGCCCCTCGTAGAATCTCAATTCGTCTTTCCTCATCACCGATAAATCCTAACCACAAAATCCCATCATCGGGACCATAAAACATTTGTAATGAGGATGTTAATGGGCCATCGCCTACTATTAATAAACGACTTTTTTGCCCCATATCGGCTTTTTTCCAAGCCTTTAATAAGGATTCTACATTTTTCTCCGGCGCGATCCGACCTTGATAGACAAATACGCGATCGCATCCTAATTTGGCTTTTAACTCAGAGCTCCCCGGAGAATATTTGAGGGTATCAACGCCATTAGGAATAATCGCGACTCGCTCCTCGGGAACCCCCAATTTGACCAAAATATCCCGCTGAATATTCGAGAAAACAATAACCGAGGTATAATTGGCCAAAAAAGGCGCGTATAACTGATACATTAACTGTTGTGTACCCGAAGTCAAATTACGGACTTTCCGATCAAAAGGCGGATGAAATGTCGCGACTAAAGGCAAATTTAATTCTTCGCAAATTTCGGGTAAATGGATAAAATCCAGGGGGGAAAGTGTTA
The DNA here is from genome assembly GCA_041172365.1 of Cyanobacteriota bacterium. Classification (GTDB taxonomy): domain Bacteria; phylum Cyanobacteriota; class Cyanobacteriia; order Cyanobacteriales; family Microcoleaceae; genus JBEDKD01. The sequence goes on along the minus strand of JBEDKD010000482.1, from coordinate 15,444 downwards.
AGGACGCATGAACAACATCCGGTTTTAAACGGCGTAATGCCTTCTCTAAAACTTTACTGGATTTCAAAGTGGGAATGGTATAAATTTGGGATTTATACAGACAGGGAAGAGAAACTTCTTTCATGGAAGCTTCCCCCGTTCCCGATCCCCATTTCCCATTATTGAGACTCCATTCGGGTTTGCTTTCGGGGTTAGGAGCTTCTTGGGCAAAATGTAAGAAACTCACCCGATGTCCCCGATCTAATAAAGCATTTGTCACTTCTCTTGAATAAGTGACATTACCGCAAAACGGTGATTTTTTTCCCAGCCACGCGATGTGCATTCCAGTTAATAATAATTGGTTATCAATCAGTTTGGCTTTACTTTACTATGAATCGAGGGAAATGTACCAGGAGAGAATACCGCCCACGATCGCGCATCCGCCCAACCCCACAAACACGGTAGGTAAACCGAAAAAGGTTTCCGCGACACCCGCCAGGGCCAAAGGTAAACTCAGGGCAATATTAACGGCATTATTCTGTAAGCCAAAGACTTTTCCCCGCATTTCTTCAGGGGTTTCTCCTTGAATAGTCGTTTGCATCGGAACCCCCACCAGGGCTGCAAATACTCCTAATAAAGTAATTAAGAGAATAGTTAACCCTAATTGATGGGTAGAGATAGACAAAAGCATCAAAGACGCGGCAACACCGATCGATCCCATTAAACTTAATTGAGTATGGGAGAACTTATGGCCCAAATAACCCACCAACGTCGCGCCTAGAGCCATTCCCACACCCGTCGCGGCTAATAAAAACCCAAATTGAGATGCCTTCATCCCAGGTAATAATTCCGCCAGACGTACCGCCAATACTGCTAACGCGGCAAAAATAGAAAAGAGAATAATTAATTGAATTAAGGCATTTCGGACATGGGGATGATCTTTGATATAGCGTAAACCTTCGCGTAAATCGGCTAAGGGATGGGGCGGTTCGTGTTCTGGGATACCGTTTTTTTCGCCTGTATTGAGGAGAATCAGCAAAATGCCCGCGATCGCGTAACTTCCGCCCACTACCAATTCCTTACCAAACCCAATACCTCCACCTAACCGATTAACGATCGTATCAGCCAAAGCCAAGAGAGGTTCCCCCACCGCAAAGCCAATAATGACAGAACCCATCATGGTTGTGGTATACAGAGAATTAGCCGATAACAGATGACGTTTTTCCACAACTAAGGGAATAGCCGCTTGCTCCGCGGGAGCAAAAAACTGGGTTAAAGTCGAAACCAGGAAAGTTACCAACAGTAAAAAACAGAACCCCAAAGGTAATTTACCCAATCTCACCCCCGTCGATAACCACAATAAGAGGGGCACACTTAACACCAACCCCCCCCGTAAGAGGTTTGTTACCACTAAAACACCCTTTTTGGACCAGCGATCGACAAAAACACCCGCGGCTGCGCCAAAAAGAACCGCGGGAATAGTAGAAGAAATCATAATCGCGGATACCCAACCGCTAATAGGTTGATCTTCCCCTTGAAAGTGAGTCGCGATCAACGCGATCATTAATACCAGATAGACTTTATCCGCCAATTGGGAAAAAATTTGACCACTCCACAGAGCCAAAAAATTCCGATTGCGTAAAACTGGCAAAAAACCTCGTTGCGTCGGCATATCATCAGGGGGAGGAGAAGAAACATGATTATTTGATGAAGCATTTTCCTCTAACGGAAGTACAAGAGGAAGTAATTGAGAGTCTTCCCCTGGGTAATTCCCATCAACCTCAATTTCTGGGGTAATGTCAGATGGCTCTATGGCTGTGTGTCTCCCATTTACCGAGGGTGCTTGATCAGAAGTAATGACAGATTGTATATCTGTGTCTGTGACATTGCTCCATTTTGGCTCAGATGTGAGGGGAGAGTCTTCATCCATCATGGGATAGTTTAAAGGCACAAGGGACTTTTTCAAATCAAAATCAGACAATTGCATCATATAGGGGGGGTAGCCAGGGATAAGGATGTTTGGAGATTGGGGGTTAGATCCGAGTTCAACTCTACCCCGTTTCATCATTGTGTAACTTTTTATGAATTTTTCTCTAATCTTGGAGAAATCTTTTTGGGGGAATCTCTGTGCTTTCGGTTGGGTTGATACGGTTAGTACACAACTTTAGCGCAGAATTACTAAACCCAACGTACTAGAGAGAGAGGTGAGGGGCGTGTTTATTGGGCTTTTGGCTTCTCGTTAAGATATTGGCGAAAGATCCCCTAGGGTGATTCGGTGTCTTTAACCCGACTTGAGATTACACATATTGAAGAAGAGAAGCGCGATCGCGTGTTAAAATAGAAAAATATGTCTATCTCCACTCATCTCCTCCTCAAATCCTATGAAAATAGAAGACTATCCACTGGCAAAAGAATTGATATTCGATGCCGAAGGCAACATTAGTCAAGTCATTCTCAATTATACCGACTATCAGCATCTACTAGAAGTTATTGAAGATAGAGGACTTCTCCAGGCTATGCGCGAAGTAAAAAATGAAAAGCCCTTAAGTTTACAACAAGCACTTGCATATCTGGAATAAAGAATGAAAGTTGAATATCTACCCACTTTTTTGAAGGATTTAAAAGCTCTTAAAAGCACCCCTGTATTTGAGCAAGTCAAGGCAGTCGTTTTTGCCGAAATTCCCAATCTTACTGATTTACAGACACTCGTTAACTAAAAAAAAATCAAAGGCGATGACAAAGCCTATCGGCTTAGGGTTGGCGACTATCGAATAGGTTTTTATTTTGACGACGAAACTATTACTTTTGTTAGGGTGTTACACCGGAAAGATATTTACCGATATTTTCCAGTGAATTAATGGCAAAAGCCTAAAGAAAAATGTGATCCGGTAGGGGGAACGATCGCGCTCTTTCACCCCGTTTCTCCATCAGAGTTAAACACTAAGGCACTAAGACACTAAGGAAGACGCGCTCTTTCACCCGGTTTCTCTATGAGGGTTAAACACTAAGGCACTAAGACACTAAGGAAGACGCGATCGCGCTTTCTTTCATCTGTGTTATTGAGCGTTTAGGAGCGGTTAAAAAAAAGACTTATTTGGGCAGTGCAGTAGGTTGGGCTGATTGGGTTATCGTTTTTCAGCAATTGTCTTCGGCATCGGCTCTGTATTAATTTCTCTTTTCTCAAAAAGGTAGTTCGGACATGACACTTGTAGTAAAATGGAAACATTCGATTTTGTCCCCTCCTACCCTCTAGGTAAATCCGGGTAAAACATTCATTCCTTAATTAGCTCTTTGTTCGTTATGAGACTGTTAAAACAATGTTTGATTCATTAAAAATAGAGAACTTTCGAGGCTTTCGCTCTTTTGAGCTTTCCAAGTTAGGGAAGATAAATCTGCTTGTGGGAGCAAATAATAGTGGAAAAAGCTCTATTCTTGAAGCTATCCATCTTATTTGTGCCAAAAATAATATTAGTCACCTTTTGGAAATCTTAGATTATAGAAGCGAATTTTCTTGGATAGAAGATCCAGATTTTCGCCAAATTTCTCTGGATCGTTCCATCAAAACCATGACAAAAGAATGTATTGTTTCTCATCTTTTTTATGGACATACTCTGGAGTGTAATAAGTCATTTTCTATCACAGGATTCCGAAAAAAAAATAAAGACGTACTTACCGTTTCTCTCCGAGAGCATAATATAGATGAATCCACCGCCGAATTAAATTACAAAAAACGTAAAAGTTTCAGTAATATAGGAGATATTGATTTAATTTTCAAATGGGATGGTGAAAAGAATATTCCGTTGCCTCTATCTATAAATGGAGGTATTTTCCCACAAGATATTCCCAGAGAGTTTCTGGTTTATGGTCGTTCCGAGATCAAAAATCAGTTTGTCAATCCAGGGGGGACTGGAGTAGATAAACTGATTGAAATATTCAATGAAATCAATCTAACTCCTAGAGAAAATATAGTGCTTGATGCCCTCAAAATTATTGATCCAAATATAGAACGAATTGCTCCTGTAACTAATTTTTATGGGGGCAAAAGAGGAGGTTTTAAGCTCCTATTATCTGGTTATCAAGAACCCATACCAATTGGTAGTATGGGGGATGGAATTTGGAGAATGCTCACAATTGCTCTAGCTATGGTTAATTGTCAAGGTGGTATTGTTTTACTAGATGAAATTGATAGTGGCTTGCATTTTACCACAATGTTAAAAATGTGGGAGTTAATCTGGGAAACCGCTAAAAAATTGACGATTCAAGTTTTTGCTACTACTCATAACAATGATTGTTTACTCAGCCTTGCTGATTTCATTAACTGCGGTATTATTGATCTTGATGAGGGTAAAGATAGTATTACCCTCCATCGCATAGAATCTGATAAACCCAAATCTATTTTCTTAAATGCCAAAGAAATTTCCATCGCGGCTCAAAGAGGTATTGAGGTTCGTTAACTATGAGAAAACGTCCACTTATTCACCCCAAAACGCTTTTAGTCGAAGGGAATGATGATATGCGAGTTATTCCTGAATTAATGGAAAAAAATGGGATTACATGGGAACCGGAAAAAGGCAATTATATTGTGGAAATTCAAGCCTTAAACTCCATTGAGTCATTACTCGATCCTGATGAAATATCGACACAACTCAAAGCGACAAGTCGATCGGCATTAGGACTTATAATAGATGCTGATACCGATCCTCCGAGTAGATGGAAGAGTATTCGTAATGTCTGTCAACAAGCAATCAATAATTTTTATGAAACATTATATCCTGATTCTAAAGTCCCTGATTTTCCTGAGACTTTACCAGAAATAGGTTTGATTCATTCCCTGGCAGATGGGATAAAACTTGGAGTCTGGATGATGCCAGATAATCAAATGCGGGGAATGTTAGAAACATATCTGGGGTATCTAATTCCTACAGACAATGAGCCTCTTTGGTCCTATACAAAAGAAGTCGTAGAAAAAGCAAAAGAGCAAGGTGCTAGTTTTAAGGATGTACATAAGGATAAAGCTTTAATTCACACATGGTTAGCATGGCAAGAGCCACCAGGAAGACAATTGCATGATGCTGTGAAGTTTAAAATACTTGATCCGAAACATCCCAAATCAAAAGCATTTGTTGATTGGTTTAAATTGCTTTATTTATGATCTTTAATTCGATCGCGCTCTTTCACCCCGTTTCTCCATGAGAGTAAAACACTAAGACACTAAGACACTAAGGAAGTATAAAATCCGACGCGATCGCGCTCAATTTTTGATCAACAATCTATGTTCAAGATTCTTGTTAAGATTTAATAATAAATTCGGTCTTGGTAACTCTACTGTATTTATACTCTGGTATAATTAAATGATGTTTTGTGTGGGAGGTTCCCCGGATGTCTCGACTTTTAATTACTCAATATTACAGAGAATTAGATAATATTATTCAATATGGCGGTAGTCGTCAAGAAACATCTATTCGTGTGGCATTTCAAAACCTCCTTAATCAATACTGTAAAACACGAGATTTTCTCCTTATTCCAGAATTAGACTATAAAACTTCTACCGGAAAACGAGTTAAGCCGGATGGTACTGTTAAAGATGCTCTCCGTCTTGATTGGGGATACTGGGAAAGTAAGGATCAATATGATAATTTAGATGAGGAAATTGAGAAAAAACTCGCCCAGGGCTATCCTAATGATAATATTTTATTTGAAGATTCCCAAACCGCGGTTTTAATTCAAGGGGGAAAGGAGTCTTTACGGGTGACAATGCGTGATACTGATGGCTTAAATCAGATTCTTAACGCGTTTATTAATTATACTCGTCCAGAAGTGCGAGATTTTCGTGACGCGATCGCGCTGTTTCAGAGTGATTTACCAATTATTTTAAATACTCTCCGTGATACCATTAATTTGCAAGGGAGAAATAACCCGATTTTTATCACCGCAAGGGATAAGTTTTGGAAGATTTGTCAACAGTCGATTAATCCCGAAATTAGCCTAGAGGATATTAGTGAAATGATGATTCAACATATCCTCACCGAAGATATTTTTATCAATATTTTTAAAGAATCTCAATTTCACCCGGAAAATAATATCGCGCGGGCATTACACAATGTAATAGAAACTTTTTTCACGGGAAATACACGACGGAATACATTAAGTAGTATTGAGTGTTATTATGCTGTGATTAGAAGAAATGCGGCTAATATTTACAATCACCATGAAAAACAAAAGTTTTTAAAGGCGGTTTATGAAAATTTCTATCAAGCTTATAATCCTCAATCGGCTGATAAATTGGGAATAGTTTATACTCCTAATGAAATTGTCCGCTTTATGATTGAAAGTGTTGATTATTTGGTCTATAAGCATTTTGGTAAGTTATTAGCAGATACCGATGTGGAAATTTTAGATCCCGCGACGGGTACGGGGACTTTTATCACTGAGTTAATAGAGTATTTACCCAAGGATAAATTACAGTATAAGTATCAGAATGAAATTCATTGTAATGAGGTGGCTATTTTGCCTTATTACATTGCTAACCTAAATATTGAATTTACCTATAAGCAAAAAATGGGGGAATATGTTGAGTTTGCTAATATTTGTTTTGTGGATACCTTAGATAATACATCTTTTGAGGATAAACAATATGATTTATTTTCCTTGACGGTGGAGAATACGGAGAGAATTATGCGGCAAAATGAGCGCAAAATATCCGTGGTGATTGGCAATCCGCCCTATCGGGCTAATCAGGCTAATGAAAATGATAATAACAAAAATCGTAAATATCCCGCCATTGATAAAGTGATTAAAGATACTTATATTAAGGCAAGTAAAGCGCGAAAAACTAAACTTTATGATATGTATTCTCGATTCTTTCGATGGGCAACTAATCGGTTAAATAAAAATGGCGCGATCGCGTTTGTTACCAACTCATCTTTTATCAATGGGAAAACCTTTGATGGTTTTAGAAAGATAGTTTCTCAGGAGTTTAGCGAAATTTATATTATTGATTTAGGGGGTGATATTTGGTCCGGCGATAAAACCGGAAATGTCTTTAATGTAAAAGTGGGTATCGCGATCAGTTTTATGATTAAGAGAGAAGAAAGAATAAAAACCCCCTGTCAAATTTTTTATGCCCATATCCCGACATTAGATACAGCAGAAGAAAAATTAAGATTTCTGGAATCAACTAAGTTAGCTCAGATTTCTTTTAAACATATTACCCCTGATCCTAATCATAACTGGCTCAATTTGAATGAAACGGATTTCGACTCTTTTATTCCTTTAGTTGATAAGGCTACTAAACTCGCGAATACCAGAGAAAATCAAGCAATTTTTCAATTATTTTCTTTAGGTATTTCTACGAATAGAGATGAATGGGTTTATGATTTTAATGAAACAGCATTAACAGAGAAAATTAAGTTTTTTTCTGAAATTTACGAAGAGGATCGAATCAGATGGCATAATTCCACTATGATTAATAATCGCACTAATGATTTTGTTAATCGACAAATAAAATGGACTACAGAATTAGAAAGTCATCTAAAAAAAGGTTCTATACTATCCTATAATCAGCATTCTTTAACCGTTGGCTTATACCGTCCCTATATCAAAAAAAGACTATACTATGCTCGAATTATCATTCACCGATTTTATCAACAAGAGCACATTTTTCCCCTAGGTGAAAAAAGGGATAATCTAATTATTACTTTTACTGATCCTGGTTCCCAAAAACCTTTTATGAGTCTGGCTAGTAATGAAATCCCAGACTTACACTTAAATGGTGCAGCCTGTGGTACACAATGTCTCCCCCTCTATCGTTATGATAAAGAAGGAAACCTTATTGATAATATAACCGACTGGGGATTAAACCAATTCCAAACCTATTACCCTGATACAACTATCAGGAAAGAGGATATTTTTCACTATACCTACGCGGTTTTACATAACCCGATATATCGGCAAAAATATGAAGGAAATTTAAAACGGCAATTCCCGCGTATTCCCTTTTATCAAAACTTTTTTCAATGGGTAGAGTGGGGAAAACAACTAATGGAATTACACCTTAATTATGAAACTGTCACCCCCTATCCTTTGACACGGGTGAATTTACCCGAAAAAGACACCGCACCCAAACCAAAATTAAAAGCCGATATAGACAAAGGTAGTATAATTTTAGATGATATTACTACTTTAGGAGGTATTCCTAAAATGGCTTGGGAATATCGCTTAGGCAACCGCTCCGCGTTAGAATGGATTTTGGAGCAATATAAAGAAAAGAAACTCAAAGATCCCGCGATCGCGCAAAATTTGAATACCTATCGTTTTGCTGATTATAAAGAAACCGTGATTGAATTATTAACGCGTGTTTGTACCGTCAGCGTGGAAACTATGAAAATTATCGCACAAATGGAAAAGATAAATTCATAATAAAATTATACCCGGAAACGGCACTGCCGTTTCCCTACATTCGATCGCGGTTTTTCTCCCCAATCACATGATATCAGATAAAATCCACCTCTCAACTAACCAAAACTCAAAATATAGTGTTTCCATTTCAGAAGTAAAACTTGTGGCACAGGCATCTTGCCTGTGAGGGGCTCTCTGCCCAGCATTTACATCTCATTTAAAATTGCTATATCATTTTTCTCTATTGAGGTGTGGTTAAAGTCATGGTAGTAGCCACATTCAAAGTTTGCCCTAATGTTAATAAGAGCAAATAAACAGAAGTAGCCCCCGGATCTTGATGATTAATACTGCGCTCGCCCAAATAACTCGCCCTTCCCTTTTTCGCAATTAAGGGAATAGTATTTTTCATGCCTAATTCCGCGGCATTTATCGCGATTTCCAATGCTTTTTCGGTAGTTAAACCTTCCTCGATCGCGCTTTGTAATTTTTCCCATTCCTGGTGAGGATTTTCCGTATATTCCTCTAACACTTCCATGAGATTTGATTGATATTGATAAAGAGGCGCGATCGCGATTCCGGGTGAAACGGAAACCCCTTGATAATAATGAGACAATTCCCCTCGATAAGTAATGGGCTTTTCTGGTTGATTTTGGACAACATTCTGCTGCACCGACTCACCAAAATTTGTTAAACTTAAAGTTTGTAACGCGTCTAAAGCTTCCGTGGCATCAACCCCCCTAGCCGCGATCGAAACTTGATGATGACAACGCACCCCCAAAGCCATAACTTGACTAATACTTTTAGCATTAACAGGTATGCTATTGCTAGTAACATTACGCACAGTAATATCACTGGTAAATTGACAAGCCATTTCCACCAATTTCGCCGCGGGGCGAGCGTGTAAACCCATCAAATTTGAGATACTAATTAATATTTCCTGTGGAGTATCATCAGAAAAAACAGGATAAATCATTTCTGACTCATCGCCAAAAATCGTCATTTTAATCGCGTCACTTTTGGCAGTTAAAGTCGCCTTAGCTTCCCTTAAAACCTGTTCAATAGTACCACCCACGGAGGCTTGAATAACAGCACTAATAACACCCTCAACCAAAGGAGCATCAGATAATTTAACATGATGTTGTTGCGCTTCCGAGAGAAATTCAATAGCCATTTCAGCACTTAAAATCGCACTCCCTAAATCCATAAAAATCACCACTCCATCATCACTATAAACCCTTTCAATCGCGTGATAAATTTGCATAGGATCAGTACCCAAAGGATTTTCAGGATCATCAATACCCGCGGCAATTTCAATATTAACTGTCCCCTTAACCATTTGCGAAGCTAATTCTTTTAATCCTAGAGCCAGATTTTTGCTATGAGAAACAATAACAATTCCTACCATATATCCCTCTCAAATAAATATTTTTAGATGCTCTTTAATACCACGTTTAAAAAAACTATGTGACAAACCCTCTAGGGGCAGATTAACCTGTATTCGGGTGATGTTTTCAAGATACCGATAAACCCGTGCTTATCCTCGCTGGAGCTTCCTCGCTTCCCTTCATTCCTTCACCTCAAAGAAATAGAAAATCCCCCCTTTGTGTCTTTGTGCCTTAGTGTTTTATTGCTGATAAACCGGGAAAAAAGCTGATAAAAAAATGCCTGCTGGCGCTTCCTCTCTTCCCTTCATTCCTTCACCTCAAAGAAATAGAAAAATCCCCCTTTGTGTCTTTGTGTCTTTGTGTCTTTGTGTCTTTGTGTCTTTGTGTCTTTGTGTTTCACTGCTCACATTTTTCGGCAAAACTTTAGACATACAAAACATCAACCATTCTAAATCATAATAAATAACTTGTCAACCCTCTTTTTACCCATTACCTATTACTCTTTGTCTGACAATCTCGCAACCACAAACGAATCGCCTCCGCGATAAATCCATCACTACTATCAATAGGATAAGTAGGCTGATTTTCGGAAGTGTTTTTTCGGAAAGAATACATTTTAATTAATTGCCAAGTTTGAGAATCCTGACGAAAAAATAACCAATGATATTCTTGATAATCAAGGGCTTGATTGTTTTGATAAACCCTCGCTAAAGTTGTGATAAAAACCTGACGACTATTCTCTGGAATGGTGACACTTTCACTTAAAGCACTTAAAGGTAAAGGTTCAAACTCTGGATTCCCGGCAACAATAATAACCGAATCATTACTTTTTGTGGGATTATTAGATAAAGGGCGCGATTCCCCTAGGGATCGCTTCGCGAATCGCGCACTCACGCGATTGGCATAACCGGGTAAATCTACCAACAATTTATCAATTAAAGATTCTAAATTTTGGGGACAAGAAACAACCTTTTTCGTCCGATTGAAGGGGAGAGGAAGACTAAGGGAATAATTATCAGTATGTGGGGAAACAAGGCAAAAAGAGAAAGCAAAAATAAATAAAAACACATACTTTTTTTGCCTCTCTATTTTATGGTTTTTCTCTCCCTTATTTCCACTAATAAACCCAGTCCTCCTTATTCATTATCCATTACATTACACCCATTATATCAGGTCTGGTTAATTATTAAATAATTAGTCGGGGCGGGTTTACTATATTTCTTACTTCTAGTTAAGATATTGGCGAACCCGTCCCTACGGTTATTAGGTCAATTTAACCGGACTTGATATTACTAATTCTCTAAATAGACGCGATTTCATCACAAATTTTCGCCCACGCGTCCGCGGGATTAGGAGACGCGGTAATGGGACGACCAATTACTAAAAAATCAGCCCCTAATTTTAAGGCTTTCGCGGGAGTAAAAGTTCTTTTTTGATCACCTTTTTCTGCCCAACTTGGACGCACACCCGGACAAACCAAGAGAAAATTATCTCCACAAGTTTGACGTATTTGTTCAACCTCATGGGGAGAACAAACTGCCCCATCTAACCCGGATTCTTTTGCTAATAACGCGTTATGTAAGGCATATTCTGGTAATTCAATGGGGATTTTTAACTCAAAGGCTAATTGTCTGCCATTCAAACTTGTTAATAAGCTAATCGCGATTAATTTAGGTGTGGGTTGATTTCCTTCTTGAGCACCTTGTTTTACGGCCTCGATCGCGCCTTGCATTGCCTCTGTACCGATAGTAGGATGTAGGGTTAATAAATCAACGCCATAACGAGCCGCGGCACGACAAGCCCCCGCGACAGTATTAGGGATATCATGGAATTTTAGATCGAGAAAAATGCGTTTTTCCCGTTCCTTCAAAATCTGTAAAATACTCGGTCCACAACTGACAAATAACTCTAAACCGACTTTCCAGAAAGAAACCTGGGGCAGAGTATCAAGAAGCGCGATCGCGTCTTTTTCGGAAGAAACATCCAAAGGAACAATAATTTTATCAATAGCCATAAGAGATTTGAGACTAGGGAGCAGGGATTTGTGTGTTGGGTAGGGGCGAAGCATTGGGGCGATTATTGATAATTATAAACGAGAAAATTATTTACCCAATGCTTCGCCCTCTTATTTAACCAATGCTTCACCCTAACAAAAAAATTAAGACACCAAACGTACAAACTTATTTTTACCCACTTGTAACACCTTACCCTCTAACTCCGTCGGGGATTCAAACACCACATTGGGATCAGAAACGCGATCGCCCTCCAAACGCACCCCACCTCCCTGCATTTGCTTACGAGCTTCACTACTACTCTTACACAAACCCGAAGCACTCAAAATATAAAATAACTTAGCCGGAAACTCCACACCCGCCAAAGAAAACTCCGGCATCGTAATCTCAGAACCCCCATCCTTACCCCCACCTTGGGCAACAAGAATCGCGGTTTTTGCCGCTTCAGAGGCAGCCTCTTCCCCATAATATTGAGTCACAATATCCCGTGCCAAAAGTTTCTGACGATGCCGAGGATTTTCCGGCAAACCATCCAAAGATAAACTCGTTAATAACTCAAAATACTGGACAATCAAATCATCAGGAACCTGTTGCAACTTCTGATACATCAAAGAAGGATGTTCCGAAACCCCCACATAATTATCCAAAGACTTCGACATCTTTTCCACCCCATCGAGGCCAATCAAAATGGGCATCAACAAACCAAACTGAGGCACTTGGCCAAAATGACGTTGGAGATCCCGCCCCACCGCGATATTAAACTTTTGATCCGTCCCCCCTAACTCAATATCCGCGTTAACCGCGACGGAATCATACCCTTGCATCAAGGGATAAAGAAACTCATGGAGATAAACGGGATCTCCCTTTTCCATACGCTTATCAAACCCCTCCTTGGCCAACATTTGCCCCACCGTCATCGTCCCCAATAGTTGCAAAATTTGAGACAAGTCCAACTTCGATAACCACTCTGAGTTATAACGAACTTCCAGACGGCCTGGTGTGTCAAAATCAAGAATAGGACGCACCTGATCTAAATAAGTCTGGGCATTATGGGCAACATCCTCCGGGGTTAACTGTCGACGTACCTCAGATTTACCAGTCGGATCGCCAATGCGTGCGGTAAAATCACCAATGATTAAGACCGCGATATGGCCAGCATCCTGAAAAGATCGTAACTTCCGTACAGGGATACTATGACCTAAATGGATATCTGTCCCCGTGGGATCAATTCCTAACTTTACTCGCAATGGGCGCGTAGTTTGCGCCAACCGTTGCACCAAATTTTCATCAGGATTCACTGAATCGGGTTGATCAGGGAAAATCTCACTAACACCACGATATAGCCAAGAAAGATGATCGGTCATACTATAGGGATTAATCAAAAAGCATACTTGGTCAAGGCGGAGTGAAATTAGTTACACTGAATCAAGAATCTAAAACACACCACCATCAAGTTAATATAATCCCAAAGATTCGTAAAACTATAATTATTGAGGAAGTAAAATCGCGTGTCAACTAATGCCATTCGCAAAAACCCCGACACAAAGGAAAATTCGGCATCGGTTTTTGAGTTCGTACAGTCTGTCTCTAAAGTGACAGCAGGCACTATTCTCGCTGTCACCATGCTAACTAGCTCAGTCATCGCGGGGGGACTCGTTGGCTTGGCGATTAGCTTCCGTAACCTCCCTGATGTCAGGGTTCTTAACACTTACGCGCCTACAGAAACTACCCATATTTACGATATTAATGGTGCTCCCCTCGCGAGTATTCACGATGAAGCTAACCGTGATGTCGTTCCCCTTAATAAAATTTCTCCCGATCTGAAAAGAGCCGTGATCGCGATCGAAGATAGTAATTTTTATACCCATAATGGCCTTAACCCCAGTGGTATTGTACGGGCCTTTCGCGCCAACCTAGAAGCGAAAGCCACTGTAGAAGGGGGTTCAACCCTGACAATGCAGTTAGTAAAAAACCTCTTTCTTTCTCCCAAACGTGCCATGAGTCGGAAAGTTGCCGAATCTGTCATGGCTATTCGTTTAGAGCAAATTCTTACCAAAGATCAAATATTAGAACTCTATCTTAATCAAGTTTATTGGGGACATAATTTATATGGTGTAGAAACCGCGGCTCAAAGTTATTTTAATAAATCTTCCTCCCAGTTGAATTTAGCCGAATCCGCGATGATGGCCGGATTAATTTCTGCCCCGGAAGAATATAGTCCCTTTGCTAATCGCAAATTGGCAAAAGAACGGCAGGAAATAGTCTTAAAGCGTATGCAAGACCTGAAATGGATTACGGAAAAAGATGTTGAAACAGCTTTAAAAACCCCTATTAAATACGGTCAAATTACTTCTTTTGGGGGTAGTAAAATCCCCTATGTTACTGAGGCAGTTATCCAAGAATTAACCAAAAGATTTGGACGTGACGCGGTACTAAAAGGAGGAATGCGAGTACAAACAACTATTGATACAAGACTACAACGTATTGCCGAAGAAACTGCTAAAAAATGGCACGATCGCCTTTCCGATTGGGGAATTTATCGCGATCCCGATGAAGGGCAAATATCCTTAGTCGCGGTTGATCCCCGTACCCATTTTGTTAAAGCAATGGTAGGCGGTGTTGATTATAAAAAGAGTCAATATAACCGCGCCATTCAAGCCAGACGGCAACCGGGTTCATCTTTCAAACCTTTTGTTTATTATGCCGCGTTTGCCTCTGGCAAATATACACCCGATTCTGTTGTTAGTGATAGTCCCGTTAGTTATCGAGATGGGGATGGTTATTATTCCCCACAAAACTATGGTGGTGGTTTCTCCGGGGCTGTGAGTATTCGTCGTGCTTTGGAAGTCTCTTTAAATATTCCCGCGGTGAAATTAGGTCAAGAAATCGGACTTAATAAAGTTATTGAAATTTGTCGCATTTTAGGCATTAAAAGTCCTATGGAACCCGTAATTTCTTTACCATTAGGCGCGGTGGATCTGACACCGATGGAAATGGCGGGTGCTTTTGCTACTTTTGCTAATAGTGGTTGGCAGTCAGATACGACTTTTATTGTGCAAGTAACAGACAGTAGTGGCAATGTATTATTAGATAATACGCCGAAACCGAAATTAGTATTAGATGCTTGGGCGGCGGCATCTCTCAATAGCGCCCTCAAAGGAGTTATCAGTCAAGGAACCGCGACCGCGGCACAAATTGGACGTCCCGCCGCGGGTAAAACGGGGACAACTTCTTCGGAACGAGATATATGGTTTGTGGGGTATGTACCCCAATTAGCGACCGCGGTATGGGTAGGTCAGGATAATTACGCACCTTTAAGTTATGGTGCCACAGGGGGAACCAAAGTCGCGCCCATCTGGCGTGATTTTATGAGTCAAGCCTTAGAGGGTGTTCCCGCAGAAGACTTCCGTCCCCCCTCTGACTTTGAGAAACCTCAATAATTTGGGGATTGGTGATTGGTGATAGGGGATTGGTGATTGGTGATAGGGGATTGGTGATAGGGGATTGGTGATAGGGGATTGGTGATTGGTGATTGGTGATAGGGGATTGGTGATAGGGGATTGGTGAAATTTTTGTTGTCCCCAGTCCCTAGTCACGAAAAAAATTTGGTTTGGGGTATTGCATTATTGGTGAGAGTATGTTAGATTAAGTAATTGTCCGGGCGATTAGCA
>JBEDKD010000481.1:0-7424 GCA_041172365.1 Cyanobacteriota bacterium | reverse complement strand
TTAATAATTAACAATTGACAGTTGATAATTATTAATTGTTAATTGTCAATTATCAATTGTTAACCCTCTTCCTTCTTCCTTCTTCCTTCTTCCTTCTTCCTTCTTCCTTCTTCCTTCTTCCTTCTGCTATAATTAGGAACTGAGGTGATATGATTATATCATCTAATCTAATCGTTTTGGTTTGGGATGAGTGAAAATTATGCAAACTACGGAAAACAAATCGGCTCCGGTTAATAAATTTATGGTGACAACGATCGCGCTCCTACTGATTACCTTATTATGGATAGGAGGGAGGTTTGTGTTTCCGAATGTTCCGACTATTTTTGCGGGGATTCGTCCGACTAATATTGGCATTCACGATGGCAAATTAGCCCCTTGTCCTCCTAGTCCTAATTGTGTTAGTAGTTTCAGTAAAGATGGGGAACATTTTATTGCACCTTTGCCCTATAAATCTAGTGCAGAATACGCGATGACGGATCTAAAAAAAATAATTCTTTCTTTTGATAGAAGCAAAATTATCACGGAAACACCTAATTATCTCTATGCTGAATTTAGCACAGTTTTAATGGGGTTTGTCGATGATGTCGAATTTTTAATTGATGAGCAAGCTCAAGTAATTCAAACGCGATCGGCTTCCCGTTTAGGAGAGTCGGATTTGGGGCTCAACCGTCAACGAATAAACGCGATCGGGGCGAAATTTGCCGAGTTTAGCAAATAGAGATAACTTATCCTCTGTCATGCTAAACTAGCTCAAAAATACCAAGAAAATAGGTAAACCATGAACACAACGATCTTTGATATCACCGTAAATACCATAAATGGTGCAGAAAAAAAACTGAGTGAGTATGAGGGAAATGTCCTTTTAATTGTTAATCTCGCCTCCTATTGTGGCTATACTCCCCAATATAAGGGTTTAGAACAATTAAATCTCAAATATCACAAATTAGGACTGCGTGTTTTAGGGTTTCCTTGTAATGACTATGGCCAACAGGAACCCGGGACTAATGAGGAAATAAAAAAATTTTGTTCTCGCAATTATGGCGTAACTTTTGAACTGTTTGATAAGGTTCATGCTAAGGGTTATCAACAACATCCCCTTTATAAATTTCTCACCTCTTCTGTGGAGCCGAGAGGGGATGTTTCTTGGAACTTTGAGAAGTTTTTGGTGGATAAACAAGGGGAAGTCATCGCCCGTTTTCGCAGTGCAATTTCACCAGAATCCCCGGAATTAATTACCGCGATCGAACAAGCCTTAGCGAAGTAATAATATTTGGGCTTTCGAGAAAAACCGAGTTAATTTTGACTATAGCAATCCTATTTCAATCGTAATATTTTTGTAGGGGCAATCCCCCCGTGGTTGCCCCGATTGATGAGGGGTAGGCACGAGAGCGCTACCCTACAAATCTTTATGAATGATTTAGACTTGCTATAGATGTGATTAAATAGAGAGAAATTGAAAAACTCGGTTTATTCTCTTATTGCACATCTCACAGTGAGGAATTATGGAAAATACAGGGACTTTAGATATTATTACAGGTGGTATCGCGCTTTTGATTATCGGTGGGGGACTGTTTATGTTATTTAATGGGATGAATTCTTTTCCGAAAGATAAATAACCCGCATTTTTTTGTAGGTTGGGTTGAGATCCTCCTCGCGTGCGCGTGGAGCAAAACCCAACCTAGTCTCCAAGAAACCCGGTTTCAGTTTCTCTAAACATTCTCGCGAGAAACCCGGTTTCTTTTCACCTTATTCGAGTCTATAGCATTTTTAAATGAGATGTAAATGCTGGGCTCTGAGCCCGTCACAGGCAAGATGCCTGTGCCACAAGTTTTACTTCTGAAAAGTCAACACTATATATAAAGATTCTCGCGAGACACCCGGTTTCTTTTCAACATTTATCTCAAATACAAATATGACAGAAAAACAGACATTAATGCCAGGAGAATTACGGCGCATCCATCATATCGCGTTGAATGTCAAAAACATGGAAGAATCTTGTCATTTTTATGGTAAGATATTGGGATTACATCAATTAAAAGATGATGAAATTCCCGCGACTTTAAAAGAATTAGTAAAACAGGGTAAAGTTGCCAATTTTATTACAGCCGATGGGACAGTTATTGACTTATTTGGAGAACCGGAATTACACCCCCCAGATCCCGATCCTGAGAAACAATTTACCCGTGCCAATCATTTAGCCTTTGATATTGAGCCTAAATTATTTGATCATGCTGTTGAAGTGTTAAAATCTCATGAAATTCCGATCGCGTCTGGGCCGGTAACTCGACTTACTGGACGAGGTATTTATTTTTATGATCCCGATGGTTTTATCATTGAAATTCGCTGCGATCCTTGAGGAGCATAACCACAAGGGCATCGGAGCACATAGAAAAGAGAGAGAAATTCCACTCTGGGCGACTGGCTCTGTCACGTCTCTTCATTCCTTAACCCTTAAGAGATGGAAAATTCCCCTCTTTTCTTTGTGTACTCTGTGCCTTTGTGGTTCGTTTTATTTCCCTGTATAATAGTCAAAGGGTGTATTTACCACTTTTTATAGGGTAAAAACTTGCCAGACATGATGATTTTCACGCGATCGCCCTTGGGATCTTCTTCCTTTTCCACATCCATCGTAAAATCAATGGCACTCATAATACCATCGCCAAACTTTTCATGGATAATTTCTTTGAGAGGCATTCCATAAACCTGCATAATTTCATAGAAGCGATAAATGAGGGGATCTACGGGAACAATACTCTCTAAAGATCCCTTTAAAGAGGATTCCGTTAAAGGAGAAAGTTCCCCCGGATCTAAGCCTAAAACTGAAGCAATTTTATCAACTTCTTCCTGTGAAGCTGTTGCTTGATGATAAAAAAGAGCCGCGATCCATACCTCATCTCGACCTAAAATAGTTTCTAAGTCGGCAAAACTAATACCTTTAGCTTTTTTCGCGGCTAAAAGTTTTGCAGTAATAGGAGAAATTGCCATAGATCATACCTCTTAATATTGGGGATTTGAGATGGTATTGGGGATGGAAAAAATCGGTTTTTTTCAGGTTTTATCCCTAGAGGATATTTGAGAAATACCCACCGATTCCGTCAACAATTATCACATAAAATGAGATTTGTCAATAATTAGATCATTGATGGCACAGAGAAAACCCCTGTTAAGAGAAACACAGACAGGAGAATTTTATCTCCAACTTAGAGGAAAAAATGCCATAAATTTGTTAAACTTGTCCCTAGGGACAGAGGTCCCCTCGTTGTAAATTTTTTTTCAATTATTAAAGGAATGTGGATAAGAATATGGTAGAAATGATACAAAATTCTCGAAAAAACAAAAATTAGTCTCACAAGAGGTGGCGCGATCGCGCTCGGAGGCGATTTCGGTGAAAAAATGTTACTAAAATTGTAAAATGAGAAAGGAGTAATTAGTGGTATGAGGGAAAAAGAATCATCAAAAGAGCAACTATTATTAGAGGTAAAACGTCTCCAAGAAGAGTTAGAAAAAGTAAGCCAAGAAAACGTGACACTCAAACTTTTACTCGAACAAACAGAGGAAAAAAAAGAAGCAATAGAATCTCTACTCTGGGAGGAGATCGAGTCAACGGTTGTAGTTAAAGAAGAACAAGTATTTGCCTTTGGGGACAGAACATCAATTCCGATAATGATAAGTCACATCAAGAGCGATCGCGTACTCTATGGAAATGAGGCGTTTAGTGCGATGTTAGGGATACCATCGGCAGAATTAATTAACCGGGAGACACTAGACTTTTACCGCGATCCCGCGGAGAGACAAACCTTACTAGATATTCTGACAAAAGATGGGGTAGTTCAAAATTATGAAATGCAAGGAAAAAGTGCCGATGGTATTCCCTTTTGGGTGATGGTATCAGTGAAATTTTTGACATTTCAAGGCGAAGGCGCGTTATTACATATATTTCGTGATATTACCCAAGTAATTTTACCAGAAAATCAATTTAATATTCGAGAACAACGACTGCGTAAACAAAGTTTAGCGTTGTTAGATATGGGTAGAGAAAAAACTCTAAATTGTGGGGATCTTAACGCGTCAATTCGCAAAATCACAGAAGTGGCCGCCGATACATTAGAAGTAGAAAGAGTCAGTGTATGGTTATATAATGATTTTCGCTTTTCGGCGAGACCGATTCCTACTCCGTCTGCTGTGTCAACTTTAGCGGCGAATGAGACAATAACCTTAGAGATTTTCCATCAAGAGTTAGCCGCCAAACGACAAGAGGAATTAATTAAAAGTATCAAATCTAAATTACCCCATCATAAAAAATTAATTTGTCTCGACATTTATGAAAAGAGCAGTCAGCGGCATAGGGAAAGGGTGGATCATTTTCACCCAGATTTTCGGGGCTCACTCTTTGATATGGGAATCCTGCACACGAAGGAAAAAATGCAGTTTTTTCCATCTATTACGGACCAAGAAGATAGTAATATTAACGAATTTACCCCTTTAGAAACAGTAGTTAATGCCGAACCCACATCAACCTTAAATGTCGCGATTCGTTTAGGGGGGCAAATCGTGGGGATTATTTGCCATGAACATATCGGCTCGACTCGTCATTGGCAATTGGAAGAACGAACATTTGTTAATTCTTTAGCCAATTTAGTGGCCTTGGCGATCGCGGGTTATGAACGTCAACGAGCGCAAGATGCCGTAACAAAAGCGAAACAGGAATTAGAAATCATTGTGGAACAACGGACCGCTCTTCTCAAAGGCGCCAATAGACTCCTACGTTTGGAAATAGCCCAACGTAAACAAGTAGAAAATGCACTTACCGACGCGGTTCATAAAGCAGAAGCGGCATCGCGGGCAAAAAGTGCATTTTTAGCCAATATGAGTCACGAATTACGGACCCCCTTAAACGCGATTATTGGTTATAGTGAAATTCTGGTGGAAGAAGCCGTCGAAGAAGGATGGCAAAGCATGGTTCCCGATATTAATAAAATCCTGAGTGCGGGTCAACATCTCTTATCCTTAATTAATGATATTTTGGATTTATCCAAGATCGAAGCGGGGAGAATGGATTTATATTTAGAGACATTTGATCTGCCAGGGTTAATTGATGACGTGGTGACAACAGTGCGTCCCCTGGTGGAAAAAAATCGTAATCGGTTGGAAGTTCTTTGTCCCAAGGATATTGGCTCCATCTATGCGGACTTAACCAAAGTCCGACAAATTCTCTTTAATTTGATTTCCAATGCCCTCAAATTTACCGAAGAAGGTATCGTACAGCTAAGGGTGACACGCGATCGGGTGAACAATAACGACTGGGTATCTCTCTACGTTTCCGATACAGGGATCGGGATCTCACCCGAACAACAGGATCGTTTATTTGAAGCCTTTATCCAAGGGGATAACTCCACCACACGCAAATATGGCGGAACCGGGTTAGGATTAGCCATTAGTCGGCGCTTCTGTCAGATGATGGGGGGGGACATTCGCGTTGAAAGTCAAGAGGGTGTTGGTTCCACTTTTACCGTTCACCTCAAGGCCGATATGGAGAATAAGTCCATCGCTGATTAACCCCTTCGGTACAAAATCTGTCAGATGTTCGTCTAGGGTTATAAACTTGTAGAAGAACTCGTCAGGGTTGGCCTGAAGGCTCCATCATCATTGTTAAAAAAAAGAGGCTGATAAATGTCCAAGTATGATTCCCATCTCAGATGCTCCTTTTGCGGTAAGTCACAGGAGTATGTGCGTAAGTTAATTGCTGGGCCCGGTGTTTATATCTGTGATGAGTGCGTCGAATTATGTAATGAGATTTTAGAAGAGGAGTTTTTGGACTCTACTAAAATCCCTCCCTCAGTTCCTTCTGATATCGGAGAACCCGATAAAGGGACAAAACGATCGTCACGCAAAACCACCAAGACGACGAAGACTCCTGGGACAAAAATCCTCAAACCAATGGAGATTAAACAACATTTAGATGATCATGTAATTGGTCAGCAGGGCGCGAAAAAGGTGTTATCCGTCGCGGTTTATAATCACTATAAACGTCTGGCTTGTGATGTGAAAACCACCAGTAAGTCTAACCCTGATGATGGCATTGAAATTCAAAAAGCGAATATTTTATTAATTGGGCCGACGGGTTGTGGTAAAACCCTTTTAGCTCAGTCTTTAGCAAAAATGTTAGATGTTCCCTTTGCTGTCGCGGACGCGACAACGCTTACAGAAGCGGGTTATGTCGGGGATGATGTGGAAAATATCTTACTGCGTTTGTTGCAAGTCGCGGATTTTGATATTGAATCAGCCCAACGAGGGATTATTTATATTGATGAAATTGATAAAATTGCTCGCAAAAGTGAAAATACTTCCATTACCCGTGATGTATCTGGAGAAGGGGTACAACAAGCCTTACTAAAAATGTTAGAAGGAACGATTGTTAATGTGCCACCCCAGGGAGGCCGTAAACATCCTTATCAAGATTTTATTCAGCTTGATACCAGCAAAATCCTATTTATTTGTGGTGGTGCTTTTGTGGGGTTGGAGAAGATTTTAGATCAGCGTTTAGGTAAGAAATCTTTAGGTTTTATTCAACCCGGAGAAGATGAAACTGGGGGAACTGGGATCATTTCTAAGGAGAAACGCGCCTTGGATTTGTTGAAACAAGTGCAACCTGATGATTTAGTGAAATTTGGCTTAATTCCTGAGTTTGTCGGACGTATTCCCGTGGTGACTATGGTGGAACCTTTGGATGAAGGTACACTTATGGAAATTTTAACCGAACCGAAAAATGCTCTGGTGAAACAGTATCAAAAATTGTTGAAAATGGATAATGTCGAGTTGGAATTTCAAGGGGATGCTTTGCGCGCGATCGCGCAAGAAGCCTTCCGCCGCAAAACGGGAGCGCGTGCGTTGCGGAGTATTTTAGAGGAGTTAATGTTAGATGTAATGTATGAGTTACCATCTCGTAAAGATGTTGCTCTTTGTACGATTACAAAAGAGATGGTAGAGAAACGCTCAACCGCGGAATTATTATGGCATCCCGCGTGGCGTAAACAGTCGGAAACCGCGTGATATGACAAACCCGGTTTTCCATCCCTGGCGAAACCGGGTTTCTGTTAACTCTTTGAAGATTTCTGGCATATAATTGACTAAACTAGGACTATCTTTCAAGGAAAGATATAATAATGAACCACAAAGGCACAGAGGGCACAAAGAAAAGAGAAGAGAGTTAATAGGAAATAACTAAGGCAGATTAGGCAAAAAAACAGAGTTTCAGCCATCCTTTTTAAATATCTGTGTTTATCCTCATCAGCGTTTAGGAGCGTTAAGGAGCGGTTTCAAAAAAAAACAAATTACATGGTAGGGGCGGGTTCACCAATATCTTTGACAACCGCCGACAAATCATAAAAACCCGCCCCAAAACGGTTCAGAATAGAGATTATGGG
>JBEDKD010000480.1:0-10987 GCA_041172365.1 Cyanobacteriota bacterium | reverse complement strand
GTGGTACGGGCCTTAGCCCGTCACAGGCAAGATGCCTGTGCCACAAGTTTTACCTCTGAAAGGTCAACACTATATAAGCAAGATGATGGGATATTCTATATTTCGGTACGCGATCGCGCTCTTTTGCCAACCCGGATATCCTTGGTAATTGGTTCAGGGGCGTGATGGGTTCAGGCCGTATCGCGCTCATGGCCAACCCGGATATCCTTGGTAATTGGTTCAGGGGGGGTGATGGGTTCAGGCCGTATCGCGCTCTTTTGCCAACCCGGATATCCTTGGTAATTGGTTCAGGGGGGGTGATGGGTTCAGGCCGTATCGGTTTTGATGAGGAGCTGATTTTGATGACCGTATCGTGTGATATCGACCTAGAGGACAAAGTATTGACAGGCTAGATAACTTGTGTAATATTAAACAATCATATTGAATCTTTAGCTTATGCAGGAATGATTTATCTGATTAAAGAGCCTGGGACTAAAGAGCAAATTGAAGAAATGTTAGAAACCCTTGGCAGTTATATTAAACTGGCAGTGGATATCGAACGGGGCATTCTGACAGGTGGTGGAGAACTTCACGCGGATTGCGAAGCTGTATTGTTGGAAAATGGGAGCAAGCAGCTAGATATCTGGGGAGCGGATTGGTATCCACTTACACAAGAAGTAGGTTATGAATCTCTAATAAATATCCGTCCGCGTCAAAACAACCGTTCGATGGAAATTCAAGATCCGGTTATTCGACAACGGGTTGCTCAAATCGTTCAACAGTTATTAGGAGGATTATGAGAGATTGGAATGGTTTAAAGGAACGCTATTTACGAGATGAACTACCTATCCGTTTGGGAAATTTAGCCTCAAATTTAGCTCGGATTAAATCTCGCTGTCAAAATTCATCTAATCGTGAAGTGGTGGAAAGTCTGCTGCAAGAAAGTAAGATATTTATTGAGTGGACGGCTAAAGATGCAGAGGTAGAAATAGCCGCGTCTTTAGTTGAGTTACAAGTTCAGTTAGCTTGCTGGCAGTATTGTTGGGGCATGATTTGGGAAGATGTAGAACAACGAATGAGAATGGCGGAAGAAGCCAAAGTTTGGTCGGAAAAAGTGCTGAATATGTCTGGTTTGTTGGCTGTAAATTAGATAGGGGCACGCTTTCTTTTGATGAGGCGCTGGGTTTTGATGAGGTGCTTGGTTTTGATGACCGTATCGCGCTCATGGCCAACCCGGATATCCTTGGTAATTGGTTGAGGCTTTTGGGGCTTGGTTTTGATGAGGGGACACTCTCCGTACCATTATCACATTGACATGGGAGAAAGGGAGAAATTTGTGAGTAGAAAAAGAGGTTGGGTTTCTTGATGTGAACCCAACCGATAAGAGGCGGCGATTATAAAGATTTTCACCTTCATTATGACCATAACCGCTGAATGGGATAAGCATCAAAAGCCGGATCACGACTAATTAAAACAAGGGAATTATTGAGTGCCTGTGCTACCAAAATACGATCAAAAGGATCTCGATGATGTAGAGGAAGACCTGCATAAAACGCAGTGTCTTCAAATGTAATTGGTAGAATCTGAACGTTAAGGTATTGTAATTCCTTGGGCAAGTCTTCAAAGGGTCGATTCAGTTGAAGCTTACCGACATTGATTTTAATGGACATTTCCCAAAGGCTGGCAATACTAAAATACAAATCTGTTTTAGTATCGATCGCGTCTTTGGCTTTACTACCTAGATTGGGATCGCCCAGTAAATACCAAAGAAAAGCATGAGTATCTAAAAGGAATTTCATGTTACATATATTCCTTTAAATCTTCGAGGGGTTGATCGAAATCATCAGACATAAATATTTGACCGCTCCAACTACCATAACCATGAGATTCTTCCTGCTTTTCTTGAGATGATTCACTTTTGGGGTGTTTCTCAAGTAGATATTTGGCATAATGCAATATCTCTTGTTTGAGAGATTCTGGCATCTGGAGGACTGTTTGAAAAATCTCTATATCAATAGTCATAATTTCTTCCCATCTTGGTGAGATTATCTTCTCTTATTCTACTATAAATTACAGTCATAAGGGACTTGGATGAGGTGAGGTGAGTGCTGCCCTGGCTGTAGGCTTTTGGGGCTTGGTTTTGATGACACGCGATCGTGCTCATGGCCAACCCGGATATCCTTGGTAATTGGTTCAGGCGGGGTGATGGGTTGAGGCGCGATCGTGTGGGGGTGAGAAACCGGGTTTCTGAACAAAATCTCGGTGGCGATACTGAGTTATCTGAGAAACCCGGTTTCTTAAGGACGATCGCGTTTTACCAAAGTCACATTATGGGATACTCAACAGATCGATCAATGGCTTGAGATCGAGATACATAGTGCGATAGGGTAGCTCGGAGAAATCAACTCCAGCAAACTTACTTTTGGGGGGCATTAGCAGACTTCTGACGACGACTAGCAACAATACGTTCAGCTAAAGCTAAAGCAGCTTCATTGGCAATATAACCACCACTTTTAAAGGCATGGGCTAGTTTCTGAACTTCGCTGCCTGAGACTGGTTTGGAAACTGTATGTATTGGGTACTTCATAATTTAAGTCGGATTCTTTAGTTCTATCCTAGCAGGGGTTTCCCTATTTTCTCTAAGTATTTGGAATCAAGTTTTGTCAAGGCGAAACGCGATCGCTTTTTCTTTGCTAGGCTTTTCTCGTGAGAGTTAGAAACCGGGTTTCTGAATCAAGTCTTGGTTCAAATACAAAAGTGATCGGAGAAACCCGGTTTCTTGTCTCGCTATGCAAGTTTGAATGGTGCGATTTTTGTTGAGTTTGGGTAGATGCTTTCTAATATTGTAATTATGTATTTTCTTTGAGCAACTGAATCAATCTAAGAAGGATGCCCAACTGCCAAACATAGCGTTGGTGCTTCGAGTTCCATCTCCCAGTTTAAGTCAAGAATATCAGCAACAATATGATCTATAAACCCACCAAGCCAAACAACCCCCAGTTCTACTTCTGTTGCTGCCAGATCAAAAGACATTCCGGCGGCACCTGCTTCCATGTGAGAAAACCGGCTACCACGAGCACCATATTTTACCCAACTTCTAGGAAAAATAGAAGTGAGAATAATTACAGCGGCAGGACAGCTAATATCTTGCATCTGAAACGCATCTTTAAGCGAGTGCCAGGGATTTTCAAGACATAAAACCTCAAGTGAGTGATTGAAAGAATTATAATGATAAATACCAAGCTCTAAGCCAGATACATTAATTGCAGCTATGTACCACTCAATAGGCCATCTCATACCAGCAGAGGGATATACACGCCGTTGTAAGTTTTCATTTTCACCATTGGTTCGTGCTACAGTATTGAGAATTGATGCTATGTCGTCAATACAGATTGCTTGTAAACTGAATCTCCGACAAGAATTTCGCTGCAATAAAATTTCACGCAAGCTCCTTGATGAAGGCTGAATGATTTTGCTACTGTTGAGTGCTACTTTTGGCAGACGATGATAAATCTTTCGATTGATCGCTGTCCAAGCTTCTGGAATTGAAAGCATCTGTT
Source organism: Cyanobacteriota bacterium (assembly GCA_041172365.1). Classification (GTDB taxonomy): domain Bacteria; phylum Cyanobacteriota; class Cyanobacteriia; order Cyanobacteriales; family Microcoleaceae; genus JBEDKD01. The sequence continues at coordinate 7,448 of JBEDKD010000480.1, read as the reverse complement.
CACTAGATGCAGATATGCTTTCAATTCGTGTGGCTTCCTCAAATATGCGTGCAACAGTAATACTTTCTCCTAGTAGATCGTCTTGAGATATATTCTCAGAATCTAAAATTTTTTTAAAGTTCATATCTTCTATATCATGGAATTACAAGAACGGATGAGGGTATTGATGACGTTGCCCTACTGAAATTAAGGCTTCAACACCTAAGCGAGTTTCAGCATTGTCTAGTCTCTCCAATGCGAAATCCTCCATTTCTTCTGTCAGATTTAAAGGCTGATATTGAGGAACTACTATCTTTATGCTGTACCAGCCAAGTTCTTGTATGCTGGTTGGCAGTCTAGGCGTTAAATCAACCGCATAAGGACTTCCTCCATCCTGAGTTACGGCATCGATTAGTTTTGAAAGTGTAAGTAATCTTTCGACTCCAACAGTCGAGGAATCCTGGTTTGCTTTTTGAGTCCAATTAGCAAGAACTTGCGCGGCTTCAGTTGTCAGCCAATGTCTAGCACGATCTCTAAGAGTATTGAGTGATTTTGATTTAAGAGATGCTCCAGATGTATCAAGTAATCGACGCAACCAAGAGCGCATTTGATACGCCTCTTCTACTGCTCCAAGACAAGCAGTTACTAAAGATGGCGAACACTTTGCCGCAACTGCACAGGGTGGTCCAATTCCGGTATCATCCCAAATAATCGCCATACATACAGTTAGTGGTAATGAGCAAGGAATTTGATATAGCTCGCATCGCAAGTGATAGCGTTTGCTAAGTGCGAGCAATTTCATCAGCATTTGGTGAACCTGTGTATCCCCTGTCGGAATTTTAAGATGAGTTAACTTTAACTGCCGAAGCCAAGCAACTTGAAAAGCATCTCGTTCAATTACTTCGCAAAGTCCGGCATATAAGGCTCCTTCCAGGGATGAATGTGCAGCGGCTCCCGTGGATATAGGAGATCTCCAAACTGCCTCATTTTCAAGAAAGACATGAGGAACAAATATTAATTGTGCTGGAATATAAGTAGTTTCCCATGACCGTAAGTCAATTCCTTGTAACCATGCTACTTTCTGATCGCGTCGATATTTTCGCTGAGATTCATCGCCAATTGGGAGTTCTACCGGATCGAGAGCTTTTAGTCCAGAAACTTTTAAATTATTCCAAGAATTTAACTCCCCACATTCAACACTTAAGTTCCGAGTTGTAGCATATCGTTCAACAGACTCACCCGCCAATTTAGCCAATGCTCTATCAAGCTGAAGTGAGGAACCACCAGCAACTTCAGCTGTATCGCCCTCTTCTGGACTAATTTCCATTTTTACATCCGCAGCTTTGAGAGTAGCAGAAAGATGCCATATTTTAGGCTCATCATGGTAAGGGGGAAAGTTAAACCAACGTAGAACTAAACTCTGATCGGCTAGAGTCTTTTTCGGATCTGGTGCTGGAGTTAAACGTGGAATCCATGTTGTGTCAACTTTCATATCCTTCCTCACCACAATGTTCCTAAAATTCTGCTCAATCTAGCGAATCACTCTACGGATTTTCCGAAGATCAATCTTACCAGTACATCCTCCGTTACCTGACGAACAAGAAGATTGGCACTGTTCCTGTGTGGCAGCATTCACATAGTCTTGATTCAATGAATCACGTTTCCACCAACCACAATCACCAACAGTGGAAATTGAAGATTTGTCATCACGGTTCATAGTCCCTCCTAAGAAAAATAATGTATTAAACTGGATAACACCCTAAATCTTGAGTAGTAAAGTCTGCGAAAGCCCGTTAGACGATCTCATTTAGATTTAGATGGGAGATTTAATTTTCTATGATTACTTATGGTAAATACCTTTGTCTAGCCCCAAAATGTTCAACTTTGTCCCCCTGTCTGCCCCCTCATCGGAGCAATTTCATCTCCTTTTGTGCAAAAATGTAGAAAAATGTATTAAACTGTTCCTAACTGTGAGCTATAATACACAAAACGCTCCCATCTCCCTGACCCGATGAATCTTAAAGAAATGTTACATTTGGCTGATAAGATAGTCTTCGAGAAAACCGGCCAACACCTCGACGACTTACAGGAAGCGGTACTCAAAGGCACTCTACAACATGAGACATACAAAGAAATAGCCAAAAAGTTTGACTGTTCAGAAAGTAATGTCAGAAAAGCCGGAGCAGAACTATGGCAAATACTCTCAGAAGAGTTAGGTCAAGATGTCAGCAAATGCAATTTACAGTCTACGATGGGAAGGTTTATATATTCAAATGTATCGAATTTTGAAAAAGAGGTTGGAGCCGTCGGTAGTTTTGAAAAAGACGTTGTAGCGATTGGTAGTTTTAACATCTGTGGAGAGGCTAGAAACTTACCAAATATACCAAACTCACACCCATCAAATCAAGAAACATCTAACACAAAACAACCTGAAACTCTACATCACGATTTAAGTGAGATGCCGATGTTAGGTGATTTCCTCGATCGCGCTCCTTCTCTCGAAACCCTCAAAACATGGATTTTACAAGAAAACTCCCACCTAGTAACGATCGCGGGCATGAGCGGAATCGGCAAAACCACGATCGCGACTCAACTCGTCCAACAAATCAAACATGAATTTGACTATGTAATTTGGCGTAACCTCGAAACACCCCCAACTCTCCCTCAACTCCAAACCGACTTAATCACTTTCTTTTGACACCCAAATAAAATCGACTTATCCCCTCAGAATAACCAACAATCACAACTAATCAAACACTTACAAAAACATCAGTGCTTAATCATTTTAGATAACATTCATTCCCTCTTTTCTCATGGACAACTAGCAGGTCAATATCAACCAGCCTATCAAGATTATCGCACATTTTTCAAACAAATCAAAGACTTATCCCATCAAAGTTGCTTACTCCTAATTGGTTGGGAAATCCCCCGTGAAGTAGCCCAAGTTCCCCACCCAAATACCCCCATACATAACCTCTCTCTTAAAGGTTTAGACTCCCAAAGCGCGATCGCGTTTCTCCGACAACAAGGCTTAGACATCGGAGACGATTCCGATACACTCATTAACCTCCTTAATCCCACAAAGCGCGATCATCGAGTCAACCCATTCTGGTTAAAAAGTATCGCGACTCTCATTACCGAATTAGAAGTAAGCCTCACCGATTTATTACAAAATGATACCCTCTTATTACCCGAAGATGTCAAAGATATTTTACGACAACAGTACGATCGCGTATCTGATACAGAAAAACAAATATTGTCAATTCTCCACAGGCAAGATGCCTGTACCACAAGAGAAAATCAACCACTAAAACTGGCAACATTGAGGGAACAACAACCCAATTTAAACTTAGAATTAGTCAATATATTACAATCATTACAACGGCGTTCTTTTGTCGAAAAAAATGCTCAAGGTTTCTGGTTATCACCTCTAATTAAGCAATATCTGGCAACAGAAAAAAGATGATAAATAGCCAAACACAGAGATATAGCATTTTTCCATAATAAGATGTCAATGTGGCACAGGCTTCTAGCCTGTGACAGGCAAGATGCCTGTACCACAAGTTTCACCTCTTAAACCGAAAAAAATGGTAAATAGCCCAACACAAATATATAGCATTTTTCCATAATAAGATGTCAATGTGGCACAGGCATCTTGCCTGTGAAAGGCCTTAGCCTGTACCACCAGTTTCACCTCTTAAACCGCAAAAAATGGTAAATAGCCCAACACAGAGATATAGCATTTTTCAATAATAAGATGTCAATGTGGCACAGGCTTCTAGCCTGTGACAGGCAAGATGCCTGTACCACCAGTTTCACCTCTTAAACCGAAAAAAATGATAAATAGCCCAACACAGAGATATAGCATTTTTCAATAATAAGATGTCAATGTGGCACAGGCTTCTAGCCTGTGACAGGCAAGATGCCTGTACCACAAGGCAAATCAGATATTTGATTCATCTGTGTTTATCTGCGTTTATCTGCGGTAAAAAAAATAGTATTTACCCACACCGAAAAACCAGCTTATCTTTCACCCTACCAAGGATTATAATAAAGAATTATAGATTAAATCTTACATTATCCCCCCTATTCACAGAGTCTCATCACTATGAGTTCACTTGTCCCCCTGCCCCCAAAAGTACCAATGGAACGGCGTTTTGGAGCCTTTACCATAGATACATTAATTGTTTGGTTACTTACCCTACCCTTCTCAGGAAATACCATACTTCAATTCATCTTCTTTCTGATATTCTGGTTCGCTCTCAGAATAGCCCTCGCGTTCAAAAATCAAGGCCAAAGTGTCGGACGTTGGGCATTAAATATGCGTGTCGTAGATACCCGATTTAACCGTACCCCGGGCTTCCAAGAACTCTGTAAACGAGAAGGCTTACTCGGCATCTTTAGCGCGATCGCGATTCTTGGCCTTAATGCCATTACCTCCGGTAACGCGTCTATCCTGATTCTGCTAGTCCCCCTCGCAGGAGACGCGATCGTAGCCATCGGTGATACCGGACGCTATCGCCAAACCTTCCATGATCGTATCGGTGATACCATCATTATCGGCACGCCCCGCGGTTACTCCCTCGATATTAAAGTCAGAAAATTGCTTGACCAAGTGCAACGCAATGTGAGAAGATAAGAAATTGCGTTTAATTTAGTCGAAGCCTTTTAATAATTATGGCTAAAGGTGTCCGTGTCATTATCACCCTAGAGTGTACCGAGTGCCGTACCAACTCCAACAAGCGTTCTAACGGCGTTTCCCGGTACACAACTACCAAAAACCGTCGCAACACGACGGCTCGCTTAGAACTCAAAAAGTTCTGCTCCCATTGCAATAAGCATACCGTTCATAAGGAAATTAAGTAAGGGTCCACGGGGGAGCCCCATAATAACTTATGGGTTTAACCCCATCCCCATTACCCATTACCTATTACCTCTCATCCATTACCGACAATAGACTTATGACTTACTTTCGTCGTCGTGTATCTCCCATTAAACCCGGAGAACCCATTGATTACAAAGATGTAGAATTACTCAAAAAATACATCACAGAACGGGGTAAAATTCTCCCACGTCGTATTACCGGATTAACCTCCAAACAACAACGTGATCTTACCCAAGGCATCAAACGCGCTAGACTCGTCGCGTTATTACCCTTCGTTAATGAAGAAGGTTAATCCTGTTTTAGATTTTGGATTTTAGATTTTGGATTGAGGTTAAACTATTACACATTTAAAAGTCCAGTAGCACAGGCTTCAAGCCTGTGACAAGCAGGATGCTTGTCCTACATTATGTGCTTTAAATGCGTGTTAGCTTAGTTATGCTGCCATTATTATCATCAAATTCAAAATCTAAAATCTGAAGTCAAAAATTTCTCTATTCAAAATTCATAATCCAAAATCCAAAACCGCTGGTGGAGAAGGGAACTTTAGTCGAATTTAGACTGCATGGCGATCGCCGTTTAGCCGTAGCAGATAGACCTGATGGTAAAAAGAACTGGGTAGTTATTGATGCAATGGGTCAATCTCATAGCATACCACCCAGACAGATTAGTTATGAAGTAACAGGCGCCTCTTTCAAACCAAGTGATATTTCAGGTTTTCTCAAAGAAGTAGAAGTTTATGCCGATCCTTCTAGTTTAGAAGTCGCGTGGGAATTATTAGACGGAGAAACAGTTGATCCGGGCGAATTAGCTTTATTATTATTTTCGGAAAAAAGCCCTTCCCAGTGTTACGCGGCTTATGTTTTATTGTCTAGTGATAAACTTTATTTCAAGCAAAAAGGCGAACGTTACGAACCGCGTTCCTCCGCCTTAGTCGCTGAAATTAAACACCAGCAAGAAGTCGAAAAACAACGTCAAGAAGAATTAGAAGGATTTTGGCAGCGTGTTAGGCTACAATTGGCCGGAGAAACGGTAGAATGGCAAAACAGCGATCGTTCCCGTTTAGATTCTCTGGAGCGGTTTGCCATTCAAGGTGAAGAAGCCAGCCATCGCACCCCCGCGTTGGAAACCTTAGCCACCTTGGGGCGCCCGGAAACTCCAGAAGGCGCGTTTCAATTATTAGTCGATCTGGGTTTGTGGAGTCCGCACGAAAACTTATTTCTGCGGCGGAGCCAGATACCCATTAACTTTTCTGCTAAGGTATTGGAAGTGGCTCACCGTTGTCTCGAATCTCCTCCCCCCGATCTTGATGCAGCCCATCGTCTCGATCTTACCAGTCTCAAAGTCTATACCATTGACGATGAGAGTACGACCGAAATTGATGATGGTTTAAGCTTAGAATTTTTAGAGAATGGCGATCAACGTCTCTGGATACATATTGCTGATCCTACTCGTTTATTAGAACCCGGAGATGAATTAGATTTAGAAGCTCGCCGTCGGACAACAACGGTATATTTACCGACGGGAATGGTTCCCATGTTTCCCCCGGAATTAGCCACGGGACCGATGAGTTTAATTCAAGGTAAAATTTGTTGTGCCCTCAGTTTTAGTGTGATTTTGGATGAAAGGGGGGCCATTAAAGATTATAGCATTCATACGACCCACATTAAACCGACTTATCGCCTCTCCTATGAGGATGTCGATGAGATGTTGCAATTAGGGGTACAAGCGGAACCGGAAATACACGCGATCGCGCTTTGGGCAAAACGCCGTCAAGAATGGCGACAATCCCAAGGATCAATAAGTATATTTATGCCCGAATCCGTGATTAAAGTGCAAGGGGATGACATTAATATTTATGTGATTGATGATTCCCTTTCGCGTCAATTAGTCGCGGAAATGATGATTCTCGCCGGAGAAGTCGCCGCGGATTATTGTCATCAAAATAATTTAGCAGTTCCCTTCCGTTCTCAACCGCAACCGGAATTACCCAGTGATGAAGAATTATTAATTTTACCCCCAGGTCCAGTACGCTCCTGTGCCATGCGTCGCTGTATGCCGCGATCGGAAATCGGCTTAACAGCTCTGCGTCACGCGGGATTAGGGTTAGAATCCTATACCCAAGTAACATCACCCATTCGTCGTTATGCGGATCTTTTAGCACATTTTCAAATTAAAGCCCATTTACGAGGGGATGAATTACCATTTTCCTATGAACAAATGCAGGAAGTGGTAATGAGTTTGAGTGTCGCGGTGAAGGAAGCCTCGAATGTCGAACGTCAAACAAATCGTTATTGGGGATTAGAATATTTACGGCGTAATACCGATCAAGTATGGGAAGCCATCATGTTGCGTTGGTTAAGGGAAGATGGGAATATGGGGTTAATTTTGTTAGAAGAATTAGGGTTAGAATTAGCAATGCGTTTTAATCGCCAAGTGCAATTAGGCGATCGTTTTGAAGTAAAAGTAACCCATTGTGATCCTCGCACAGAAGCGATTCATTTCCAAGAAATGATCTTCCAAACCGCGCAATAAACAGTAGGTTGGGTTGAGCGAACGCGAAACCCAACACTTTACTATTGAGAAT
>JBEDKD010000479.1:0-16570 GCA_041172365.1 Cyanobacteriota bacterium | reverse complement strand
ATACCAGAAAGATCATTAGAAACATTACCGAAAGTTTCCCAGTTGATAATTCCTTCGTCACTAAGGATATTTTTGGCAGTACCCTCTTCAAATAAATAGACACCTACTTTTTCTTGGGCAATAAAAGATTCTGTTTTTTCTAAGTAAAATAACTCTTTAATAGTTTCGGGATCATCATGTTTAGCCCCTTGCATCAGATTAGCCAGATGATCGACAATGTAAGGACTATGAGTAGTAATTAAAACGTGCAAACCGGCATTAACTAACATCACTAAAAATTCAATAATTCGCACTTGTGCGGCGGGGTGTAAATTCATCTCTGGCTCATCAATAATCAGCCATTCATTCGGTTTAACTAAATCGCGTAAACAAAGAACTAGGGGTGCAAGTTCTTTTACCATTGAAGAAACTATAGGCATTTCCAATTTAGTTTCGACTGTCGGCTGAAAAAGCAGTTCTTTTCTCAATTTTGATGTCTCAAAACCTAATTTTCCTTGTAGAATATCATCCTCTAGTAAATTCGCTAACTTAACGTACTTATCTACTCTGGGATTTTCCTTAATTTCTTCTTCTCGTATAGACATGGATTTTCTCGAAGCATTAACCATAGTTACTAAAAAATGAGATACCGGTTCTGGGTGAGATGTTTTTCTCGGTTCAGATTCATTGATTTCTGAATATTCCAGATCATTTTTTGTCATCATTATATTACCAAAAGGAAAAGTAATGAAAGTTGTTCTTTCCGTAGGAAATATATATAGATCATTAGCATAAAATGTTCTATGAATCGTTTGGAATATCTCTTTTATCACAAATTGCTGAATCGCTTTCAAGGGAAGTTTCTCGCTCACATTCCCTTCTGTTTCCGTATAAAAAAACAATATTTCCTCTCCAGATTCTTTCAGAGCATTGAGAATACCTGACGAGAGTTTTCTTTCAATAGAGGCGGCTTTGATTCTTTCCCAAAAACCCTGTTTTGATTCTTCTAACTTGAAGTCAACTTGCAAATTTTCAAAACTTACTCGCTCGGTTGCCATAAATGACTGCATCCAATTAGGGGCTAAACGAGCGACATCATTAATATAAAGTTCACCATACTCCTTAGCAAATTGAATGAAATTAATTTGTGCATTACCTTCCTTTATAATTTGGTCAATAGCCCCATCTAAGGGAGGATATGTTTGTTGATTTTTACCGTCAAAATAAGCTTTCTGGTAATTAAGATATCCATAGGAGCCAAGGATCGCAGAAAGGGTATAAGCCGCCCAAGTTTTCCCTTCACCATTCTTGCCAATAAACACGGTTAAAGGTTTTAAATCAATTTCAGCTTGTTTGATCACACCTAAATTGTTTATTTCTACCTTCATTACAGATACTCCCGTTGCTCACTTCAGTTTTCCACGTTGAATCAACTCAAAAATTGACTGCAACTAATTTATTGTTTTTACTTCTGCCTCGGTTGAAGTTGACAAGAGTTAAACCGAGGCCGGAGGTCCCTGGGTAGCACGATCGCGGCTTCGCGCCTCTGTTAATGTCATCGTTAAGCTTATTGAAAAGTATCCTTTAAAACCGTCCTCGCGGCTAAATGATTGCGAGTAGAAGTCAAAATTTCCGCTTCTCTTTCTAATCTTTTGCCCGTATCTTGCATTTCTAATAATGCTTGTTGCTCCGGTGCTACTCCATACAAATTACTCGCGATCCAAAAAGATAACTCCCTGGGTAAAGTGGGCATATCATCCGGTAATTCGATCGCCTGATCCATCAATTTTCCCGATAGATGAACCACATCGCGTAATAATTGTTCTACATCTCTAGCTAAAGGCCTTAAATCTGTCTCTGGTGGCTCATCTTCTATCCATTCCACCAATCCCACTAAATAGGGCTTTTCTCTCACAGCTTCCAACACTCTAAATCGTTGCTGCCCTAAAGTCATAATTTTGAGACGATCATCGGGTAATCGTTGAGAGTGGATCACTTCCGCACAACATCCCACCGCGGACACCCCATTTTCATTTGGGTCCCACATGACAACCCCAAAACGGCGATCGCTCTCCAGAATCGTATTCATCATAATTCTGTAGCGAAATTCAAAAATATGTAAAGGTAGAGGCCTACCCGGAAAAAGAACAACTTCCGGTAAAGGAAACAGGGGGAGTTCTCGAACTGCTACAGAAGAAAAAGATGTCATTGTCCTAACCTTAAAAGCTGTTTGTGGTTCCTCTTTCTACTTTAACGGATTTTACCACCCTCGACAAATTTAGGATTTAGGATTTAGGATTAGGGATCGGAAATCCAGGGTTTCGTCACGCGTATCATCCTGTGATCTGGATTTCCATCCCATGAAAGAGAGTCTTTTTACAGTTTCACTTCGATATCAACACCCGCGGGTAAGTCCAATTTCATCAGAGCATCGATCGTCTTAGAAGAAGGCTGATGAATATCAATAATCCGGCGGTGTGTCCGGGTTTCAAAGTGTTCCCGTGAATCCTTATCAACGTGAGGCGAACGCAAGACACAATAAATCCGACGTTTCGTAGGTAAAGGAATCGGACCTAAAGCCGTCGCACCTGTGCGGTTTGCTGTATCTACAATTTTGTCACAAGATGCATCCAAAATGCGGCGATCAAATGCCTTGAGACGAATCCGAATTTTTTGTTGTGCAATAGTAGCCATAATTTCTTTGTCTTTCTTTAATTTTCGAGGTTCAGAAAATTTTACCGAGTAGAGTTACAGAGTAGAGGGTGCGCGATCGCGCACCCCTTACTGGTATGGAAACCAGTTAAAATCCCTTACTTGATGATCTGAGAAACCACACCCGCGCCCACGGTGCGACCGCCTTCACGGATAGCAAAACGCATCCCTTGTTCGATCGCGATGGGGTTAATCAATTCCACAGTCATCTTAATCCGGTCTCCGGGCATCACCATTTCCGCCTCGGAACCATCATCCGCGGTAAACTTCGCGATCGTACCAGTTACATCCGTTGTCCGTACATAAAACTGAGGACGATAGCCAGAGAAGAAAGGAGTATGACGACCACCTTCTTCCTTCTTCAGAATATAGACTTCAGACTCGAACTGAGTATGAGGAGTGATCGATTTCGGCTTTGCCACCACCATACCACGTTCGATATCTTTCTTTTCAATACCCCGGAGCAGCAGACCCACGTTATCACCCGCGAGACCTTCCTCCAGAGACTTCTGGAACATTTCCACACCCGTTACCGTGGTGGAACGAGTATCCTTAATACCGATGAGTTCAACGCTTTCACCGACCTTAACCTTTCCACGTTCGATCCGGCCTGTCGCCACAGTACCACGACCAGTGATCGTGAAGACATCTTCAACCGCCATCAAGAAAGGCTTGTCAATATCGCGCTCAGGAGTAGGAATATAAGAATCTACGGCCTCCATTAACGCGTAAATCTTATCAACCCACGGATCTTCACCCTTTGCGGTCTTGGGATCTTTAGTCATCTTGTCCAGAGCCTTCAGAGCAGAACCCTTAACAATAGGAATATCATCGCCAGGGAAATCATAAGAGCTAAGAAGTTCGCGGATTTCTAGTTCCACCAATTCCAAGAGTTCCTCATCATCCACCATGTCTTCTTTATTCATAAAGACAACAAGGTTAGGAACGCCGACTTGTTTCGCTAACAAGATGTGTTCGCGAGTTTGGGGCATAGGACCATCAGCCGCAGAAACCACCAGGATACCGCCATCCATCTGAGCCGCACCCGTGATCATGTTTTTCACATAGTCCGCGTGTCCTGGGCAGTCAACGTGAGCATAGTGACGTTCTGTAGTCTCATACTCCACGTGAGCGGTATTAATCGTAATACCCCGTGCCTTTTCTTCAGGAGCCGCATCAATATCATCATATTTTCTGGCTTTAGCCTGACCTAAAGCCGATAAAGTCATCGTAATCGCCGCGGTCAGAGTGGTCTTACCGTGGTCAACGTGACCGATGGTACCAATATTAACGTGGGGTTTAGTCCGTTCAAATTTTGCGCGTGCCATTCTTAATGTTTTCCTTTGTCCTTGGTTTCTTGCTAATAACTAATCGTGACTCACTAATTGCGGGAAATCTGTGACAATTAGCCCAATGCCATTAGCCATTAGCAATGATTGATTATTAGTTCCCTTTGTTTTTCGCAATGATGGCTTCAGCCACGTTGCGAGGGACTTCTTCATAATGGCTAAACTCCATTGTGAAGATCCCCCGACCTTGGGTTTTCGAGCGGATATCAGTGGCATAACCAAACATTTCCGCTAATGGAACCTTAGCAGAAACTTTGGCAAGTCCCTGTTCCGTCCCTTGGCCTTCAATTTGACCGCGACGAGAGTTAAGGTCGCCGATGACATTTCCAATGAAGTCTTCGGGCACTTCTACCTCTACTTTCATCATAGGCTCTAAGAGCACAGGTGAAGCTTTCAGAACCGCTTCTTTAATCGCCATGGAACCGGCGATCTTAAAGGCCATTTCTGAAGAGTCAACGTCGTGGAAAGAGCCATCAACCATAGTGGCTTTCAGGTCAATAACAGGATACCCTGCTAAAATACCCGATTCGCAAGCTTCTTTCATCCCCTGTTCGGCCGGGCCAATATATTCTTTGGGCACCGCACCACCAACAATCTTGGAGACAAATTCAAAACCTGTTCCGGGTTCCCCAGGAGCCAATTCAATCACAACGTGACCGTATTGACCTTTACCACCACTCTGACGGATGAATTTCCCTTCCGCTTTGACTTGCTTGCGGATGGTTTCACGGTAGGCCACCTGGGGTGCTCCCACGTTCGCTTCTACCTTGTACTCCCGCAACATCCGATCCACCAGAATTTCCAAGTGTAATTCGCCCATACCCGCGATCACAGTTTGGTTCGTTTCTTTATCCACGTTAACGCGGAAGGTGGGATCTTCTTCAGATAAAGCTTGCAGGGCTTTGGAGAGTTTCTCCATATCCTGCTTGGTTTTGGGTTCCACCGCGACGGAAATCACCGGTTCTGGGATAAACAGAGATTCCAGAATAATCGGAGATCCGTCATCGCAGAGGGTGTCACCTGTAAAGGTATCCTTCAAACCCAAAGCCGCCCCTAAGTCACCAGCGCGCAGTTCATCTACTTCAATCCGATCGTCTGCCTTAAGCACAATCAGACGGGAAATCCGTTCTTTCTTGTTCTTGGTAGAATTGAGGACGTAAGTCCCTTTCTTCAACACACCGGAATAGACACGCACGAAGGTGAGACGACCATAGGGATCTGCCATGATCTTAAACGCGAGAGCTGACATCGGTCCGTCATCCACCGCGCTCCGTTCTGCTGTTTCACCATTAGGCAGTGTCCCTTGAATCGGGGGAACTTCCAACGGTGAAGGCAGATATTCAATCACCGCATCTAACAGCAATTGCACACCTTTGTTTTTGAAGGCGGAACCACAGATCATGGGCACAATCGAGCCATTGACTGTACCTTCGTGGAGTCCCTTACGGATTTCTGCTTCCGTTAGTTCCTCACCTTCCAGGTACTTTTCCGTGAGAGCATCGTCGGTTTCCGCGACAGACTCTATCAGTTTCACTCGATATTCATCTGCGAGATCCTTGATATCTTCAGGGATCTCCCTTTCTTCAATGTCCGTTCCCAGATCGTTGGTGTAAAAGTAGGCTTTCATTGTCACCAAATCCACAATCCCTTTGAAATCGCTTTCGCTTCCTATGGGGATCTGGATGGGAACTGCATTCGCTCTCATGCGGTCCCGAATTTGGTCATACACCTTATAGAAGTTCGCCCCCGTCCGATCCATTTTATTAACAAATACGATGCGGGGTACTTTATAGCGATCGGCTTGACGCCAGACTGTTTCTGACTGGGGTTGTACACCACCCACTGAACAGAAGACAGCAATAACACCATCTAATACGCGCATGGAGCGTTCTACTTCAATTGTGAAGTCAACGTGCCCCGGAGTATCAATAATATTGATCTGATGGTCCTTCCAACTGGTCGTAATAGCAGCAGCAGTAATTGTAATTCCCCGCTCCCGCTCTTGATCCATCCAATCAGTAACCGCGGTGCCCTCGTGGACTTCACCGATCTTGTGAACCACGCCCGAATAGAAGAGAATTCTCTCTGTTGTTGTTGTCTTGCCTGCATCAATGTGGGCTGCAATACCAATATTGCGTACTCTTTCGAGCGGGACGGTCCTGGCCACAGCTACCTCCTTGAGTTTCTGTGCGATTTTTTACTCTTTATTAAGATTTTATAGTTCCATAAAACATAGACAACTTTTTTTTTTGCCTAGATTTATGTTGGTAAGGTCTGACCCTTACTGGGGGGGACTACAAAGCCATCTATAATGATACTTTCTTCTGAACTACTGGGGATGAGGAATGATGGATGTACTCAAACTTTTGCTTTCTGCATGGTTTTTGATCCAACTTACCAGTCCCCATTCCCCAATCACCAGTTAATAGCGATAGTGGGCAAAGGCTTTGTTGGCTTCTGCCATCCGGTGCGTTTCTTCCCGTTTCTTAATCGCGCTTCCTGTTTCGTTGGCCGCGTCCATTAATTCATTGGCGAGTTTGATCGCCATTGATTTGCCGCTTCTTTGTCTCGAAAAACGGATTAACCAACGTAATGCTAAGGCGATACCTCTGTCAGAGCGCACTTCCATTGGTACTTGGTAAGTCGCACCACCTACCCGGCGGGCTTTTACTTCCACTAAGGGAGTGGCATTTTTTACGGCTTTTTCAAACAGATCCAGGGGTTCTGCACCTGTCCGCTCTTTGATGGTGTCCATTGCTTCATAGACAATACGAGAAGCTAATGACTTTTTTCCATGCTGCATAATGCGCCGCACCATCATGCTAACGAGGCGGCTATTGTAAACCGAATCCGGGGGAATCGGTCGTTTCTGCACAACCCTACGACGTGACATAGTTAAATTTTAGATGTTTGCTTTGGGATTTTTGATTACAGGCTTTTTGTTGGTTCTTAAGACTGTTTATGGAGATAAATCGGTCGCCTGATTATCTTAAACCGTTTTTAGCCCCAAGGAGTTATGAGAGCTTTATTTGCTTCCGGCTGCTTTCGGACGCTTCGCTCCATACTTTGAACGGCCTTGTTTGCGGTCTTTTACTCCCGCGGTGTCTAATGTCCCACGAATAATGTGGTATCTGACTCCAGGGAGGTCTTTTACCCGTCCCCCTCTGATCATTACCACTGAGTGTTCTTGGAGGTTGTGACCGATACCTGGGATATAAGCTGTTACTTCAAAACCAGATGTTAACCTTACCCGGGCGACTTTCCGCAGCGCTGAGTTGGGTTTTTTCGGCGTTGTTGTATAAACTCTTGTACAGACCCCACGACGCTGGGGACAACTTTTAAGAGCGGGAGATTTGGTTTTCTTCTGGGTTTCTTCGCGTGCAGAGCGAATAAGCTGCTGTATTGTGGGCATGAGTTAGAGCATTTTTTGCTGTTCGCTATTTTCAAGGGGTTTGGTATCCGCACTGAAAGCCCTTCCCCAATACAGGGATAGGGTTTTGGGGGTTTTTATGGGTAAGTGAGGATATCCAGAATTTTCATTCTATAACATTATTGTTTTTTTGGCAAGTTTTTCTTATCCCCTATTCTTTTCTTCAATTTGGGCGCGTGTTCTTTCTCTCTGGGGCTCTTGTGCTTTCTGGGGGCTTTTTCTGGGTTGCCTGATTTGATCTTGCTAATTATTTTCAATTGTTTTTTGCTCTCTCCCTTTGTCGAAGAGGAGGAACTATGATTGTCGGGGAGGTTTTACCCTACACGCACCCCAGGGGAAACTGTCTCAATCCAACCTAGGAATCTGAAATGCTCCCTTTAGATATCTCCCGAAAATCATGTCAATCGCAGGCAATATGCCTGTGCCACAATAGTTGTTGGAGATGTCTTATATAAAATTATCGCCTTTACACTATTTTATTTTCCTTGTCAAGTATTTGACTTATTTTTTTAATTTAGTCAATTTTTTTTGTCATCTATTGAGAATTATTTGCACTTGAGTTATGCTGAAGATTCAGTAGGGGTAGTGCCTTGGGACCCGATGGGGCAACCACAGGGGGATGGCTTCTATCGCAACCTTGAGGGTTAGGACGTTGTGAATGGTCCAAACCATTTATGTTATTGACTTCTTCCTTCTTCGGTGATTATGGGGGGCTACGGGGTCTCTTTTTGTGCGTTTTTCTATCATTTACAACGATTAAAAAAATGTCTATGTCTCACAAATTGGTTTCGCAATTCTGCTTAGAAGGTGATATTCTTGAACTTCAATTTAAAGATGGCTATAAGCTGAAGTCGTTAAAAATGGTAATTGGTGCTAAGGAAGAAATTTGGATTAAAATTTCTCAGAAGTTACGGGGTTATTTAGGGAATGTCTTAAAACCGGGTTTGCGGGTGCGAGTGATGGGAGAGAAAAAGATTAATTGGACTAAGGGTAAAATTAAGTGGAAAGCGGATCGGATTATTCAGGTTGTTACTTTTTCTTCGGTTAATAATAATGAGAGTGTTTCGGATTCCCCTTTGATTAATGTTGAGAGTAAATTGGGATTACCAGAGGAAAAATGGGATCGTGTTTCTGCGGTTTTTCCTGCTTCGCAAGTTCCTGTAAGTTGCTCTCAAGGAAAAGCGAAAATTTTGGTTTGTCAAAAGTCTGATTGTCAAAAACGTGGGGGTAAGGCGGTTTGTCAAGCTTTACAAGCTATGATTGAGTCTCGCGGTTTAGAAGAGCAGGTGATAATTAAAGAAACGGGTTGTTTAAAACTGTGTAAAGCTGCGCCTAATTTGATTATTATGCCGGATAAGGTTCGTTATAGTCGGGTGGATATAAACCAGGTTTCTGATTTGCTTGATCGGCATTTTGTGTCGGAAAATGAAGGGGTAATGGTTGGAGTTAATTAATTTCTGCAAAGTGAAGCAAGGGCGAAGCATTCCGGTATCTAAATCTTGGTTTATCTAATAAATTTTTCGCCGGAATGCTTTGCCCCTACAAGGGAAGGACTCGATAGCTTCCTAGTATTTTTAGGGTTTCTGTATGGTTTTCTAATTCTTTTAACGCGACTTCTACTTCTGGTTGTGTCGCGTCGGCTTCGATGTCAATGAAAAAGACATAATCTCCTAGCGATCGCTTGGTGGGACGTGATTCGATCCGACTTAAATTAATGCCTCGACTGGCAAATATTTCTAAGGGTTTGACTAATGCACCCGGAACGTTGGCGGGTACACTAAAGGCTAATGATGTATGGGTTCGATCGCGTTTCTCTTGATCATGATTTTTCTGACTTAATACCCAAAATCTGGTGTAGTTATCGGGATAATCATTAATGGGATGGGCTAAAATTGGTAGGTGATAAAGTTGAGCGGCTCTGGGTGACGCGATCGCGGCGGCACTATCATCTCCTTCTAAATATTTTAAGGCTTCTGAGGTGGAATTACTGGGAATGATTTGCACGGAAGGTGTCTGTTGATCTAACCATTCTTGACATTGGGATAGGGCTTGAGGATGGGAATAAACGGTTTTGATTTCGGCTAAGGTTTTGGCATTGGTAATTAACGCGTGTTGAATGGGTAAGACTAACGCGTATTGAATGCGAAGACTATCTAAACGCCATAAACTATCTAAGGTGACGGTGACACTCCCTTCAATGGAATTTTCTACGGGAACTACGGCAAAATCTACCTCGGAAATTGCGGCACTAATCGCCTGGGAAATTGTCGGATAAGGACATAATAAACTGTCTTCTCCTGTTTGGTTTTTTAACCAATTGATATACTGAATCGCGGCAGTTTCCGCATTCGTCCCCACGGGACCTAGATATGCAACAGATATAGTCATAATAGGTAATATTACGTTACAAAAATTTACTTTTTTCTCATCAATCTGTGAGTATGATTGGGCAATTACTCACAGGACTTACTCAGAAGAAGGGGAAAAACGGGCTTTCTCCCTTGAGACTTTCGCCTATAATGACAAATTTGCGTCAAGAAAGTCAGTTTTGGTGTAAGTCATCGTGAATAAGTGTTAAGATTTATGAAGCAAATCATTAAGAATCCTATACCATCCTCTCATGTACACTTGCTTTAATGCTTCCCAGTCTGTTGAGATTGTGGTGCCTGATGAACAGGTTCCCATTCAACATTATCTGCGTCAACCGCGACGTCTTGTAAATGCTTTAGTTGATCCGAGTCGTTTGGATCAACTGAGTGAGGAGCGTTTTCGTCTGAAAATGCGTCCTTTGGAGTTTATGATGTTAAAAATTCAACCGACTGTGGAAATGAGGGTTTGGGCAAATGGGGATGGCGCGATCCATTTAAGGTCGATGGGATGTGAAATTCGTGGGATAGAATATATTAATCAGCGGTTTCACTTGGATTTGGTGGGACGTTTGGAGCCTCATCATTGTGATAATGGAACTTATTTACGCGGAAAGGCTGATTTAGTGGTTAAGGTGGAGTTACCTCCTCCTCTTTGGTTGACTCCTAAGCCTATTTTGGAGACGACGGGAAATGCTTTGCTTAAGAGTGTGCTTTTAACGGTTAAACAGCGTTTGATGCACCAGTTATTATGGGATTATCGACTTTGGGCTCAGGATAAAGCTCAAGTTTATTTGAAGTCTCCATCTCCGATTTTACCTGTGAATGGACAAATTAGTTGATTTTTCGTGGGGGCGCGATCGTGTCCCCTTTTTCGGCTTATTTAGAGGGAACTAATTTTTCCAGTTTCAGATATTTACCTTCATAAACGGATTGGATTTGAAAGGGGCGCGATCGGGCAATTTATTCTCTTAAACTTGGAGAAATCTCATTATATAAGAAAATCTCACTGAATCCTTTTTTTTAGTAATTTCAACATAATATCGTGTCTCTATTATTGTATCCGATTTTTTTCAATTCGTAGTGGGAGATTCTGGCTCCCGTGTTTTTTTTCCTTCTTTGGGATGGTTTCCTATTATTTCGTACCACTGTGCTATTGTAGTCCTTTTTTTATAACCACAAAGGCACAGAGTACACAAAGGAAAGCCAAGAGAGAGAAAGTCAATAGGGAAAATGGGATGGGCGGGTGCGGTTAGCTTTATTGTGATAGTAGAAATCTCTGAGAAAATCCCGCTTATTCTCTTCATTCCTGGGTAGGTGATCCCAGTCGAACTATAAGCTCTAAGTGATGGAAGATGGAAAATTAGCTCAACGCGATCGTCTATACCTAGTTTTTTGAAAATGATATCATAACCAGCCCTGTTAAGGTGTTAGCTATCCCGTGTTAGGAAGAGGGAATAGGCAATGGGGATTAGAGAATGGGAATGAGAAAAGGGGAAGATGGAGAGATAAGAATAATAACATGACTTAAACAGAAACCGGGTTTCTCAACCCAAAATCCTCATTTAGTAGCATTGTCTGAAGTGAGAAACCCGGTTTCTTTCTGGCTTCTTCCTTCTGGCTTCTTCCTTCTTCCCTCTTCTTTCTTCCCTCTTCCCTCTTCCTTCCTTTATCCTATTATGAATCTACGCCTTCAATAGGTGCAAATCCTTGTCGCTGAATATTCTCGGTAATATGACGAGGTTCCAGAAATTGTAACAAATAATCGGGGCCTCCGGCTTTCGATCCTACTCCAGATAGTTTAAATCCGCCAAAGGGTTGACGGGATACGATCGCGCCTGTTATCCCTCGATTAATATAGAGATTTCCCACTTCAAAATCGGCTTTGGCTTGCTCAATATGAGAAGGAGTCCGTGAGTATAACCCCCCCGTTAACGCGAAATTCGTTCCATTCGCGATTTCCAATGCTTCATCGAAGTTTTTTGCCCGTAAAACTGCTAACACTGGCCCGAAAATTTCCTCCTGGGCAATGGTATGATTAGGCAATACTTCCGTAAAGATAGTTGGCCCCACAAAATACCCTATTTCTGGTGCGGTAACTTCTAAAGCCAGTTTCGATTCAACTTTAGCTTTTTCGATGTATTCCCGCATCCGTTTTTGGGCATTTCCATCAATAACTGGCCCGACTTTTGTACTGGGATCTTCTGCTTTTCCCACATTAAGCGATCGCGTCGCCTCTATCAACCGATTCACAAAAGTATCATAAATAGATTCTAACACAATCACGCGAGAACACGCGGAACATTTTTGGCCACTATAACCAAAAGCAGATTGCACAACCCCCGCGACAGCCTGATCTAAATCCGCACTTTCATCGACAATAACTGCATTTTTTCCACCCATTTCAGCAATAACTCGTTTTAAGTGTTTTTGCCCTGGTTGTAAAATCGCAGCATCGGCATAAATACGACATCCTACTTCCTGAGATCCGGTAAAAGTAATCATGTGAACATCAGGATGTTTTACCATGTAAGCACCGACACTAGAACCCTTACAAGGTATATATTGAAACACCCCATTAGGCACTCCGGCTTCGACTAAAATCTCGGTAATTTTTGCCGCGATCACTGATGAAACTTCCGCGGGTTTTAAGAGAGTACAATTCCCCGCGACTAAGGAAGCAACTGTCATTCCCACAGGAATCGCTAAGGGGAAATTCCAAGGCGAAATCACTAAGGAAATCCCCCGTGGTTGATAATTATAACGGTTAGTTTCTCCCGCGACATCATAAATTTTCCCCTCTTCTAACCGCTCCATTTCATCGGCATAATAACGGCAAAAATCGATCGCTTCGGAAACTTCTCCATCACATTCGCGTAAGGGTTTGCCTACTTCAAATACCATCCATGCTGATAACTCATGGCGGCGTTTTTCTATAATTTCCGCGGCTTTCCTTAACACTCCTGCCCGTTGACGCACAGGGGTTTTACGCCATCCTGTGAACGCGTTTTTGGCTGCTTTGATGGCTTCATCTGCTTGTTCGATGGATAATAAACCGATTTTTCCGACTACTTCATTGGGCTGAGATGGGTTCACAGAATCAACGGTTTCTAGGGTGTTTTTATAGTCACCGTTAATGAGGGGTAAGTAGGTTTTTCCTAATTGTTGACGCACTGATTCTATGGCTTTTTGACCTTTTTCGCGTAGGTCATTTTTGGCATAGTCTGTATCTGGTGCATTAGGGAATACTCGCGTATAAACAAGTTCTTCATTTCCTTTAGGAATGGGAGGGGCTAATAGTTCCTCTAAGGGACGATTTTCGGAACTTTGACGCAGGAAGGAACTATTGGCTGTGTTTTCTAATAAACGCCGAATTAAATAGGCCATTCCGGGTAATAAGTCGCCATAGGGACAATATACTCGCACTCGATAACCGCGATCGGCTAAGACTTTCGCGAGTTTATCTCCCATGCCATATAACACTTGCATTTCAAAGCAACGACGAGGGACTTTGAGGGTTTCCGCGATCGCGATCGCGTGGGCTTGGGACCGCACATTATGACTAGCGATTGCTGCATATAAAACATCAGTATTTTCTAACAGCATTTCCGTCATCCGTTCATAATTCGCATCCGTCGCGACTTTATCATTATAAACGGGTTGTGGCCAATCTTTTTGCATGGATTTAATGGTTTCCTGATCCCAATATGCCCCTTTAACCAGACGAATTGTGAGGGGATAACCGCGTAATTTTAACCAGGCAATGAACTCTTGTAAATCTTTGGCACTATCCCGTAAATACCCTTGGAAAGTGACACCAATATCAGTCCGATTCCGAAATTCTTCTTCCATTAAGATTTTCTTGAGGATACTCAAGATTAAATCTTTATAGGAATATTGTTCCATATCGAAGTGAATCGCGGCTCCTAATTCCTGCGCCCGACGTAGTAAAAAACGGACGCGATCGCTCACTTTCGCTTCACTTCCCTCCGCGTCTAAGGGGTCAAATTGAGAATAAAACGCGGTTAATTTTACCGAAACTTGCACTTTCGCTAAATCTTCCCCATCGGCTTTATCAATCAGATCAACCGTAGACCAATTTTTAGCCGCCTTAGTAAGTTCCGTCATTAATTCCAAATAGCGATCAAGATAAGATTGCGCTTCTTCTTCTGTAATAACGGCCTCTCCCAATAAGTCAACGGTAAAGGCTAATTTATCTTTTCGCAGACGCTCTAATGTCTTAATAACTTGGGGAATATTCTCCCCCGCGATATATTTTTTCGCCAGAGTTTCTACCGCGGGAGCCACAGTTGTCGCGGCTAATTGTCCGGGGACAGAATCGGCATTAGCAAAGTTAAGTAATTTCTTTAACGCGTCCGGTAATTCTACCTCTTCCGCGGTTAAATATTCTTGTAAATGACGGGCGATTTCCGGTTTACTGCGAAGGGCGGGTAAACAGTCAATAAAGCGAAATAATTGTACTCGTAAACCAGGGCTGGCCATCGCCCAGTCTAATAATTTATCATCCCAGCGGAATTGATCTTGTAATTGACCTAAAAAGGAGCGTTTTTTCTCCTGCGTTACTGCCAAAAGTTGTTTGGCAATTTCTTGAGTTTTGACTTCATAGGAAGCCCGATCTGATACTACAACCACAGTTTTTTTGATCCCAAAATAAACGACAATGAGAAGAGAGAAGGAAGAAGGAAGAGGGAAGAAGGAAGAGGGAAGAAGGAAGAAGGAAGAAGGAAGAAGGAAGGATGATAAATTTTTCGGGAAATTTAATTATTCCCTATTTCCCAAACACCCAATTGTAGGGACACGGCAGTGCCGTGTCCCTACTTGTTTGAAGGAAGAGGAAAGAAAGCTGGTTTTTTTACCCAAAATCTTCTTATCAGCCAACAGATAAATCCGTCTAACCCGGTTTCTTTCTTCCGAGTTTTCCTCTTAATGACTTTTTCTTACTCTCTTTTTTAGGGAGAGTTCCAAAGGTTCTACCTTTCCCGATTTACCCGTCTTCTTGTTTCTCCTTTTATCCATTCCCCCAATGACATAATTTTACTCCTAAAGGACTTCTACTTTCACTGAGTAGTTAGAGTCTTTAGGGGTAGAAATTTCAATAGTATAGTCCCCATCACTGGGTAATTCACCTTCCCATTGTTTGCTTTCCTTGACAATTGAACCCAGTTTGCTACCGTCGGGTGCTAATACTTCCAGGTTAATATTTCCTTCTTGAAGGTTAACTGTAATACGTTGTCCTTTGCGACATTCGAGTAAATATCGCGTGGACTGATTTGCTTTTAAGCTATTTTTGAGGGTGGTTCCAGTTGTACCCACTTCAAATTTGATACGCTCTTGGGCGGCTGGGGTTGAGGTTGGGCTTTGTGGTTGTTTGCTGGTATTGGTGCTAATTGCTGGAATGCTGACTAAGGGTGATGGGGTTGTGATTGGTAGATTCGGTGGTGGTGGAATGTCAGGGGTCGATCGCGTTATTGGGGTGGGAATGGCCGATCGCGTTGACATCGTGTTGTTGGAAGAGGGTAATTTAATTTGAACTACGGAGCGTTTTTGAATATCTTGCCACGCGAATAATCCCCCTAATGTCAGGGCACTTCCCACGATCGCGCCCCCCACAAACAGCCCTATGGGTTTCCACACGGAATTTACAGCCGTTTTTGCCTTGTCTTCACTCATATCTCAAGATTTCCTGACATTGTTCGGGTTAACCCCTCAACCAATCTAGCAAAGAAGGGGAATTTCACGATTAGATTAGAGCTTACTTACATTTTTGTTAAGTTCCATGACATTTTCTTGACTTATTACTGAATATGTGTTCATATATAAATATAAATAGCCAAAGAAATGAGGAGAAAATCCCATGACAGCCGTGAATGAAGTGAAATGTGCTTGTCCTTCTTGTGTCTGTGTGACGACACTGAGTGACGCGATCTCCAAAGGTGGACAATATTTCTGTTCCAGCGCGTGTGCAGAGGGTCATCCCAATGGTACAGGATGTGGTCATAAAGGTTGTGGCTGCAACAATTAGGAATATCTGTGATAGAGAAGTGGGCGCGATCGCGCCCTATTTTTTTCAGGGATGTCTCGCGCCTTATTTTTTTCAGGGATGTCTCGCGCCCTATTTTTTTCAGGGATGTCTCGCGCCCTATTTTTTTCAGGGATGTCTCGCGCCCTATTTTTTTCAGGGGTGTCTCGCGCCCTATTTTTTTTTGAGGGGATTTTGGTTAAGGAAAGGTTAAAAAGAGTTGCGGTTAGGTTAAAATTACGTAAAGCGAGGCTAAAACACAACATGAGTGTTTCCTTCAATAGAATAGAAGAGAGTAACCAGCTCGACGTTGTGAAAACCCAGGATGCAACCGAGGCACTGTGCATCTTGCTGATATAAATGACATCAATGTTTTAATGGAGGGGGAACTATGAGCCCGCGAGACGAATTTTTCAATCCTCGCAGTCGTTATTACGGGGATTTTACGCCAGAAAATTTAGCTTTTAATGCAAATTTGCAAGAATTTGCCCAGAAAATCACTTATATTTGCTCCCTCGAAACAGGTGGTAAAATTTCTCCAGAGAGAGCGTATAAAGAAATCAAGACTCTTTGGAAAGAGTTAAAAAACTCTAAAAAGAGTTTGGGTGTTGGTAGTAAAAAACCCCCTTTATCTGATCAGGATAATTCTGGCAATAGTGAATAGGGATTGGGGAATGGGGAATGGGTAATGGGG
>JBEDKD010000478.1:0-5919 GCA_041172365.1 Cyanobacteriota bacterium | reverse complement strand
TTTTCAGGCTCAACAACAACCGCCCAATCCCGAAATTATCATCCCTCAATTACAAGCCATTGAAGCCCAAATCCTCTTAGAAAAACGGGCGAATGATAACTGGCAACAAGCCCTTCATCTTGCCACTGAAGCCCTAGAAACAACGAATACAGCCCCCTCATCAGTCTCCACACGAAAAAAAGCATTATTCCTTTGGCAACAAGCCATTAATAATCTGCAAAAAATCCCTGAAACTTCCCTATTAGCTAGTAAATCGTCGGCAAAAATTAAAGAATATCAGCAGGATTTACAGATCGCGATCGTGCAATTAAAACAAGCCAAATCCTCAGTTTTAGCTAAAATCGCCCAAGAAAGTGGCCTTTCCCAAGACGCGATGATTACAGTTTGTCGTCTTACCAGAGATTGTGTACATTTGCATGGAAATAACACCCCAACCAGTCCCGCGAGTTTAATTAAAGTTCCCATTGCTGTTGCTTTAATGCACAAAGTCAAATCAGATAAAATTAGTTTAGAGCAGACACTTTATGTGCAACCGGGGAACTTTACAGAAGATAACTCCTCCATTCAATCGAGTCAAAAATATCCCCTGAAAACCTTAGTCCAAGAGATGATTGATCATAGTAGCAATATTGCGACAAATGAATTGATTGATTATTTAGGTTATAATTACATTAATCAGGTATTAGCCAATTTAGGCTATGATGTGACTCGCGTTAATTTTAAACTCATGGGCGATCAAATTATGCCCTCTAATCCGGGGCAAGGAAAAAATAGTTTAAGCAGTGATGAACTTACGGAAATGATGGTAAAAATTTATAATCAGGAAACCCCAGGAAGTAAGGAATTAAAAGAGGCTTTATCCCGTCAACGCGATCGAAAATTAGGATTTGCCGCGTTAGAAGGAAAAAAAGCAAAATGGTTAGGGGAAAAGACGGGAGAAAATTCTTTAGTTTTAGGAACAACCGTAGCCTTAAGTGTTGACGGTGAGCCTTATATTGTCACTATTATTGATAATCAGAGTGGCATTGATGAGATAATGCGAAATACCATTTCTAAAATTGCCGATTATATTATCAATAATGGACATATTTAGATTCGTAGGTTGGGTTGAGCATAGCGAAACCCAACATCTTCCTTATGGAATACCTTGGAGGTAGCTCATTAAAAATCCCTTCCCCAAAACCGAGACAGGGTTTGATGGGTAGTTTCTGAAATAACAATTATCAACGGAAAATGGATTTTATTTAATAAGTACGGGAAATAAAATGAACCACAAAGACACAAAGGCACAAAGAATACCTACAGTAATTTGTGATAATTTTGCGTCGAAAAAAAATGGTAAGGGCGGTTTTATTGGTATTGGCAAAAGATAATCAAAATAGGGATTAAAGAGCCGTGACTCTTTTTTCGTCCCTTTGTGTCTTTGTGCCTTTGTGGTTAGACATACCCTTTTGAAAAAACCATTGTGGCAAGAGCAACCCGACAGAGATGATATATCAATAGAGAGAGGATTTACCCCGTGTCATCACTTTTTCTAATCGGCAGAAAAACCAAGTTTCTTCCACAAGACTAAACCAATTTTTTCCTATTGATACCCAGTAGATGTCACCCCTACAGGCTAATTATGGGAAGTGATTCTCTGTGAGCTACCCCCAAGGTATTCTCGGAAAAATCTTACCCCACAAGGGAGGATTTTGGCGAAGGGATTGTTTGGTGACAGTTGTTTGATTCCCATAGATAATGTTTAATTTTTGCTAACTCAACCCCAAATAGCAAAAATACCTTGATTCGTAGGTTGGGTTGAGATCCGCGAAACCCAACAGATTCAAGGGTTTAAGTATCGCTCAACCCAACCGACAAAAAATGGCGAAGGTATTGTTTGGTGACAGTTGTTTGATTCCCATAGATAATGTTTAATTTTTTGTAAAGTTGGCAGACTTGAGTCGATTATTCTTCATAATGCTTGTTATTAGGGAAAAAAGTTCTAACTCTGAGTGCAAAAACAATGATGGGTTTTCGATCGGTTTTGATCAGTTTTTGTTTAGTTACGGTATTAACAGGGTGTCTTCCTCAGCGCCATGTAGAAGAAACCCCCTTATCAAAAAGTAAAGACGCGATGGTTGTTTCTGCCCATCCCCTCGCGACGGATGTGGGTGTGACGATGTTGAAAAAGGGCGGAAACGCGGTGGATGCGGCTGTGGCGACTGCTTTCGCGATTTCCGTTGTTGAACCCTTTTCCGCGGGCATTGGTGGTGGTGGCTTTTTACTTTTACGCGAAGGGAAAACGGGAAAAATCCAAGCTTTAGATTTTCGTGAGCGTGCGCCTCAACGTGCTACGCGTAATATGTATTTGGATAAAGAGGGAAAGGTGCAACCGCGTGCCAGTTTGGATGGTTATCAAGCTGTCGCGATACCGGGTACTGTCGCGGGTCTTTATACGCTCCATCGTTATTATGGTAAATTATCTTGGGCTGATGTTGTCGCGCCTTCTATTGCTTTAGCTAAAAATGGGTTTCCGGTTTCTTCTCGTTTCGCGATTTTTTCTGAGTCTCGTTGGAATACGATTAAAAAAAATCCCCCGGCTTTCGCGATTTTTAGTCGTGATGGTAAGATGTTTAAACCGGGTGAAATTCTGATTCAAAAGGATTTGGCTAAATCTTTAGAGCAAATTGCTCGCGATCCTCAAAGTTTTTATCAAGGAAATATCGCGAAGATGATCGCGGCTGATATGGCCAAAAATGGGGGGTTAATTAGTTTAAAAGACTTAAAGGAATATACTCCCATTTGGCGACATCCCCTTTGTGGTAATTTTCGACAATATCAGGTTTGCTCGATGCCCCCTCCTTCATCGGGTGGTGTGGCTTTATTAGAAATGTTGAATATGATTGGCGATCGCGATTTAAAAGCTTGGGGACGACTCAACCCTGATACGATTCATTTATTAGCGGGCGCGATGCAAATTGCTTACGCGGATCGGGCTGAATATTTAGGTGATCCGGATTTTGTCAAAGTGCCTGTTTCTGCCCTGACAAATCCCGCCTATGGCGCCAAACGTGGTGCAGAAATTAATCTGAAACGCGCCATCCCTTCCAGTGATGTCAAATCTTATGATCCTAAAACTTTGAATGATTATCGCCAGGAATCTCCCGAAACGACTCATTTAACTGTTGTCGATCGCGCTCGTAATACGGTTAGTTTAACTTTTACGGTTAATGGTGGGTTTGGTGCGGGAGTGGTGGCGGCGGGCACTGGTATTTTGCTGAATAATGAAATGGATGATTTTGCCAGCGCGATCGCCAGCCCTAATTTATATAAATTAGTGGGAGGAGAGGCGAATAGTATTGCTCCCGGTAAAACCCCTTTATCGAGTATGACACCCACCATTATTACAGAAAATGGTCAATTGCGTTTAGCAATGGGTTCCCCAGGGGGCAGTACCATTATTACTACTGTTTTACAACTGCTTTTAAATGTTTTAGTCTATGATATGAATGTAGGTGAAGCGGTATCAGCTTCTCGATTTCATCATCAATGGTTGCCGGATGAATTAAGGGTTGAAAATGATAGTTTGGAAACGAATACACTACGAGTTTTAAAACAACAAGGTTATGATATTAAAGAAATGAAACCTTGGGGAAATGCTAATCTTATTCGGGTTACTCCTAATAATCAATTAGAAGGTGCTGCCGATCCTCGTGGTGAAGGCACGGCTCAAGGAATTGATCATTAAGGAAGAAGGAAGAAGGAAGAGGGTTAACAATTGATAATTGATAATTGACAATTAACAATTAATAATTATCAATTGTCAATTTTTAATTATTAATTACCCATTACCCAATCCCCATTACCCAATCCCCATTACCCAATCCCCTTTCTAAGCTGATCCGGAATCAAACAGAAGAAGTCGAAGAAAGTATGGAGAAAGCTTAGATTATGGAAATAAATTTATGGAATTACAATCATTAGGGGGCTTAGGAGCACAGAGTGGAAATGCCTCTATAGAAATTTCTCAAAAAAATACACGCAATAACTCCGATATTCTCAAGTCTCTCATAACTCAAATAGAAGCAGAACTCCTTAAGAGTGATGTTTATAGTCGTGTATTAGCCAGTTTAAGAACCATGTTAGGGGATGCCGCGGTAGGCGCTGAAATATTAATGAAAGCTCTTGGCAGAGAAGCAATTCTACTCGCCGTAAAAGGAATTGCCCGGAAAAAAAAGAAGGCTTCTACCTTACCCAATGCTTCTGCCCCCAATCCCGTTTCTGTCGGTGTTGAAAATCCTATCACCCCTCGTCCACCTGTAGTAGATGTTCCCGCACAGCAAGAGAAAATCACGACATCAACACGATCGCGTCCTGTTTCCATGCCCTATCAACCTCTCAATGCTGAAGACACGATCGCGCTTACTTCTTCCCCTGTAATTCCAGAAGATTCCGAACCACTAGCCGAGGCGCGATCGCAACTGCCAACCCGGAAAAAAAGCAAAAGATTAACCAAAGCAGAAAAAGCCGCGTTAGCACTCAAAGAAAGGGAAGAATCCTTGCAAAAAGTGGGAGAAAAATTACGGGAAGCACGTCAAGTGCGCTCTCTATCTTTGCATCAACTTCATAGCCAAACGATGATTCCTTTGCATCATTTAGACGCCTTAGAAAAAGGTAAATTTGAACGCTTACCAGAATATATTTATGTCCGTGGTTTTATTCGCCGTGTCGCAGAAGCATTAGGATTGAATGCTGAGGAACTTCTGGCTTCTTTACCATCACCAGAAATCGCTCATAAAATACCAAGTTGGTGTATGCCTGAATTGGAGAAAAGTAGTTCATTTGTGCGTCCAGTACATTTATATTTAGGGTATACAGCTTTAATGGCGGGAGCGGTAAGTGGAGTGTCTTGGTTGTCTCATCAAAATCCCCCTGATGTTAAAGGATTACCTGACATTAAAATTCCCTCTTCGGCAAATTCTCCGGCAAAAAAACATTCTCAGCCCGCCGTTAATAAACCCGGTTTAAAATCGTCAATTAGTGCAGAAATTATTGTCAGTAATGATATGGCACCTCCGGTGTTTTTGGGATAGAAAATAAGTAGGGACACGGCACTGCCGTGTCCCTACCGCGGGAGACCTAGATAGACGCGATCGCGCTCTTTGAGAAACCGGGTTTCTGAGCTCAACCTCGACGTAATGTGCAGTAGCTCCCAGAAACCCGGTTTCTTGATGCCCACGACACGGCTCCTGTAGGGGCGAAGCATAAGGGCGATTATCCATTGATAAGCACCAAGAGTTTGCTTCCTTATGCTTCGCCCTCCCTTGCCCGCCAGACGCGATACGGCCCAGTCGAAACCGGGTTTCTTCCGTCAACCTTGACATAGTAATCAATCTCTGTGAGAAACCCGGTTTCTGATCGCAAAAAAAGACGCGATACGGCCCAGTCGAAACCGGGTTTCTTCCCTCAACCCTGACATAGTGAGAAATCTCTGAGAGAAACCCGGTTTCTGTTCCCCAAAAGAGACGCGATCATGCTCTGAGAGAAACCGGGTTTCTTCCCTCTCAACCTAGTAGGGACACGGCAGTGCCGTGTCCCTACAGAAACCCGGTTTCTGATGACAACAAGACGCGATCGCGCTCAGAAACCGGCTTTCTTCAGAAATCTTGACTTATTGATGAGCCTCTGACTCCAAACCCCGAAACCGTAGGGACACGGCACTGCCGTGTCCCTACCGCCGTGTCCCTACCACGGGAGGCCGCCAGAAACCGCCTCGCGTGTATTATTCCCTATGGCTTATCACTACTCCTATTGGTATAGCACCCGCCAAGACGGTTAGGACAAAAAACATCCCACCATCACTCAGTAGGGGCGGGTTCACCAATATCTGTGCCACCAAACAGACAAGCCAGAAAACCCGCCCCTACAGAGTTATGG
>JBEDKD010000477.1:0-9890 GCA_041172365.1 Cyanobacteriota bacterium | reverse complement strand
ATCGGGGATCGGGGATCGGGGAGATAAAAATATAATCCTAATTTCTTCCTCTCGCCCAGTCCCCAAATTCCCTAATCCCTAATCCCTAATCACCAATCACCTATCCCCTATCACTTCCTTTAAAACCGGAATTAAATATTGAGTTAAAGTAAAAGCATCAACGCCTAATTCCGTGCGCTCTTTAGCCGCTAAAATACCCGCGTAAGAATGCCACCAAACGGCAGTTTGGACAACAGATTCTACGGTAAATTTGGAAATAGTTTCGGCTAATAATCCCCCTAATAATCCCGTTAAAACATCCCCACTACCGCCACGGGCTAACGCGGGTGTACTTTCAGGATTTAACCAGACATAACCGGAAGGATTCGCGATCGCGACTTTGGCTCCTTTTAAGAGAATTATTCCTCCCATCATTTCCGCGGCGATTTGAGCCGCGAGAACACGATTATTTAACGTTTCCTCATGTAAATCAGGAAAAAGTCGTTTAAACTCTCCTAAATGGGGGGTTAAAATTGTATGATTTTTACGTTCAGAAATGATGGCTTTTGCTCCTAAATGTGATAGAATGTTTAAGCCATCAGCATCTAAAACTAAAGGACGATCGCTTTCTAATATTAATTCTACCACCGCGGCGGCATCTAAAGTTAATCCAGGTCCGATCGCGATCGCGTCATAATCTCTAAGATTAAGGGCAGGAGGTAAATCACGAATTGCACCGCTTTCGGTTTCGGTACAACCAATAATTAAAGCTTCAGGTAATTCGGTAGTTAATAAAGGTTTAATCGAGTGGGGAACCGCGATCGATAACATTCCCACACCCGATGCCCGAGCCGCGAAACCCGCTAAAATAGCCGCGCCATTATAACGTCGGGAACCCGCGATTAATAATAAATGACCATTTTTATATTTATGGGAAGCCGGATGACGAGAAAGGGGTAAAGCCGCGATCGCGCTTTCTTTAGTAATTCTTTTTATTGTCGGACATTCTCCCAAAATTGCCAAAATATCGGGGATGGGGATATCAAAATCAATTAACTCCGATGAGCCAATATATTCTAAAGCTTGATCCTGTAAAAAAGCTAACTTCCATAACCCTAAACAAAAAGTATGATTGGCACGAATAGCAGTCCCTAAAACCTCTCCCGTATCCGTATGTAAACCCGAAGGAATATCAACACTAAAAATCAATTTTTCCCATTCATTAATCTGATCAATAACACTAGCAATAAAATCCGTTAACGGACGCTCTAAACCAAAACCAAATAAACCATCAATTAAAATATGACAATCTTGTAAAGAGTCCACTTCTTCATAAAAAGGAATCCCTAAAGACTTGGCATAATTGGCATGAAACCCCGTTAATTCCTTTAACTTAGTAAAGGGACAATATACCGCGATCGAATATCCTTGAAAATATAACTCACGCGCGATCACTAACGCGTCTCCCCCATTATGTCCCGGACCGACTAAAACACCAATTTTAGGAACCGGTGATAGGTGAAGAGGGAATAAAGAAAAAGGAGGAAAGCCATAATTTATTCCCTCTTCCTTCAAAAGAGCTTGAATACGTCGAGAAATTGCACCCGCGACTTTTTCCATTAAAGCAGCAACGGGCATCCCAGCATCAAATATACGCTCTTCAATATCCCGCATTTGTGCCGCGGTAACAACAAATTGTGAGATCGTCATTAGTAAAAATCCTCGTTGATTCCCTGATAAACTAATTTAACACCGATTTATACCATAAGCCCATAAAGTGTGCTTCAATAGAGATGAACCACAAAGGCACAGAGGACACAAAGAGGGGCCTTTGCCATCACTTTCTTTAAGGTTAAGGAATAAAGAGAATTAACAACTCCTTATCGGAGTTTTCCCCTCTTGACATTCTCTCTTCTTTCTTTCCTCAGATAAACGCTCCTAAACACAGATGTTTCCCTCTTCCTTCCCCTCTTCCTTCCCCTCTTCCTTCCCCTCTTCCTTCTTCCTTCTTCCTTCTTCCCCCCTCTTCCTTCTTCCTTCTTCCCTCTTTTGGCAAAATGGTATCAATTTCTGACAGAATTAGTAAAAATAACTTCAGTTTTTGTATTACCAATACCCACCTTTTGTAAATTTTTTTGCCATAATTGTGCCGTGGCTTGATCGGGAAAAGGTCCGATCAAAACGATCGCGTCTCCGGCTCCATTGTCAGGCCGAATTTTATCAGTGGGAACCCCTGCCAGCAATACTAATTGAGAAAGTTGCTCCCCGGAAATCTCTTTCCCTGAAACCTTCACATAATAAGCATTATTGGGATTAGATGCCCCATAATTTTGATAGGGGGAACCATAGGGAGTACCAAATGGAATAGTTTGGGGAATAGTTTGGGGTACGATGGGGGTACGATTGGGCGGAACAGATGTTAAAGGCATAGTATTGACGACAACAAACGCGGGAAAACCTTTACTTATTAAATCGTTTTCTATTTTTTTTGCCGTGACATAATCACGACTCATGCCCACTTGAAGCACCGTTTTTTTGTCATATTGTCGGACAAAGGCATCGGGAAAAAATAGTTGAACTTCCGGTAATGTTGTGTTGCCTCGATCCACTAAAACTAGATAGGTTGATGAGTTAATATTGAAAACCTGACTTTGAATGGAATTTTCTGTCGTCATCGTCACACTAGAAACCCCTAAGTTAGGAGGTGGCATCACGATCAAATCTGCAAATTTTTCCCCATCTTTAAAATCCGTTTTGTTTGACTCGATACCAAGTCCCTGTAATTGAGATATCCGCATCGCGACATAATTGGGATCGAAATAAGTTCCCACTAAAATCACATTACGATTTTTATATCGCTTGATGGACGCGGTAAATTCGACTTTTTGTTGGACAATTGATAGTAATAATGGATTATCGCCATTAATATATACCCCATACATGATGTCAACCGTCGGTGATGTATTATAGGGCGATGTATTATACATGGTGGGGGGGGAAGTATAAATTTGCGCGACTTGATACTCACGGGCTCCGTAATTACGGGATTGAGCTTCGGCTCGACAGGGCAACGCGATCGCGCTATTACCCAAGCATACCGAGACAAAAGTCAGCAAAAAACTTCTTTTGTAGTATTGTAGTATTCTAGGGAAAGAAAAAAGCATTAAGGTTTCCTCCAGCACGTGGCAATAGTTATAGTAGGATAGTTGAATATAGGGTTGATCGACAGTTGATTGTTTGCTAACATACAATAATGTATGCTATGATTTACGACATGGCATAAATCCCACTGAGAAAAGCAGTTGCATTTCTGGGAATGCACCCAAACACTTTGAGGAAGTAGGCAGATGAGGGCAAAATCAAGAGCATCAAAAATGAGGCAGGACAACGACTATACGATGTCGAGTCCTACCAACGCGATGCAACTGAGCTTGCCCTTGTTTGTTACGGTCGAGTCAGTTCCCCAAAACCGCGAGACGACTTGGCAAGACAAGTCGAATTTATGCTTCAACAGTATCCCACCGCCGAAATCATCCAAGATATCGGCGACGGACTCAACTTCAAAAGACAAAGACTGCAATCCCTACTGGTCAGACTTATGCGAGGCGATAAGCTCACGATTGTTGTTGCCTGTAAAGACAGATTGCGTCACGATCTCCCACGGAGACGCGACGCGAACGGATTTTAATTATTCGAGTTCATGGCACAACAAAACGGTGGACAAATCTTGGTTCTCGACAAGTCTATTCACTGTCGAGAAACAGAACTTACAACAGATATTCTCACCATCCTTCATGTCTAAGCGCTTCGCTCAGGCTTCGCCAACAGTTGCCGAATGCACAGACTCAGAAGTTACAGCAAGAAGATCAAGGAAGATCCGTCTATTCCTAAACCTTGAACAACGGATGCTACTAAAACAATGGTTTGGCGTATCTCGTTACGTCTATAACAAAACCATCGAGTATTTACAAGAACCGGATACTCAGGCTAAATGGATGAAAGTAGCTCCGATTATCTTAGGTAATTTACCTCAATGGGCTAAACCCGTTCCCTATCAGATCAAGAAAATAGCTGTTAGAGATGCTTGCGTTGCCGTCAGAGCCGCCAAGAAAGGATTTGGTAAAGACGGACAGATCCGCCAGTGCAAATTCCGTAGCCGTAAGGACAAAAAACAAACGATATTTGTCCCCAAGTCTGCGATTAAAGACAGTGGAGTGTATTACACAATTTTAGGCAAAAGCATCCTAAAAGAAGCACTCCCTAAAAACTTCAGTGATGGTCGCCTAACACTTGTCTATGGCGAGTATTATCTGATAGTGTCTGAAGAAGTGCAGCCACAACAGACTGAGAAACAAGGTTCTGTGGTTGCCTTAGATCCTGGTGTTAGAACTTTTATGACATTTTTCTCTGAGTCATCCTTTGGGTGGCTTGGTAGTGAGGCTAATTTACGCATCCAAAAACTCTGTTTTAAACTAGACAAAATAATCTCAAAGATCAGCAAATCTAGTTGTAAAGAGAAGCCGAGATTAAAGAAAGCAGCTGATAGATTCAGAGCAAAAATACGGCATTTAGTTGATGAATTACACCATAAAGTGGCTCGTTTCCTGGTAGATAACTTCGATGTGATTCTGCTGCCATCCTTTGAGTCATCACACATGGTTAGTAAGTCTTGTCGTAAATTACGCTCCAAGTCTGTTAGACAGATGCTGACATTGTCTCACTACCGATTCCAGAAGTATTTGGAGTGGAAAGCCAGGGAAACAGGGAAAATCGCCCTGACTAATATCAATGAAGCTTATACATCAAAGACAGTTTCTTGGACAGGAGAAGTAATTAATATTGGTGGTTCTCGGACAATCAAATCCAAGATAGACGGGAATCAAATGGACAGGGATCTAAACGGTGCGCGAGGGATTTTCCTTCGTGCATTGGTTGATACGCCTTTGTTGAGAGACAATCTTAACTTATGTATTTGTTAGCGTTTGTTAGCAAAAAAGTATCAGATGCACCCAATTGACAAATGAAAGTAAAGATGAACAAAATTGTAGTAGGCCTCTCCGGTGGCGTCGATAGTTCCACAGCAGCAGCAATTTTGCACCACCAAGGATATGAGGTGGTAGGGTTAACGCTATGGTTAATGAAAGGGAAAGGGCAATGTTGCTCTCAGGGTATGGTAGATGCCGCCTATATTTGCGAACAATTGGGCATTCCCCATCATGTTGTCGATACTCGTGATGTCTTCCAAACCCATATCATTGATTATCTCGTAGAAGGTTACGGCTCTGGTATTACCCCCTTACCTTGTTCAGAATGTAATAAGACGGTGAAATTTGCCCCTATGTTACATTATGCTCGCGAGGTTTTAGGATCTGATAAAATTGCGACAGGTCATTATGCCCAGGTTACTTTTGAGCCGGAAACCCAACGCTATCAATTACGACGGGCGATCGATTTAAGTAAAGATCAGTCTTATTTTTTATATGATTTATCCCAGGAAATTCTGGGGGGTTGTGTCTTTCCCCTGGGTGATTTACTGAAGACGGAAACGCGCCGTCTCGCGGGTGATTATGGCTTGAAAACCGCGGATAAACCGGAAAGTCAAGATTTATGTTTAGTTGAGGCGAATGGCTCCATGCGCGCCTTTTTAGATAAGTATATTACACCCGTGAAGGGGGAAATTGTCGATCAGCAGGGGCGAGTTTTGGGATACCATGATGGCGTTCATCATTACACGATCGGACAACGGAAGGGGTTAGGTGTGGCGGCACCGGAACCTTTATATGTAATCGCGTTGGATGCGTTGAAAAATCAGGTGATCGTGGGCGATCGCGCCTCAGCCACCCAATCGGAATGTCAGATTAAACGAGTGAATTGGGTATCAATTACGGAACCGACGGCACCGATCCGGGCATCGGTACAAGTGCGTTATCGCACGCAACCAGTACCGGTGACGATCATACCCTTAGAAAAAGATGATCAGGGTAATAGTCGGGTGAAGTTAATTTTTGAAGAACCCCAATTTGGTGTTACTCCGGGTCAAGCCGCAGTTTGGTATCATGGAGAGGTGTTATTAGGGGGCGGTATCATCGAACCTTTTGTCTAAGGTTTCTCACTCGGTTTTAGGGAAAACCGCGATCTTTATCGGCTCATAAATGATCTAAAAACCGGGTTTTTGAGCGCGCTCAAAACCCGGTTTTTAGTATAAGTTATCGCAATGCTAAATAGGTTATGAGGGTTTTCCGATGGTTACGACTCATGGAGGATGGCTATAGCATCAAATTAATACGATCGCGCCCGATGATCGCGTGTTTTTTCTGTCTCTGGTGGACTGGTGAGTCGGAAACGCGATCGTCGGGTTTATCAGACAAGAAAGAGAGCTAATTTGAGCCTGAGATAGATTGATTGGGCGATTGATTGGGCGAATGCCATTCGCCCCTACACAAACAAAGTCTCCGAAGGGAGACGGAAGAAATTCAACCCGCTCCGGCGGGTTTGGGGCTACGCGCACGCGACGCTCCTTCGCAGCTTGCGCCTTTCTCGCAAACGTCTGTGTAGCCGCGGTTTTAACCGCCCGATCAAATTAATTCGGCTTTATCTGTGGTTAAGTAAAATCAACACAAAAACATACAATTAATTTTGCCTACCTACTTAAATTTGCCGATTGAGAGATTTTGTCTGGTTGGTAACAGGCGCGATCGCGTTTTCTCTTAATATTAATAACAGAGCCGTATCGCGCTCTGTTATTCGGGTAAATTACCAAAACGATCGCGATACTGAGCCAATAAAGACTCTAATTGTGCGACACGTTGGCGTTCGGCTTCTGCGCGTTGGCGTTCGGCTTCAGCCTGTTGGCGTTCGGCTTCAGCCTGTTGGCGTTCGGCTTCTGCGCGTTGGCGTTCAAATTCTACGCGTTGACGTTCGACTTCCAACTGTTGCTGAGTTTCCTCAAGTGTAGTGGCTAACTCTTGAGGCATTAACAATTTTTCCCCAGTATCTTCCCGATAAAAAGTGATTAATTGCTCCTGCACTTCTAAACGTAATCCTAATACCTCACTACGAGTTTCTGTCATTAATTGATAATTTTCTCCTACCAGACGATAGCCTTTTAACCGTTCATCTTGCCATTCCTGTCTCGGATCAAATAACCAATATTCCTCTACTCCCAATTGGGCGTAAAGCATTTTCTTAAATTCCTGATCTACATTTTTGGTCGAGGCTGATGTCATCTCAAAAATGACTCTCGGAACTTCCCCCTCTTCCCAGGTTTTATAATTATCTCTCCCTCCGGGTTTGACATTGAAAATTACCATGACATCGGGGGCTACTCTCGCTCTGGGATTTCCTTGGATATAATAAAGAAATTGATTCGCTAAGACAGTAGCTTCTTGTCCAGATAAGTATTGTTTTAATACCAGTAAGGTAGTGATAATCGCGATGAAATGGCTGTAAGTTTCTGCGACGGGTTCTCCATCCCCACTTGGATAAACAACTTCTTTCGGGGTGACAGTTTTTATCAGTGTTGTCATTTTCGGTTTCGTCTCCTTTTCCCCTGAAAGTAGTCACGCGATTAAGCTGACTACTACTTATATTTGTTTATTCTAGCATCAAATTAATAAATGAGAAGCCGACGATCGCGTTTTTTTATATCTCTTCGGTTGAGGAATGAAAACTTAATAAAGTAGTGCAGGCATCTTGCCTGCTTTGCGGCATTTATGGGCGAAACTACCAACCAAATAGTCAAGTTATAGCAACCGACAGGGTAGTTAAGTCGTGGGGTGGGGGCGGGTTTTTATAATTTGTCTTTGAGGCTCAAAGATGAGGGTGAACCCGCCCCTACAAAATCTGTCCTAATAGCCTTGGCAGTTGCTATATTTCATTTACATTCCTTAGACATCTCCCCAAAATCATCTCAATCCCAGGCAAGATGCCTGGGCCACAATAGACATCTCCCTAAAATCATCTCAATCCCAGGCTAATGCCAGGGCCACAATAGTTTTTGGAGATGTATATTTGAGAGGAGAAACTTGTGGTACAGGCATCTTGCCTGTAACGAAGGTTAACCCAGAATCTTTAGCTACTCAATAGACAGGCTATAAAACTCACCCCTAGACAACAGGTAATCCGGCCAAGGCCATCGCGACTTCCTCTGCACTATATTCAGTATCTACTAATTTTCCAGCTTGATAATCCATGTATGCTTGCATATCGAAGTGTCCGTGGCCACAAAGGTTAAATAGAATTACCTTACTTTCCCCAGACTCTTTGCATTTTAATGCTTCATCGATCGCGCCCTTAACTGCATGATTAGCTTCAGGAGCGGGTAATATCCCTTCTGCACGCGCAAAAGTTAACCCTGCCGCAAAACAACCTAACTGATATTCCGATCGCGCTTTGGCTAGTCCCAAGTTCACCACATGACTAACTAAGGGTCCCATGCCGTGATAGCGTAAACCCCCGGCATGAAAGCCTTCGGGTACAAAAGTGCTACCCAAAGTGTGCATTTTTACCAAGGGTGTTAAGTGAGCGGTATCGCCAAAATCATACGCGTACTTACCGCGAGTCAGAGAGGGACAGGCCGCAGGTTCCACCGCGATAATCTCCACATCTCGCTCACCGCGTAGCTTTGCACCCAGAAAAGGAAAGGCAATCCCCGCGAAGTTGCTACCCCCACCGGTACAGCCAACGATAATATCGGGATAATCTCCCGCCATTTCTAGTTGTGCTAACGCTTCCAGTCCGATTACGGTTTGGTGCAGTAAAACATGGTTGAGAACACTACCCAACGCGTACTTAGTGTCCCCATCTTGAGCGGCCACTTCTACCGCTTCACTAATCGCGATCCCCAAACTACCCGTGCTGTTGGGGTGCGTTGCCCGGATCGATCGGCCTGCCTGAGTGTCTTCACTGGGACTAGCAACTACTTTCGCTCCGTAGGCTTCCATCAAGGCACGACGGTAGGGCTTTTGGTGATAGCTAACTTTCACCATATATATCAACACTTCCAGCCCAAATAATGCCCCCGCAAAGGCCAGGGATGACCCCCACTGTCCGGCTCCGGTTTCCGTAGTGAGCCGTTTTACCCCTTCCTGTTTGTTGTAGTAGGCTTGTGCAACCGCGGTATTAGGTTTATGACTTCCGGCAGGGCTAACACCTTCATATTTGTAGTAAATTTTCGCGGGAGTATCGAGGGCTTTCTCCAGTCGCCGTGCGCGATAAAGGGGTGTTGGTCGCCATTGACGGTAGATGGATTGTACCTCGTCTGGTATCTCAATCCAAGGTTGTTGAGTCACCTCTTGCTCGATCAGACTCATGGGAAAGAGGGGCGCGAGGTCATCGGGAGTAATGGGTTGATTTGTACCCGGATGGAGTACGGGGGGTAGAGGTGTGGATAAATCGGCCTGAATATTATACCAGGCCGTGGGCATTTGGTCTTCCGAGAGGAGGTATTTTATGGTGTCCATTTTAGATTTGAGACTTTGGGTTGAACTTGGTATATTTCCCAACCTGTTAGTAGGGGGTGAGTGCGATTCTACACGCGATCGTTAGAGCCGCGACTAGGAAAAGTTGGAATTCAAGTTTTTGACCAAAAGAATGGGATTCAAGCCCCGTCCTTTTAGGACGGCTTTATATTAGACCTCTTGCAAGAAAAATCCCTGAAATCCCACTCCTAAGCGGGATGAAAGGGCTGCGGTTTTAGTCCCCGCCTTTAGGTTCTGGAAATTTAGCAATTAAATGTCTAATCAATTCTGATTTTGTCATTCCTCGTCTCATAGCTTCTTCTTCTAGTTGCCTCTTATGATAATCAGATATTCTTAGGAGTAAATAACAATTTTTCATGGTTTTGTATTGCCAAACATCAATACATATATTATAATGGAATTAAGAAAAAATAGAAAGGTCGATTTCTGTTA
>JBEDKD010000476.1:0-28634 GCA_041172365.1 Cyanobacteriota bacterium | reverse complement strand
CAACACCTGAGAGCATAAAGTTCACCGTTTCACATACTGCTTTGTGGAATATGGGGGTATAAGCACTCAAAAACATTTCGAGCTGAGTTTTGCCCAGTGGGTTTAACTCATCTATTGGTGTTGGAAGTGCTTTACAGTATGTCAGAGTAGTCATCGGTCGAAATTGGCTCTGGTTATGGACAATTCTAACACTTTGAGCAGACCCATGTCAATTTTAGGGGATTTTCAGTGATTGTCGGGAAAATACTTGTCCTGGCAATTACACCGCGTCAGGCTCAAAGTGGACAAACTTAAAATTTAGTTAAAATTTTTTCGATATTTTATGGAACTATTGTCAAAAGGGATCTTTACAGAGTCCTATGTTGCCAGTTTGGGGAAGGGAAGAATATGCAAAGTAGCTTAGAATTGCGGTGGTTTAATAAGGGGGCGTTACCAAATACGATCGCCCGTTGGTTTGAGTCCGATCAACTAGGGGCCTATGTTGCGCCCCCAGAAGAACGAAATGAGTTATATCTACAGATTCCCAATTGCGATTATGTCGGATTAAAGCTCAGAGCCAAAGATTTAGAAGTCCGATGGCGAATGGCCCAATGGGAAACCGTCCGTTTTGGCAAAAATTGGGAGGGAATCTGCGAAAAGTGGATCAAATGGTTTTGTCCCGATAACTTAACCCCGATTTTGCCTGGGATTCAAGCCACAGGGCAATGGGTTGAAGTCAAGAAAAAGCGATCCCTTCGTCTCTATCAAGTTTTACCGGGTGGCTCTTTGGCTTCTGTCCCCCTGGAAGTTCCCGTACTCCAGGGTTGTAATATGGAATTACTACAGTTAAGTATTAACGCGCAATCCTGGTGGTGTTTGGCCTTTGAAGTTTTTGGCCAAGAGAGTTCTTTAATGAATAATCTACAAACCGTTGGAAATTGGGTTTCTCAGACTTATCAGGGTCAAAGTTTTAAACTGGAAAATTCTTATTCTTATCCCCGTTGGCTCAATACTAAATAGGGACAGGTGATTTGGGACTGGTGAATGGTGAATGGTGATTAGGAATTGGGGAAATCAAGAAATAACTTATCCCTGACATCTATGAAAAATCCGTTGCTAATTTCTTCCCCATTTCCCATTCACCATTCACCATTCACCATTCACCCTTTCCCATTCCCCGTTCCCTAAATCGGTAAAGAAACTTGAACAATAGTATATTGATTCGGTTCACTTTCAATATGTAATTGACCTCCATATAACTCAACTAATTGCTTCACGATCGTGAGTCCTAATCCCATACCTTGTTGTTCATAAAGTTTCCTTTCAAATTGCATATAAGCACCGACTTCCGTAATTTGTTCCGGTGTCATTCCCCGTCCCCGATCCTTCACAGAAAGAATAAATTTGTCATTCTCCACCTGACTTTTTACAGAAACAGGACTCCCCACCTGAGAAAACTTAAACGCATTATCGAGTAACTCGTCCAAAAGTTTTTTCAGTCGATCGCTATTCATAGACACGGAAGAATCTTGTAAATCTAAGGTTAAATCCTCAGTACGATTAGCTGTTTTTGCATTAGTTTGGGCTTGTTCAGTTAATAAAGAAATCACAGAATTTACCCGCAATTTCCGCATTTCCTTCACTTGAGATTCGTTAGTGGCTACGATCTCCAATTCGGCATACATTAAAAAATTAACAATTACTCGATAAAGTCGATGGCCAGATGTGCGAATATTATCCACCATCTCTAGGAGTTCTTCTCGTTCTAAACTATCATAATCCATCAAAATTAAATCGGAAAAACCGAGAATACCATTCAAGGGCGTTCTTAGTTCATGGGGAAGCGATCGCGAAATATTCTGACGTAACTCTTCGAGACTTTTTTGAGCTTGTTTATGAAGCTGCTGATGTTTTTCTAATCGAGTTTTAATCGCGTCCAGAAGTTCTTCAGGAGTACAAGGTTTTGTCAGATAATCATCGGCCCCCAAAGTCATCCCTTCTCGCAGATCCCCTTTATCGGCTTTTGCCGTTAAGAAAATAAAGGGAATTGTCGCGGTAATTGGGTCACTTCTTAACCCCTTTAATACCCCATAACCATCTAATTCTGGCATCATTACATCACACAAAATTAAATCGGGTAAATGTTCCTGGGCTAACTCTAGTCCCACGCGACCATTCTGTGCGCCCATCGCGTCAAAGTCTTCCACCTCTAGGAGTTCAACAATGTTTTCCCGAATGGCTAATTCATCTTCAATTACTAAAATTTTCGTCATTTTTTTCTCCTCAATTCTGTCAAAAACGGGTCAAGTTAAAACCATCTTTTGCCGAATAAACGTCTAACTTCTGGTTCAGAAATAGATGCGTTTCTTTGGTAGCCATCGCATTTATTCTTTTTCAAAAGAGACTCCTGCAGGTCCGTTTCTACTCCCTTGGCAATTACCTTTAGTTTCAAGTTATGTCCGATTTGAATTATAGCACTTACCATCGGCATATTTTGAGCTAAATTTAACATAAGAGTGGAGTCAAGCTTAACCGCGTTGAAGGCCAAATCTTTCAAGTAGGTTAAGGATGTATGCCTAATCCCA
Source organism: Cyanobacteriota bacterium (assembly GCA_041172365.1). Taxonomy (GTDB): domain Bacteria; phylum Cyanobacteriota; class Cyanobacteriia; order Cyanobacteriales; family Microcoleaceae; genus JBEDKD01. The sequence continues at coordinate 26,070 of JBEDKD010000476.1, read as the reverse complement.
AACTCAGAGATCGTGGTTTTGATTCCCCATTTTTGCAACATCATTAATTTGCCTGCCTGGGTATTAATCTGCTGCTCTTGTACAAAAGTCTCCGCGGGGATCTCTAACTCTAACCACTCCGGCTTCACTCCTGTATCTTGTAATATTTTTAACAGGATATTGGGAAAATTTGTACTCAGAAATAAGGACTCTGGGATCGTTATGGAAACTAGGGGTACTGCTATTTTAGCAGATTGCCATAATTTCATTTGCTGACACGCGAGTTGCAAAATCCATTCCCCCAATACAGCACTTAATCCGGCTTCCTTCACTAAGGCATCTAATTGATGAGATGGAATTGCCCCTAAACGGGGATGTTCCCAATAGAGTACCGCGGCAACTCCCACAATTTTATTTTTGCGAATATCCACTGTCGATTGATAGAAAATCTTGAGAAATTTTTGCTCCCAAGCTTGGTGGATTTCCGCGGCTAAATGTAACTCTTTGGATGTCGTTTCTTCAAAGAGTGGACGAGTATAAATTTTACAACGATTTCTCCCTTCTCGTTTGGCTTCTCCCATCGCGACACCTGCCTGTCGCCGCATTTCTTCTAAATTGAATGCTTGGGGATAAAATGTCATGCCAATACTGGCGGTTAAGAGCATTGTTTGATTGGCCACTTCAAAGGGTTTTGCCACTAATTTTAATAAGTTTTCGGCCTCCTCTACCGCGTTAATTTGTTTTTTTACAGGTGGTAAAATAATGGCAAATTCATCACCACTTAAACGCGCGATCGCGCTACCCGGTAATTTCTGGGTAAAATCTCGCAGTCTTTCTCCCAAGGTTTTTATAATAATATTGCCCTGGTAATAACCAATAGTATCATTAATCCTTGAAAAACGGTCTAACCCTAAAGTTAAAAAGGGGAGAATTTCATGCTTTTTATCAAAATTTGACCGGGCTTTCTCAAATAATCCCCCCTCCCCTTCTAGGGCGGCTTCATTAGGCAACCCTGTCAAAGAATCAATTACTTCTAATTTTTCTAATTGCTCTGACAAGGCTTTTAGTTTTTCAATCTGTTTCGCAGCACGACTTAAACGAGACGCGATCGCGTTTAATAATTCATCGGGTGTACATGGTTTGGTTAGGTAATCATCGGCCCCTAAATTCATACCTTGGCGCAGATCATTTCTATCAGCTTTGGCTGTAAGAAAAATAAAGGGAATTAAAGCCGTATCTGGATCGGCCCGTAACTCCATTAAAACACCATAACCATCTAATTCTGGCATCATTACATCGCACAGAATCAAATCAGGATGTTCCGCTTTAGCCACCTGCACTCCCATATTACCATTGGGCGCACTCACGGCTTCAAACTCTTCCACTTCTAACAATTCTACCAGATTTTCTCGAATGTTAGTTTCATCTTCAATTACCAAAATCTTAGTCATTGTTATTCTCCTTTCTTGTCTGTCAGGTGTTCGGTTTTATAGCTTTATGCACCCTGACATAAGATTTAACAGGAAAATTCCATTTTTTTGCGAGTAGCCACTAATTTTTCAAACTCGTTTTTCGGTAGGGGTTTGCTAAATAAGAAGCCTTGAATTTCATCACAGTGATGTTCCTTTAAAAAATGTAACTCTTCGGGGGTTTCCACCCCTTCCGCGATCACTTTCAGATTCATCTGATGAGCCATTGATATCATCGCATCTGTAATCGCGGCATTTTTAATTTGATTCGGCAGATCGCGGATGAATATCTGATCAATTTTTAAGGTATCGAAGGGAAACTGTTGTAAATAACTAAAGGATGAATAACCCGTCCCGAAGTCATCGATCGCTAGTTGTAACCCCATATTTTTTAAGGCTTTTAACCGACGGGCTGCTAAATCGGGATCTTGTACTAAACTGCTTTCAGTAACTTCCAATTCTAAATCCTTTGGATTTAATCCGGTTGTTACTAAAATTTCCATAATCTGTTCCCGTAATTGTATTTGATTGAGTTGACGAGTTGATAAGTTGACGGTGACTCGTAATGAACTCTTAAATGATTCATTCCATATTTTAATTTGTTGACACGCGGTTTTTAGCACCCATTGACCCATTGATTCAATTAAGCCGGTTTCTTCCGCGATCGGAATAAATTTCACTGGAGAAACTAAACCCCGCACTGGATGATACCAACGTGCTAGGGCTTCACATCCCACAATTTCACCCGTTTTTAGAGAGACTTGGGGTTGATAATATAATGTCAATTCTTCTCGTTCTAAAGCATAGGAGAAGTCGGTTTCTAAAGATAACAAATTCGGCGTTTTCATTTGCCAAGCCGCGGTATAGAGAGTTGTGGTATTTCTGCCACTCTCTTTCGATTTCTCCATCGCCTTTTTCCCATTCTTTAACAGTTTTTCCAGTTCATCGCCATCGTCGGGATAAAGGGCAATCCCTATACTCGCGGTGATCAACACTTCCTGTTTGCCAACGTTAAAGGGTTGACTCAGTTTTTCTTGGATGGTTTTGCCCAGATTAATGGCTTCTTTCTTTTGGGTAATGGGCGCACAAATAATGGCAAATTCGTCGGTATTGATGTGTGAGACTAATTCTTGATTGGCAAATGTTTCTTTGAGTCTCACTCCCACGGCTTTGAGCAATTGATCACCAATTTCTTCTCCCAGAGTTTCATTAATCCGACTAAAGCGATCTAAATCTAAATACAACAGGGGAATCATTTTTTCATCCTGGCGCTTTTCCCCCTGCCATTTTCTTAAACAGTCCTGAAACCGATCGCGTAATGATAGTCGATTTGGTAATTGGGTCACGCGATCGTAATAAAGTAACTGTTGCAGTTGTTCTGAGGCTTGACTTAACGCGGCCGCTAAGACTGTATTTTCATTGATAAAAGCTTGTTTCACCGCGATCGATTTTGTCAGTCGCACATGAATCGCCTTCACCAATTGATCCGCGGTACAGGGTTTAATCAAATAATCATCAGCACCCAAATCCATACCCTTTCGTAAATCAGTCATTTGACCCTTCGCGGTCAAAAAGATAAAGGGAATGGAAGCCGTCACAGGATTTCGTCTCAATTCGCGGAGTACCCCATGACCATCTAATTCTGGCATCATCACATCACACAAAATTAAATCGGGTTTTTCCTGTTGGGCTAAGGCCAGACCGATTTTACCATTAGGTGCTCCGATTCCTTCGAAATCTTCGGCTTCTAGGAGTTCAAGGAGATTTTCCAGAATCAGCACATCGTCTTCAATTACTAATATTTTTTTCATCGGGGTATTGTAGATAGGGAGCCTTTCAATTTCTATTATGACACTCTGAGCACCTATCAATCATAATTGATGAGGATTTCTTAACCTCAAGGTTTTCAGCTTTCACTGCTAACAAAGGCAGATTCTCGATCAAGGGGTAGTGTGACGGTAAAAATTGTACCTTTTCCCTGTTCACTCTCGACATCAATCTCTCCACCGTGCATATCCACCGCCCTTTTCACAATGGCTAAACCCACTCCTGTGCCTTGGATCGTCCCCACATTTTGGGCACGATGGAACATCTCAAAGAGTTGTTTTTTATCCTCTGGCGGAATACCAATACCATAATCTTGAATCCGTATTTTTACCCAATTATCCATCCTCAGCAGTTTTATCTTGACATCTCTTCCTTCGGGAGAATACTTCAGGGCATTGGAGATTAAATTACTGAGAATATGTCGCAGTAGTTTTTCGTCCATTACCACATCAGTTAAGTCTCCCTCACATTGATATTCAATTTTATGCTGATTTTGATCAAGATTTTCTCTCTCTTCTAACATCTCTTCCATAAATGTTTCCAGATTTATATGATTGGGATTAAACGCAACATTTCCCGATTCTACTTGTCCAATGGTCAGAATATCATTGAGTAATTCTGTCATCTGTTGTACTGATGAAATAATACGCGAAAAATGAACCTTTTGCTTTTCTAGCTGCCATTTATGGGCATATTTATCTAATAATCCCGCGGATAAAGCAATGGTCGCTAAGGGGGTTCTAAATTCGTGAGATACCATTGAGACAAAGCGAGATTTTAATTCATTTATCTCTTGCTGTTCTTTTAATATTTTTAGCAGTTCTTTTTCGCCTTTCGATCGCGCTAGAGCTATTTCGATCATTGTATGTAAATCTTTTTCTTTAAAGGGTTTTATTATATATCCAAAAGGATCGGTATTTTTACTTCTTTCCAAAGTTTTAATATCACTATGAGCCGTGAGAAAAATAATCGGAATTATTAAGTGATCTCGAATCTGTTTCGCGGCTTCAATGCCATCTATCCCCCCTTTTTTGAGGACAATATCCATTAAAATTAAATCAGGTTGATATTCTTGAGCTTTGTGAATAGCCTCCTCCCCAGACATGACAACGGGCGGGACTTCATACCCTAATTTTAGTAAGGTATTTCTAATATCCATACCAATCACCGCTTCATCTTCAACCACTAAAATTTTTACAGTCAATGTCATTGAGAATTTCCTCCGCGAGTTGCCGGTTTAGTAAAAGTAATTATAAAGGCTGTCCCGTTACTTGTATCTAGGGCGAGAGTACCATCTAGTTGTTGGGTTAAGTTTGTCACTAACTGTAATCCCAGGGACTCACTTTGCTCTATACTGAAATTTGCTGGTAAGCCAATTCCATTATCTCTCACACTTAAGCAAATTTTATCACCCTCATCACGTAATTGTACCATGATCTGTCCCTCTCTCTCTTCAGGAAAAGCATATTTCAGCGCATTGGACACTAATTCTGTAATAATCAATCCACAAGGAATCGCGGTGTCAATATCTAGTTGAAGGGACATGATCGCGTCCTTTAATGTAATTGTATTTCTCCCATAAGCACTTAACAAATTGGCAATTAAACTGGGCAGATAATCGGCGGGATCAATGGACGCGAAGGATTCTGTACTATATAATTTTTCATGGATTAACGCGAGGGAATGAACCCGATTATAACTATCTTTAAAAAAATAGAGTAATTTCTGATCATTAATATAATTAGACTGAAGTTTTAACAAACTAGAAATAATTTGTAAATTGTTTTTTACACGATGGTGTATTTCCTTTAAAAGCACCTCTTTTTCAGTTAAAGATTCTTGGAATTCAATCGTTCTTGATATGACGCGCATTTCTAATTCCTCATTTAATTTTAATAAGGCTAATTCAGTTTGTTTAATTTCTGTGATATCCCGAAAACTAAAAACTCTACCCCTAATACTATTTCCTAATTTATGAGGAATACAGACTTGTTCAAGAATTGTCCCATTTTTGAGCTCGATAATATTTTTCAAGATATAGGATGGGACAAAATTTACCTGATAAAATGTTTTAACTAATTGCTCTGGATTTTTCACCTGTGCCAATAAAAACGTTAATAATTCCTTTTCATCTTGAGATAATAAAACCTCCGAGGGAATATGCCACATCTGCACTAATTTTTGATTAAAATCTATAATTTTACCATCATTACTAATAACAATAATCCCATCCGCGGTCGCTTCCAAAGTAGCGCGTAATAAAGAAAGCGATTTTTCTAAGGCCATTTCTTGTTGCTTTCGCTCTGTAATATCTTGGGCAAAACCCGCGACACGATAAAGTTTTCCTTCTTTATCAAAAATGGGAAATGTACGGGCATGAATCCAGCCCAATTTGCCATCAGGTCGAATTATTCTATATTCTCCATCATAACTCCCTTTCTTGATCAGGGGAAGTGCTACCTTCATCAACTCGCGGTCATCTTGATGTACAATATCCAGAAAAGCATGGGGATTTTCATAGACGCGATCGCAACTAATCCCTAATATTTTTTCAAAGGCAGGACTGACATAAATAATTTTATTTTCGACGGGATTACTTAACCAAAAAATAGTTTGAATATTCTCGACAACTAAACGAAAACGCTCTTCACTTTCGCGTAAAGCCGCGTCACGAATTTTTTGCTGACTAAAATTACGACCAATATACACCTGTCCCACAACTTCGACCTTCGCATCTCGCATCACAATTCCTTTAAAATGATAAAGTTGGGGACCGGCTACAGTCAAAAAAGGGGCTTCAATTTTAGTAGACCCCTTCTCCCAGACTTCGGAAACTTTTTTGGCAACAAGAAAGCGATAGTCTGCCTGAAATAAGTCCAAAATTCTTTGGTTTTTTAGAGCATCACTATTTAAACCCGTTGCTAATTCTAATTCTTTATTCCATTTGGTTAAGTTCCCTAATTTATTAATGGAGAAAAGAATATCGGGGAGTGATTCAACCATCACTTCTTGTTCCCCCATATTGGGGATTTTCTCTTCATCATATAAACGATGATCTTCTTGTGCAAAGGCTGATAAAGTTGTGCTGAACCATTCTCTACCTTTTTTTATTAACTCAAGAGCATTTTCTTGGGTGGGATTTGTTTCGACAATTTTCTCTAAACATTGTTGATAAATATTCGAGATATCCGTGATCCCTAAGCCCGCGTCGATCGCCAAATATCCCAAGTCTTTTGCCCGTTTTAAACCGGTGGCATTGGGTTCTCTAAAATATTCACCGATCGCGCATAGATAAATTTCGGTGAATTCTGATGAATTTGGATTCATTCTTACCTCCTTGATTGGCTCTGAGAAAAAACGTGGTTTCTCGTTTCTATAATTATTGGTATTTCCCGATGTTAACCATGCTCCTTGTTTCAGTTTTGTTGTAAGGGTAATCTCACTGTAAAGGTAGTGCCGACTCCTTCTTGACTTTGCATAAAAATTTTTCCTTTGTGTAATTCTACGGCTCGTTTAATAATCGCTAAACCTAGTCCTGTTCCTGAGATATTTCCCACATTTCCCGCCCGTTGGAAGGTTTCAAAGATTCGTTCTTGATCAGCTTTCGGAATACCAATTCCTTTATCCTGAACTTGTAAAATGACTTCATCTTCTTGACAGTTTATTTCAAAATTGATCGAGGTTTCACCCGGAGAATACTTAAGGGCATTTGATAGTAAATTATTAAGCATTTGACGGAGAAGTTTTTGATCGGCTTTTAAGACTAAATTATTATGATTACAAAAGAAATTTATCCGAGGTTGATTTCTATCATTTAATGTTAAATCTTCAATAATTTGGCGACAGAATGCTTCTAAGTTTATTTCTACTGGTTGACACTCAACTGTTTGAGCTTCCATTTTCCCTACCACCAGAATATCTTCTAAGAGTTCTGTCATTCTTTTGATCGCGGTTTGAATTTTTTGGAAATGATTATTTTTTTTCTCTTCTGTCCATTTAGCACTATAACTTTGCAGCAGTCCTGATGATAATTGAATCGTGGTGAGAGGTGTCCTAAATTCATGGGAAACCATCGTGACAAATTGGGCCCGGAGTTCCGAAAGTTCTCTTTCTCTTTGCAAGGATTTTATGATTTCTACTTCTGCCCGTTTCCGTTCCGTAATATCATGGGCTTCGGCAATAATTAACACAATTTGTCGATAGTCATTTTTCACAGGTTTCATGGAAAAATCAACGGTTACATTTTGACCAAATGTGTCAAATAAATCAAGTTCTCGACGAATAAAATTACCTTGAGCACATTTTTCTACATCTTCTTTAAGTTGTTCTTGAATACTCTTTAATGAACCCCATATCGGGATTTCCCAGAGAGGAAGACCAATAATTTCTTCTAATTTAAGTCCGGCAAAATGAAGGGCTGTTTGGTTGATTTCAATAATCATACCTTGGGGATTTAAAAGTTTTGTTAATTGGAAAGAAGAATTGAAAATGGCACGAAAACGCTGTTCATTGTCCCGTAAAAGGTGTAAGGTTTGATATCGTTCGATCGCGTAACGTAGAGTCCTCGTGAGTAATTGTGTATTAATTTGCCCTTTGACTAAATAATCTTGAGCTCCGAGACGCACAGCTTCTAACGCGATCGCTTCATCAGCTAATCCCGTCATTACCACCATCGGAGTATTAGGAGCCGTTTCCTGTAAACGAGTGAGGGTTTCTAAACCATGACTATCGGGTAAAGAAAGATCAAGTAAAACAATATCAAAAGTAGCATTATTCAGTTCGATAAAAGCGGAACTTAAAAATTCTACCCAAGTTAATTGCCATTCAATTCCCACAGCATCTTCCAATAATTCTTGGAGAAAATCAGCATCCGCGGGATTATCTTCAACTAACAATATTTTAATCGACATATTATTCAGTAAGTGATGGTTAAACTATCGGGAATACAGGTAGGGCTGAAATCATCAAAAACCAGGTTGCTTTAGGCAAGAAATATTATATTTCATTTTGGTGGAAGTTTAACAACCGCTAACCAAAAATCTTCTATTAAGGTGATAACCTTAATAAATTGTCCAAAATCTACGGGTTTAGTAATGTAGCAATTCGCGTGTAAGTTGTAAGATTTATGGATATCTTCTTGGGCTGAGGAAGTGCTGAGAATAACCACAGGAATTTGTTTTAAATCGGGATCTTCCTTCACTTCTGCTAACACTTCCATGCCACTTTTTTTGGGCAAATTTAAGTCCAGTAAGATGAGATCAGGGCGAGGAACACCAAAATAGGGATCATTTCGTCTGAGAAAATTCAAGGCCTGTACACCATCTTCTACCCAATGAACATGATTCATAATTTTACCTTCCGCGAGGGCTTCGATCGCTAAATCAGCATCACTAGGAGAGTCCTCAACGAGTAAAATTTCAATACTTCTGATAGGGGAAAAACAATTCATAACTGTAGCCTGAGACAACAAGACGATCCTCTTCCCCTCTACTGTATCACGACAGGTTGGAAAGACTCGAAGAGGGTGAAGAAATTGTAAAATAAAAGGTGGAACCTTTGCCCTGTTCAGACTCTACCCAAATACGTCCACCATGACGCTCCGCGATACGTTTACAGATGGCTAAACCTATCCCGGTTCCTTCATACTCCCGGCGAGTATGTAAACGCTGGAAGATAATAAAAATTCGATCAAGATATTCTTGGCCGATACCAATTCCATTATCTCGCACACTAAAGAGCCATTCTTGATCTTCTTGTACCGCACTAATATGTACGCGGGGCAGATCATTACGACAGAATTTCATGGCATTACCGATCAAATTTTGTAATAATTGTACCAATTGACCTTCATCTGCCATCAGTGTTGGTAGAGGATCTGATGTTATGATAGCCTGTTTCTCCGCGATCGTGATTTGTAAATTCATTAAAGTTTGTTGCACAACCCCATTACAGTCAGTCAGTTTAAATTCCTTACCCTTAGTCCCTACGCGGGAATAAGATAATAAATCATTAATTAACTGTTGCATCCGGGTCGCACCATCAACAATATAATTGATATATTTATCAGCCTTAGCATCCAAATTACCTTGATAACGTTGGGCTAATAATTGAGTATAACTGGTAATGGCACGCAGGGGTTCTTGTAAATCATGGGACGCGACATAAGCAAATTGCTCTAACTCGGTATTAGAACGCTTTAAATCATCCGTAAGTTGCATCATTTGTTGTTCGGCTTCTTTGCGCTCCGTAATATCATAAACTAAGGCACAAGACCATAACATATTCCCATTTTCATCAAGGACTGGACTGGTAGACATATAAGTCCAAACATCTTTTCCGGTTTTGGTTTTGAGACGAAATTCATGTTTCTCGGCAATCCCATTTTTGCGTTTTTCCACATTATTAGCCGCGAGGAGAATTTCCTCCTCATCCATAAAGTCAAAAATGGGATGTCCTAGCATTTCTTCTTCCGTATAACCGAGCATTCTCCCCATAGCATGATTAACATAAGTTGTCAAGGCTTCCCCATTCATTACCCAAATACCTTCTTCGGCTAATTCGACAATTTGTCGGTAGCGGGTTTCACTTTCCTGTAAGGCTTTTTCCGCTTTTTTGAGATTAGTAATATCAATGCCTACAGAAACCGCGGCACGATTTTGATCATATTTTTGGGCGATGATCAAATAAGTGTGTAATTCCCCATTTAACTGAAGATGAATTTCTTGAGTAATTTGGCTATCAGAGGCGGTAAAAAATTCTTGCATTAAGGGAACAAAATCATGTTTATCCTTGATAAAACCAATGGGTTGCTCGACAAAATCATCAGGGGAAAGATGGAAGGTTTTTGCTAAATGTTGGTTCACTCCAATATACTTTAGTTCGGAAACATCCCCATCAGGACACGCGATCCAAGATACTAACCCAGGTACCGCGTCTAAGACAGCTTGTAATTGATCTTTAGTGGCTTGAAGGGCGGCTTCTGCTTGTTTTCTTTCGGTAATATCAGAGCCAATTCCTAAAAATCCTGTCAGATTTCCCTCCACATCAAATAAGGCAGTAACAGATAGTTCCACGGGAAAACGAGAACCATCTTTGCGAATATAAGTCCATTCATTTGTATCAGCAATTCCCTGTCGTGCCTTCGCGACAAATACTTCAAATCCGGGTTCAATTTCTTCTCCTAATTCTTGAGAGATAATTTGAGCTCTTTCCTTGACTTCTTCGGGAGCATGGATCAGTGCCGGGGTCACTTTTCCTAACATTTCCGTCGCGGAGTAACCTAACAATTGTTCCGCCGCGGTATTAAAAGTTTGAATGATGCCAGAGGGATCGGTGGAAATAATGGTATAATTTGCACCATCTAAAATCGCCCATTGAAATTGAGTAACTTCTAATAAAGTGTCTTCCATTTTTAGGCGTTGGGTAATTTCTTCCTGTAATTTTTGGTTAGAAATTTCTAATTCTGTAGTCCGTTCCGCGACACGATTTTCTAGGTTTTCATTGAGATGTTTAATTTCTTCCTCGGCTTTTTTTCTTTCTGTAATATCGGTAATAGTACCTACATAACTTTTTACCTCGCCATTATCTTCCCTTTCACTCACCGCTTGGGAAAAAACCCACTTGATTTCAGAATTTTGGGCATTTTGAAAGCGATATTCAGATTGAAAAGCTAATTGGTTTTTAGCCGCGTCATACCATTCTTGAAAAACGCGTCCTCGATCTTCTGGGTGGATCGCGTCTAACCATCCTTCTCCGTAGGCCTGTTCTTTTTTCAAACCTGCTATTTGACACCAGCGATCGTTTACATATAAACAGTTTCCTGAAGCATCGGTGTAAAAAATTCCTACGGGGGCGGCTTGGGTTAAACTATGATATCTGGCTTCACTTTCTTGTAAGGCAACTTCCGCGTGCTTCGCGTTGGTGATATCTCTACCAACTGCATAAAGTAACTCTTCTTCTACCACAGGAACCGCAGACCAAGAAATCCATTTATAGGAACCATCTTTACATTTTAAACGGTTTTCATGGGCAGAAATATTTTCGCCAGTTTCCATCGTTTTCTGCACCACATTAATTGTGCTTGGTTTATCATCAGGATGCAGGGAATCTAACCAAGGAATTGCTAAAAACTCTTCGGCGTTATAACCAAACATTTCTTCGACAACTGGATTCACTCGCTTAAAGTAACCGTCGGCTCCACAAATACAGAGCATATCAATTGACAGGTTAAAAATTCGATCAAGTTCTGCTTCTGTCCGTTCACGTTCGGCGATTTCTTTTTTAAATTGTTGAATCACTTCATTGAGTTCAGCAATAGCATTTTTTAAAGAAATTGTGCGCTCTTCCACGAGAGTTTCTAGGTTATCTTTTGCCCGTTTTAAGTCATCTTCTATCTGTTTTGTTTGAGTCATATCTCGCATAATGGTTGATAGATACTCAACATTTCCTCTCCGATTTTTATGGGCAATGATCAGTTGAGAAACGGGGATTTCTTGACCGTTTTTTTGCAGTAACGCGGTTTCACCAACCCAAACACCATCACGGATTGCCGTGGGGAGACCGACATTTATAACAATATTTAATGCCCACTCTGGATGATACTGAGGGATTTTTATTTCGGAAAGATCCGTCGTGAGATCAAATTCTATAATTTGTCTCATTTTGTCATTATTCCAAAGAACAGTTCCCTCGACATCTGTCATGCCAATATAATCGGTACTGGCTTCTAAAATGGCTATTAATCTGGCTCGTTCTTCTTCGGCTTTTTTATCTTCAGTGATATCACTCGCGACGGCATAGATTTTGTTCTGGATGTGGTCGGGTGTAGCATTCCATAATAACCACTTGTAGGAACCATCTTTACAGCGATAACGATTCTCAAATCCGAGGGTGTTTTCTCCTCTTGTTACTGCTTCCGCGCAAACCACGGTGAAGGCTTTATCATCGGGATGAACGAAGTCGATAAAGGGTTGGGCTAAGAGTTCTTCTCTGCTATAACCTAGGCTTTTTTCCCAGGCGGGATTTAATCGTTTAAAATAGCCATCATAGCTGGCAATACAAAGCATCTCTTGGGAAAGATTGAAAAAGTTTTGATAGTCTTTTTCTGCTAATTTGAGGTCATTTACTTCTTGTTGCAGTGTGTTATTAATGACTTCTAAGTGCTTTAACTTTCTCTTTTGTCGCGGCAAAGTTATCAGGGTGCTAATTAATAGGATTAACACGATCGCGCTCCCCAAGAAAAAAAGCCAATTTAACAGGGTGGGGGCATGAGCAAAGCAATTCTCCGTAGAAATAACAGCCCCCATTGTAACCGAATGATTGAATAAGATCCGCATAATTACTGATTTCACGAATAAAGAGATGTGTTATAATCCTTCATCCCATAATTAGATGAGGGATTTTCTTGATCATAGCCTAATTTTTCGGCTATGATACTGAGGCGGGCAACAACCGGAGAATCAAGACTGAGAGCCGATCGCGTTTTTTGTCTATGAAAAGCAGCTAAAGTAATCGCCAATATCTATAGACAATCAGTTACAATAATAGGCAAACCGACTTTAAGGTGAGAATGTCGCGATCGTCGTCGCCTCTGAGGGTAAGGGCTACAACCATTAGAGAGATTATTGATATGTTAAAAACAGACGTTGAGCAACGGTTAATTCAACTTGAGGAGCAACTCAAAGAAGTTAAAGACGCGTTGGAAAGGAATCGTCTCTTAACAGAAGTCGCGTCTCGGATTCGTTCGTCTTTAAATATTGACGAAATTCTCAACACAACGGTTATAGAAATAAGGAAATTATTAGAGTGCGATCGCGTCTTAGTGTATCGTTTTGAACCAGATTGGAATGGGATTATTGTCGCGGAGTCAGTGCTTCCGGGTTGGCAAAAAATTTTAGGAAAACAATTAGAAGATACCTGTTTTCGCCATAGTGGTGCGCGGGAGTATCAGCAGGGAAAAAAGACCGCGATTAATGATATTTATCACGCGGGTTTAACGGAATGTCATGTAAAATTATTATCTAAATTTGAAGTAAAAGCGAATCTAGTTGTCCCTATTTTAATGCAAGAAAAGATAGAAGAATCAGATTTTTTATCAATCTCTAATTCCCCATCTCGTTTATGGGGATTACTCATTGCCCATCAATGTTCGGGTCCCCGTCATTGGCATGAATCTGAATTAGAATTATTAGATCAATTGGCGGTACAGATCGCGATCGGGCTGCAACAAGGCGAACTATTTAAACAAGTACAAACAGAATTAAAATTGCGGCAACAAGCCCAAGAAAAAAATCGGGAACAGGAAAAATTATTAAATTTATTTTATGAGGCGACATTACTGGGAATTTCTATTATTGATAAACAGGGTTACTTTGTCAAAGTGAATCCGGCTTTTTGTCAAATTTTAGGCTATAAAGAAGAGGAGTTAGAAGGGCAATTATTTACCAGAATTTTCTCAACAGAGTCTCAAAATTATATAGGAGAACTTTACAGTCAATTTATCCAAAATCCCACCCCCAATGAAGGGGAATGGATGTGGAAACGAGCCGATGGTGAATTAATTGATATTTTTCTTACCGTCAACCCTATCATTCAAGAAAATGGTAATTACTACATCGTGATAACAGTGACTAATATCACCGAACAAAAACAAGCAGAAAGAACACTGGAAGAAACAACAATACAGTTATCAACGGTGATCGAAACAGTGGGAGAAGGGATTACATTAAGTGATGAAACTGGCAGATTTTTGATCTTCAATTCTCAAATGCAAGAACTTACGGGTTATAGCTTATCAGAAGTGAATCGTTGTGAAGATTTTTTTGCCTTAATTTATCCAGAAACCGATGCTTACCAACAAGCGAAAGCCGGACGACAAAAACTAGAAAAATTGCAAAAAGTACGACATATTGAAACTAATATTTGCCGGAAAGATGGGCAGAAAAAAACGGTATTAGTTTCTTCTTCTTTGATCCATTCTGACGAAAATCAACTTTGTTTAAGCACCTATCATGATATTACTAAAAGAAAGCAAAATGAAGAGATTTTAAAATGGCAAGAGAATTTATTGCGTAGTTTGACAAATACTGCTCCTTTAGCTTTTTTAGTAGTAGATGAAAATACCAAAAAAATTCTATTTATTAATCATTATTTTTATAAATTATGGAAATTAGAACGTTTAGATATTCTCCTGAAACATAGTGAAATCAATAGTGATGAATTGTGGGAAAAATGCTTGATTTTAGTGAATCTAGGAGAATGGGTAACTGATAATTATAAAACCACTATAAATCCGCATATTCTGGAGTCGGAGATCCCTTTACTAGATGGTCGTACTTTTCGCCGTTTTATGGGTAAAATTTTTGATAATAATCGTTATTTGGGTCATCTTTATGCTTTTGAAGATATCAGCCCGCGGAAAAAAATGGAAGAATTGCTGCATCAACAACAGCAAGAACTTCGTGTATTATTAGATAATAATCCTGATATTATTATCCGCTTTGATCATAATTTACGATATCTTTATTGTAATAGCGCCGCGGAGAAATGTACGGGAATTTCCCCTGAAGAATTTATGGGTAAAACGCCTGAAGAAATGGACACTCCTGAAGCCTTAGCCCATCTATGGCATAGTTCTGTTGAGAAAGTCGTAAGCACAGGGGAAGAAGAAATAATAGAATATCAATTTCCTTCTTTAAAAGGGATGATATGGATGCAATCTCGCATTGTGCCTGAATTTAATGCCGATGGAGAAATTGAAAGCTTTTTGGCGATCGCGCGCGATATTGATTCTCGTAAACAAGCGGAGCTTTTGTGGCAAGAAAGTGAAGCCTTAAATCGGCGGATTTTAGATTCTTTTCCCGATATGTTTTTCCGTATTAAAGCTGATGGAACTTATGTGGATATTAAAATTACAAAAACTGATGAATTAATAGCCACGAAAGATGAACTAATTGGCAAAAAAATGAACCAACTATTACCCCCTGAAGTTGATAAATTGGCGATGGATCACATTGCTCAAGCTTTAGCAACTCAATCACTACAAATTTTTGAATATCCCTTGGAAATTAAAGGCAAAATGAACTACTATGAAGCTCGTTTAGTTGTCCTAGGAAACGATGAAGTTTTAGCATTAGTACGAAATATCAGTGAGCGCAAACAAGCGGAATTGACATTAAAACAACTGAATGAAGAATTAGAAACGCGAGTACAGCAGCGCACTCAAGAATTGCAATTTCAAAAAGATGCCCTGGATCAAGCCGCGATCGTTGTCATTACAGATCCCCAAGGAATCATTACTTATGCTAATGATAATTTTTGTGAGATTTCCCAATATTCACGAGCAGAAATTCTAGGAAAAAGCCACAAAATTGTTAACTCTGGTTATCATTCTTTGTCTTTCTTTCAAGAACTTTGGTCAACGATTTCCCAGGGGAAAGTGTGGCAAGGTGAAGTGAAGAATAAATCAAAAGATGGTAGTTATTATTGGGTTGATAGTACCATTGTTCCCTTTTTAGATGCTATGGGAAAGCCCTTTCAATACTTAGCAATTCGTTTTGATATTACTAAGCGCAAAGAGGCTGAACGAGAATTACAAGCGAGTGAAGCCAAATACCAAAGATTAGTCGTGAATGTTCCGGGTGTGATTTATCAATTTCTTTTACATACTGATGGATCTAATGAGTTTCCTTATATGAGTGAAACCAGTCGGGAAATTTTAGAAATCGCCCCAGAAGATGTCTATGCTAATCCTCATATTATTTGGCAATTTGTCCATCCCTACGATCTGGCTGCTGTGATCGAAAAGACTCAAGTTTGTTCCCAAACATTACAACCTTTTATTCAAGAATGGCGCATGATGCTCCCCTCTGGTAAAGTTAAATGGATACAAGCGATCGCCAGACCGGAAAAGCTAGATAATGGTGACATTCTTTATGATGGGGTATTGATTGATATTAGCGAGCGCAAACAAGCAGAAATCGCGTTGCAACAACAATTTGAACAAGAGCGTTTAATCACCGCGATTTCTCAACATATCCGTGAATCTTTAGAATTAGAGCAAATTCTTAATACGACGGTTGCGGAAGTGCAAAAATTCTTAAAAACTGACCGTGTTTTAGTCTATAGAATTTTGCCTAATGGCACAGGAAGCGCGATCGCGGAAGCTGTAGAACCAGGGTGGCCGAAAATTTTAAATATGACATTTCCTGAAGAAATCTTCCCCCAGGAAAATTATGCACGGTATATCCAGGGGCGGATTTATACAATTTCTGATAGCTTTACCGACCCCATATTACCCTGTTTAGCAGAATTTCTCCAACAATTTCAAGTGATCGC
Source organism: Cyanobacteriota bacterium (assembly GCA_041172365.1). Classification (GTDB taxonomy): domain Bacteria; phylum Cyanobacteriota; class Cyanobacteriia; order Cyanobacteriales; family Microcoleaceae; genus JBEDKD01. The sequence continues at coordinate 9,460 of JBEDKD010000476.1, read as the reverse complement.
GAAGTTAGTAGTTCCGATTATTCAAGAAGACACACTGTGGGGATTATTAATTGCCCATCAGTGTTCCCATCGCAGAAAATGGCAAACCTGGGAAATTGAATTAATGAAACAATTAGCCAATCAATTATCGATCGCGATTCGTCAATCAACCCTCTATCAACAATTACAAATGGAATTACGCGATCGACGACACGCGGAAGCAAAAATCAAAGCCTCCCTCAAAGAAAAAGAACTATTACTTAAAGAAATTCATCACCGAGTCAAAAACAATTTATATGTCGTTTCCAGTTTACTAGAAATTCAAGCGTCGTCCATTGGCGATCCTCATATAAGTAAATTTTTTGAAGAAAGTCAGAACCGTATCTACTCAATGGCTCTGATTCACGAAAAACTTTATCGTTCTCACAATCTCGCGATTATTAACTTTAGCGACTATCTGGAAGATTTAGTCAGCAATGTATTTGCCTCTTACAATGTTAATGTCACTCAAATTCACCTAGAAATCAATATCGAAGAAATATTTCTTAATATTGAAACCGCGACCCCCTGCGGTCTTATCGTTAATGAATTGGTATCAAATACGATGAAACACGCGTTCCCCGATGACAAAGAGGGCATCGTTAGTGTAGAATGTTATCAAGAAAACAATAATGGGCTAATCCACCTTATTATTCGTGATAATGGCATTGGCTTCCCCAACAACTTAGATTTCCGAAAAACAGACTCAATGGGATTTCAAGTTGTCTGTACTCTCATAGAGCAGTTAGAAGGAACCATTGAACTAGAGGGGACTCAGGGAACAACCTTTCATGTGAAATTTGCTGAATTAAATTATCGTAAGAGGATTTAGTTATGTCTCAGATTAGAATTTTAATTGTTGAAGATGAACTGCTCATCGCGAAAGGTGTCTCCAGAAAATTAGAAAAACTTGGTTATCAAGTTGTTAATATTGTTTCCTCTGGAGAAAGCGCGATCGCATCTGCCACAGAACTTAAACCGGATTTAATTCTTATGGATATTGTGATTAAAGGTGATATGGATGGTATAGAAACCGCGGCAAAAATCAATAAAATCCTTAATATTCCTGTGGTATTTACCACCGCGTATGATGATGAAGAAACATTAAAACGAGCGGAAAAAACAGGTTCCTATGGCTATATACTGAAACCGATCAAAGATCGAGATTTAAACGCGACCATTAAAATGGCTCTTAGCAAACATCAACAACAACTAGAAATGCAAAAAAATCTCGCAGAAATCGAAGCTATTAATGAGGCAAAAAATCGTTATTTATCAATTGCTTCTCACGACTTACGCACCCCTTTAACTGCCATACAAATGTCAACCAGTATCCTCCAAGATTATGAAGAAAAATTAACAACGGAGAAAAAATTACAACATTATTCTCGGATTAAATCAGCCGTTAATAATATGAATCAACTATTGGAAGATATTTTAACACTGAGTCAAGTCGAATCAGGAAAATTAATATTAAATCCTGTCCCATTAGATATCATTGAATTATCTCGTAATATCTTAGATGATTTAGCTGATTTAGCCAATAAAAAACAGAGTTTAGAATTGGTAAGTTTAGTGGATTCTTTTACGGCAAATTTTGATGAAAAATTACTGCGTTATTGTTTAATGAATCTACTAAGTAATGCCATTAAATATTCTCCTGAAGGTGGAAAGATAATTTTAGAAATTAAGGTACAACCAGAAAATATTATTTTTCGTATTCAGGATCAAGGTATCGGTATTCCTGAAAAAGATAAAGCCAAACTTTTTCAAGAATTTCAACGTGCTTCTAATGTAGGAAATATTAAAGGAACGGGTTTAGGGCTATCAATTGTGAAACAAATGATTGATTTATATGGAGGTAAAATATCTGTAGAAAGTGAAGTAGGCAAAGGTACGACTTTTATGGTAACATTACCCTTAAATGTTTAAAACAAATATCAACCCGGTTTATGAAAAACAGGGTTGATCCTAAATCTTATCATTAAATAAATAACAATATTAGTGTTTTAAACGAGTCGCGCTTCTGAGAATTTGACAAGCCAACATCGCGGCACCAAATCCATTATCAATATTAACGACTCCCACTCCCGCGGCACAGGAATTAAGCATAGCCAAAAGTGCAGCAAGTCCATTAAAACTCGCGCCATATCCGATGCTGGTAGGAACCGCGATCACAGGGCAATCAACCAATCCCGCGGCAACACTTGGTAATGCGCCTTCCATTCCCGCGACTACGATTAAAACATCTGCTTTCGCGAGTAAATGTTTATGACTAAGTAAACGATGAATTCCCGCGACTCCCACATCCCATAATCGTTGCACTTCAAACCCACATAATTCCGCGGTGATCGCGGCTTCTTCTGCTATGGGTAAATCCGCGGTTCCTGCACTTAATATTGTTACTATACCCCTGTGCCAAGGAGTGATCGAATCCGGCGCGATCGCGCAAATTTTAGCTCTTTCATAGTAACGCAAATCAGGAATTTGCTCGCGTAATTGTGTATAAACTTCCGGTTGAATACGAGTCGCGATAATCACAGGATTTTCGCGTCGTCTCATCGCCAACATAATCTCAGAAATTTGTTGAGGAGTTTTATCCTGCCCCCAAATAACTTCAGGAAATCCAGTCCTTAAAGTACGATGATGATCAATACGAGCAAAATCACCAACAGGTTCAAAGTCCAAATACTTTAATTTTTCTAAAGCATTTTCAGGACTAATATCACCTGTCGCCACCGCGTTGAGTAAATTTTGTAAAGCTTCCGGTTGAGTCATATTGATTTTGGGTAATTGGTAATTGGTAATTGGTAATTGGTGATTGGTGATTGGGGATTGGGGACTGGGTAATTAATAATTAACAATTGACAATTTATAATTATTAATTGTTAATTGTTAATTGTCAATTATCAATGGTTAACCCTCTTCCTTCTTCCTTCTTCCTTCTTCCTTCTTCCCTCTTCCTTCTTCCTTCTTCCCTCTTCCTTCTTCCTTCTTCCTTCTTCCCTCTTCCTTCTTCCTTCTTCCTTCTTCCTTCTTCCTTCTTCCCTCTTCCTTCTTCCTTCTTCCTTCTTCCTTCTTCCTTCCTCCTTCCTTCTGCTATAATATAAAATCATTAACTTGAAAGTCTTTATCACAATGGAAATCGGTCAAGAAAGCCCAAAAATTTTAAAGCAACGTCTGTTTTATGCTGGACGCAAATTTAATTATGAAGTCTCTCGCCTGCGTCTTCCGAATGGTGCAGAGGGTGAATGGGAATGTGTGCGTCATCCGGGGGGGGCTCTGGCGGTTCCTGTGACAAATGATGGTAAATTAGTGCTTTTAAGACAATATCGTTTTGCTGCACAAGGACGACTTTTAGAGTTTCCCGCGGGAACTTTAGAAGTCAATGAAGATCCGGCACAAACTATTACACGGGAAATTGAAGAAGAAACGGGTTATCGTGCTCATAAATGGCAAAAATTAGGGCAGTTTTTTCTCGCTCCTGGTTATTCTGATGAGATTATTTATGCGTTTTTAGCGCAAGATTTGGAGAAGTTAGAAAAACCGCCACAACAGGATGAAGATGAGGATATGGAAACGGTGTTATTGACACCGGAAGAGTTAGAAAAGGCTATTTTGGCGGGGGAACCTGTGGATGCTAAATCGATCGCGAGTTTTTTCCTAGCCCGTCCCTTTTTGAAGTAATTTTCTTTGGGTGTTGTCGGGGAAAGAAACCCAGGGTGGACTTTTGACAGTGTAAAGCATCGAGAGTAAATACTTGGTTATAATCCGTGCTATCCCTTAAAAGTTCTAAGACTTGATGAATTTCTGAACCCGATTTACTCTCAAAATTAGTTAACTGTAAAACCAGACCTTGTACCTTAAAAACAGGAGACTATATTGACACAATTTTGCTCGGATGACTGCTTATTAACCAGGGTACTATTGATATTTTTACCATCAATACATACTCCTTCATTCAATCGTTTATCAATATTTAGTTCCCTCATCCATTTGTGAAAAATAGGGATTAAATTATCTGAATTTATACGGATAAGCCCTCTTTTAATCGTTGAGTCTGAAGGCGACTGTGTGCATTTTATTTTTAAGGCTTGAGCGATAAATTGTCCTTCGGTTTGGCAAAATCTGGCCCAGGATATCCCATGTAGCCCATCATTGTTCCGAGAATCACTAATAATAAGATCAACTATAGCGCGTAATCATGAATTGTGAAATTGTGTAGGGGCAATCCCCCCGTGGTTGCCCCGATTGATGAGGGGTAGGCACGAGAGCACTACCCCTACAAATCTGTATGAATGATTTAGACTTGCTATATAATGGATGTCTTTTTCCTTGGGAGTGTCGGCAGTCCTTGACTTTTTTGAGAAGTTGGATTAAGATCAACATATATTGATAAATTTGAGCGATTGTCTGAGTATTTTATCACAGCCAATCGCTTTTACTTTGAACGATTTAACGGATTAATGACGCAGCCCTGGGGGGCTCTGCCTGGGACACTGCCCCTACAGAAATCGTTTTTTTTGTACTTCACTTACCACAAAAGTGCTGTAGGAAGTGAGGGAGAAAAATTGTCTAATGAAACTTTCGCGGGTTTTTGAATTGAGTTTGAGAGATTTTATCCCTATTTTGTGGTGAGAAGACAAACGCTGATTACCGCGAATCCAAGGCCTACATAACCGGGCATGGATAGAGCCTTCTGGTGTAGTAAAAACACACCCGCGAGATTACTTATAATAATACCAAGACAGCCCATGATAGCCGAAACCCGACCAATTTCGGTAGCCCCCCACAGGTACATTTGACCACTGATACCGATAAATCGGGTAACAGTAAAGAGCAAGAAAGAAAAGTGAAAGAAACTCGCGGTGTTAAATCCGACGCTTTGCAGATAGCCCGCGAAGGGAATCTCACCCAGGAGAAAGATAATTTGGGTAATTATCGCGACGATTAGAACTTGAGACATATTGACCTCTTTTTTGATATAGAATTTTTGACATGACTATAATTCTTGATAAGTTTTTTTCCCCTTATCAAGATGTCAAATAAAAGCACTAAAGAAAGGGCAACTTTGGGAAGTGGAAGAGTGGCTTTCGCCACTATACTTCTATCGTTGCCCTAACCAAACGTTAGCCAAGAATCAGTGTTCTATTTTTTGTTGTTCCGGCTCTGAACATCAGCATCAGCAGCTCCTTTCGCCGCATCAAAACTACTTCCAGTCCCTTTGCCCACAGTTTTGCCATTTTGGGTATATTCAACCACTTTTTGCCCATAGATATTCGTATATTGACGTGCATTAGTAGACATGGTGTTTCTCCTTGTTCAGAATTGATGTTTACGATGGATTAACTTTTTCATCCATGAATTAACTATAGCTCGCTTATTTAGGGATTTGCAAGGTTTTAATAGTTCTATTTTTGGTTCAATTGTGGTTCAATTGTGGTTCATTTTGGTTCATGGTTCAAAAAATAGTTCATTCTCAGTTCAATTGTGGTTCAGTTTAGTTCATAGTTCAAAAAATAGTTCATTCTCAGTTCAATGTAGTTCTTTTTGAATCGCTGACAGATATAATATTTAAAGCCATGCTATCATTGTGGAAAAGTCAAAATTTTTAATCAGAAGAGGTCAGCTTATGAATATGAAGGTGTATACAAATGAAGATGAACAGAAGATAATCAAGGATGCCTACGAGCAAAAAAAAAACTCAACAGAGGACTGGAACCAGACAAGATGGGCAAAGGAAGCTCTATGTAATCTTAGTGATGTTAAGGCTTTGGTAGGAAGTGCTAAAAATAGAGGTGTAATCCTGGATAAGGCAAAGCGACTCTGTAAAGTAATAGATATTGACTGGGAAAAAGATGTGAGAGGATTTCCCGAAGAAATTCTCTCAGAAGTACGGGAGAAGTACGGCGAGTATTTGATCCGTTATCACGGCCAAATTAAGTGCTTGAACATGAGTTATCCAATTGACTTAGATGCTCTCTTTGTCGAAGTCAAAGTTCAGGATAGGTTGACTGGCAGTTTAGGACTGGGACTGCAAGAACTGAGCCAACAAGCTAACCAGCAAGATAGTAAACCTTTCGGACTCGATGCACTGGAAATGGTTAAAGAGCAAAAACTTCAGGGATTGGAGGTGCTGGGCCAACCTGGTTCAGGGAAAACGACGTTTTTGTCTTGGATTGCCATTCTCAATCTTCGTCAGAAGTTTTGGCCCGACTGTGTATCAGTGTTTGTGTCTCTGTCAGACTTTGCCGCCAAGGGGGAGCAACAGTCTTTAGAGGAATATATTATTCAACATTGGGAATCCCACGACATTAAGCGAGACACGACAGAAATATTATTAAAAAACGGACGGGTGTTGGTATTGCTGGATGGGCTAGATGAGGTCAAAGAGGCAGAATATTTGCGAATCGTTAAATCTGTCGAAGATTTTATGACGAAATATATCAACATTCATTTTGTCATAACTTGCCGTCTTGTTACAAGGAAGTACAATTTTAAATCTTCTATTAAAGTGGAGATGGCAGACCTTGATTCGACCGACATTCAGGAGTTGGCAAACAAGTGGTTTAACTCCCGTTCCCCTCGTCCTCGTTATTCAGCAACAGATTTTCTGACACATCTCGAAGCTGAACATAATAATAGAATCAAAAAATTAGCTAATTCCCGCCTTTTGTTAACCCTACTTTGTCTAGTATTTGAAAATACTGGAAAGTTTATGAATAGTCGTGCTGCTCTCTATAAGAAAGCAATTGATTTGTTATTATCCGAGTGGGACTCTAGTGAGCATAATATCCAGAGAGAACGTTATGGCCTAACTGATGAGAATATTAAAAACTTACTGATGAACATTGCCAAAGATACCTTTGAAAGAGAGGCACATTCTTTTCAGCAGATACATCTTGAATCATGGATTAATACATTTATCAGTAGTTTATCGGAAACTAAGGTGGAGAGTAGCCAGGTGCTAAATTTCATTGCACAATGTGGTCTGCTCATTGAGGGATCGCTGAGTGACTGGTCATTTTCTCACTTAACTTTCCATGAGTATTTTATGGCTGAAGCGATCAAAAATCGCTGCAATTATGAATCTATAGATGACGATATTCTCAATAAGTTAGTAGAAGATTATCTGACAGAACCTCGATGGAGAGAAGTTTTCTTATTGCTTGTAGAGCTACTATCTGATGCGACTTGTCTCTTGCAAATAATGAAACAAAAAGTTGATTCTTTAGTTGAAAAAGAAGAGATATTACAAGAGATGCTTAATTTTTTTTCTAAAAAGTCTCGCTCTGTCAATACTAAATACAAACCCGCGGGTGTTCGTGCTTTCTACTTAGAGGGGATAATTGATAATTATGGGGGTCAGATTTGTGCAATAGATAAATCCCTTGACTATGATTTATCTATTGATGATGTATTAATTCATATATTGGGTACATTGTTGTACGAACAAAATCTTAAGCAAGATTTAGGTCAGGGAGTTGCTATTTGTCTAGATCGTGTGATCGAGCATCTTTTTGAAGACGACCTCCCACGAGCAATGGATTATAGTCAAGCACATGATCGCTTGGATTTAAAGCAATCTGCCAGGGTGCAACTCATAATTGCAAAAACATCAAATAGTAAGTTGATTATTAAGATAAGCACAGCGAAGAGAAAGAATAGAAGAAACATTCTCAATATTCCACTGAGCCCCAGATATTTTGACTCTGGCTCCTATTTGTTTAACTATTGATTCTACTGTTCCTGACCCAATCGAGCTAATCCCTTCTTCTTGATAGTATTCGTAATTAATAATTCGGCTTTTATGGGTTAATAAATAATTGATAAATATGGTATATTCTTTTCTTTTCATATCTTTAAATAAAGCCATTACTTCTGGTACTTTTCCTCTCCATAACAGGGTTTCAGCTTGTTTTAATCGTTTTCTTGACCCCCCCACTTTATAAAGGTTTTCTCTGAGATGATACCAATCCAAAATTTCTACTCTTTGTTCACTATTTCCCAGTGAGGCAAATAAATTCCAAATTCCGGGATGTCCATCTCCTAAACAAAAAAGAGGATTGAGCAATTTTTGGCTATTACTCCCATCAATTAACCCAGAATTATCTTGAAAAAAAGCTCCCGTATAAACTCCATCTAAATTTATAGCTTTATAATCTTTCCAGATACAGGCCTCACCGATGTTTTCCGTGCGTAGCCTGATTTTTCCGCCATCAATAGTTATTTCTTGTACTCCTTGCTTTGAAGCCGGTATCTCAAATTCTTGAGACTTTACCAATCTTTGTAATGTGCTATCTGACATTTTTATCCCCGTAAACATTTCTAGCTCTCTTTCGCCTTTTTGATATGACGTATTAGCACTAATTACTAAGGCTATTTTCGTCATTAATGGACTCGATTTTTTCCCCGATTCTAAGCCAAAATATTTCGCCTGATTTTCCGTTATTGCTACTAGGCCTAATATGGTTTTTATGGTTCGGTTTCTTCCCGTTTTAATTCCTGATTTTTTTGAAAAAAAAACTTAGCTATTTCTGGTCCAATTTCTGTTAACATTTGTGACCGCAAAGATAACTCTATACTTTCAAAGCTTTCTAGCTCTGATTCCTCTGTATTTTTGTAAAGAATTTCTGCAATCTCTTTTAAATGGTCTTTAATTTTTTGTTGATCATCGGCGTTCATGGTTTTTTCCTTTTTTGATATTTTTCCTACTTTATTCATTTTGACATATTTTTGGTATATTTGCAATTATGAGTTGCACCCATCTGCCAAACGTCATAAAGATGTCAAAGCGTTGCTCATTAGTGCTATTGAAAAGGCTGATAATCCTATCCAAGGAAATCAAGATTTGAAACAAGCTTTGCTACAACTTCAGCTACAACTTCCTGAAAATTTAGATGAAAATGAGCCAGCTTGGTTAAATTCCAAAGAATGCCAAGATTTTGCTGAACAATTAAGAAAGATAATGATGGAATATCGGGGAATTGGCCGCAATTGGCAAGGGGAATTTACCAAGGAGCAAAGGGAATTACTTAAGACGTATTACAATGCCAATCAACTATTAGCCAATTGTTTGTTTAAGACTAATTCTTTTGTCTCTCCTGAAGTGCGTCAAGAAATTGAAAAGACTCTCTTGCTACCTATTGCTGAAATCAAGTCTAGGCATTCAAGCACTTGAATAGAGTGGGAAAATCGAGCCGTTTTCCAAGTGCTTTTGGCAAGGGATTCAAGATAGAAAGGAGCTGACGTTGACGTTTTGGTAGAGGCTAATGCCGTTACGCCCGCTCTCATTTTATTTCCCTCTCTTGTTGCACCGCTTTTTCGCAATGGTATAGCACCCGCCAAGACGGTTAGGACAAAAAACATCCCACCATAACTCTGTAGGGGCGGGTTCACCTATATCTGTGCCACCAAACAGACAAGCCAGAAAACCCGCCCC
>JBEDKD010000475.1:0-33473 GCA_041172365.1 Cyanobacteriota bacterium | reverse complement strand
GGCTGATTAATGTCAATAATACTCCTAATAATTATGTCAATATCATTTGGGAAGATGTCAATAAACCTTCTGAATTACATCTCGAAGCAGAAGAATGTGGCGGTTTAAGTTGTTCGCCTTGTTTGAAAAAAATTACGGAATTGTTTAAACCGATTAATTTAGGTTGGAATATTTATTTTTGTTCTCAAAAGGATGAGATTGCTCTGCCCCATCCTAGGACTTTTGTCGCGACAATTCCAGAGGGGAGGGCGTGGATTGTACCTCAACAAAATTATTGGATGGTTTGTAACGCGATCGCGGTTATTACGCCCGATAATTATCTGTTAGCCGATTTATCACGGGATTATCCGGGGAAATTGCCTGTTTGTCAAAAAAATGACCCTGCGAAACATCGTGTTTTTGAATTAGATGCTTTTCCTCCCTTAGAAACCATTGATGGCAATGTTGCTATTTTATCGGGATTATCGGGTAATGTTTATTTTCATTGGATGGTGGATATTTTACCACGAATTGAGTTATTACGTCAAGGGGGTTTTGATTTAGAAAAGATTGATGGGTTTGTGGTGAATAGTTATCAACAACATTTTCAACGGGAAACTTTAGGGCTTTTGGGTATTCCAGAGGACAAAATTATAGAAAGCGATCGCGTTCCCCATATTAAAGCGAAACAATTAATTTGTCCGTCTTTCCCAGGGGATTTAGGTTGGCCTCCCCCTTGGGCAATACATTTTTTACGGAGAGAATTTTTTGGTAAAATCACCTTAAAATCGCGCTACCCGGAACGGATTTATATTAGTCGAAGTAAAGCGAGATATCGGAAAGTTTTTAATGAAACAGAGGTAATTGAGGTTTTAAGTCACGCGGGTTTTGTTCCGATTTGGTTAGAGTCTCTTTCCTTTGAGGAGCAAATCGCCCTGTTTACCCAAGCCAAAGTGATTGTTTCACCTCATGGAAGTGGTTTCACAAATATAATTTTTTGTCAAAAAGGAACAAAAGTGATAGAATTGATGTCTCCTCATTATATAGGTCATTATTATTGGGGAATCAGTCATACTCTTCAACTGGAACATTATTATTTAACAGGAGACGCGTTTGAATGTTATCCTTTACGGGAGTTAATGTATCAAACGCCTCTGACTGAGGATATTTGGGTTAATTTAAGTTCCCTTAAGAAAATGCTGGAAATAATTCTTTAACTCCAGTTTATCTCAGATCCACCTAACCTCCTTAAAAAGGGGAACTTAGAGGGGAAAAGATAAGAAACGTGGGAGCAAAAGTCCTTATAGTTATAGTTTAATCTGGGTGTTTATCGGGAGGAAATCATAAAATGTCTTTGTCTCAATCTGGGGAGAAAAAAGTCTTAGAGTTAACTCAAAAAGGTCAAAATTGTTTGACAGAGGGTGATTTTAATGACGCGATCGCGCTTTTTAGAGAAGCCATTAGCCTAGACTCAAACCCGGAATGGTATTATCATTTAGGGGTAGCTTATTTAAAATTAGAACAATGGCAAGATGCCGTCGATATTTATCAAAATGCGTTAGAAATTGACCCAGATAATGTTTGGTGTTGTGGTAATTTAGGTTATGCTTTTTTGAAATTACAACGATGGCGAGAAAGCGTTTTAATGTATGAAAAAACGGTTAAAATGATTTCTGATAATTGTTGGCATTATCATCATTTAGGTGATGGTTTATTGCAACTGGAACGCTGGGAGGACGCGGTAAAGGCTTATGAAAGAGCGATCGCGCTTAATCCCGATTCTGCTTGGTCTTATCATAACCTAGGTTGGGCGTTATCTAACTTAGGACGTTGGCAAGAATCTGTCACGGCTTATCGTCACGCGATTTCTCTTAATCCCACGGATTGGTTTTATCATAATTTAGGGGATTCTTTACATAAACAAGGTTTATTAGAAGACGCGATCGGGGCTTATCAACACGCGATCAAATTACAACCAAAATCTTGTTGGTATTACGATATATTGGCAAATCTGTTATGGGAAAATGGACAATGGGAAGACGCGATCGAAACTTTAATTAAATGCTTGCAAATTAAACCTGACTTTTCTCCTTCTTATTTAAAAATAAGTAAAATTCTCCAACAATATGAGCCTTTAGATGAAAACGAAAAAGTGAGATTAGACTATTTAATTCTACCCTTAAAGTGGACAGAAAAAGTTTGTCAATTACCGGAAAATTGGGCAATTTTATCGGAGCAATATCCAGAGATTAAGAAAATCCATGTTTATCCCCAGACTCCCATGAATTTAAGCGCGTCTCAAACTTGTCAACCGATGAATTATTTTCTCGAAACTCAGACAATATCCTGTGACGGGTTTATTGCTGAAATTCCTAGGGGCAAAGTGTGGGCGGATCGTATTATTTCAGGGGTGATAACAGAGCATAATCAAGTCGTCACCGATTTGTCAACGGGCTCGGCGGAATTGATTCTAACTTCTCCCCATTTACCGCCTATTCAACATTTTGATGAGACAGTCGCGTTTTTATCAATTCGATGGGGAGGCATTGCTTATTTCCATTGGATGTTTGATGTAATTTCTCGGTTCCATTTATTAGAAAAAAGTGGTTTTAATCTTGAAAAAATTGATAAATTTGTGGTCAATTCTTATCAGAAACCCTATGAAATAGAAACCTTAAGGAGTCTAGGAATACCAGCCTCAAAAATTATCGAAAGTTCTACTTTTCCTTATATTCAGGCAAAAAAGCTCTTAGTTCCCTCTCTTTCTATTCAATGGCCTTTTATGCTTTCTCAATGGGGCTGTGATTTTCTAAAAAACACTTTTTTACCTGAAGGTGATCGCGCTCTTTCTGATCTACCGGAACGGATTTATATTAGTCGGGAAAATGCCGTGCATCGGCGGGTTTTAAATGAAGATAAAATTATAAATTTGTTGGAAAAATTCGGGTTTAAGTCGGTGACTTTAGAAAATTTATCTGTATCGGAGCAAGCGGCATATTTAGGGGCGGCAAAAGTAATAGTCGCGCCTCATGGTGGAGGATTAACGAATTTAGTATTTTGTCAGCAAGGGACCAAGGTTTTAGAGTTATTTCCCCCTTGTTATATTCCGAGTTTCTATTGGATAATTTCTAATCTTTGTCAACTAGAACATTATTATTTAATTGGGGAGATGCTAGAAACGGAAAGGGAAAAAACACCCGTGCAACAAAATATTAAGATTAATTTAACAGAACTTCAATCTTTGCTAGAATTAGCTAAAATAACGTAGTTGGGTTGAGTCTATTACATGGGTAAAATTAAGATATCTTAATTCTCAACCCAACCTAAAAACTCAAATAAAATATGTTGGGTTAAGTCTATATATCTTGTCAACCCAAGCGAAAAAAAAGAAGGGGTTTAATATGGAAAATAGTGTACAATGGGAAGATACTGTTAGGCAATATCAAGACGCGATCGCGCTCAATCCTAATGATTTTTTGGCTTATAATAATTTAGGGTTTGCTTTAATAAAACTGGAACGATGGGAAGACGCGATCGCGGCTTATACTCACGCAAAAAAATTAAATCCTGATGTCTTTGCTATTCATAATAATTTAGGATTTATCTTCAGACAATTGGAAAAATGGGAAGACGCGATCGTGTGCTATAAAAGCGCGATTAAACTTGCCCCTCAAGAGATGTGCCCCTATCATTATTTAGGGGATAGTTATTTGAATTTAGGACAATTCTCTCAGGCGGTGACTGCTTATCAAAACGCGATCGTGCTTAATTCTAATTTCCCTTGGACTTATCATAATTTAGGGTTAGCATTATTTAATTTACAACGATGGGAAGACGCGGTTAACTCGTACCTTCAAGCCATTGCTCTACAGCCAAAGGAGTCTTGGTATTACCAAAAATTAGGCGACGCGTTATCCAAAAATGAGCAACTTGAAGACGCGTTGTCGGCTTATCAAACCGGATTAAATTTAAACCCTCATTCCTGTTGGTTTTATCAAAAAATAGCCCAAGTTTTCCTCAAACAAGAGAAGTGGGATGACTCGATTAAGTTCAGTCTTAAATCCTTGCAAATTGAACCGGATTTAACCAATTCATATCATATCGTGATAGAGGCTTTACAACAAAAAGGAGAAACCGATAAAATTGATCCGTTTAACCCCATTTTACCTGTGAAACTTTTACAAGAGTTCTGTTTCTTAAATGAAGAACAACTGATCACAGCCTCTAATCATCCTGAAATTATAAAGCTCGATATCTATTCAGAAAAAGTAACCCCTTTAGTAACATCTCCACCTTTAGAAACCGGAAATTTGATTTTTAACCAATCAGAAATTAAATCAAATCCTGCCTTTGTCGGTATAATTCCTAATGGACGAGTTTGCAGTGGTGTACTCACCAGCGCGATCATTACATCTGATGATAAACTGGTTACGGATCTCTGTACAGGCAGTGCGGAAATTGTCATTTCTTCCTCGCAACTTTCTCCGGTAAAAATAATAGATGGTGATGTGGCAGTTTTATCAGTGCGTTGGGGAGGAACTGTTTATTTTCATTGGCTCTTTGATGTGATTAGCCGCCTTGATTTATTAGAGAAAAGTGGCATAAATCTTGAGAAAATAGACTACTTTTTAATAAACCGATATCAGCAAAGTTATGAAAAAGAAATAATTTCAATTTTAGGGATACCACCCGCCAAAATTATGGAAAGTTGTCATTATCCTCATATCCAAGCTAAACGGGTTATTGTTCCCTCAGTCCCCCCCAGAGGACAGTCGATGATAACGAGTTGGGGTTGTCAGTTTCTTAAACAAAAATTGTGCAAACTTAACCAAGATACTCCGAGAAAATCGACACAAACTCGCCTTTATTTGGGGCGACAAAATGCCAGTTATCGGGTGGTACTTAATGAAGAAGAAGTAATACAATTCTTAGAGAAAAGGGGGTTTTATTCTGTTAACCTAGAAACGATGTCAGTAGTGGAACAAGCCTCTTTACTGGCCCAGGCGGAAGTGATTATTGCCCCTCATGGCTCTGCGTTAAGTAATCTAGTTTTTTGTGAACCAGGGACGAAAATTATTGAACTTTTTTCCCCTATGTATGTGTTAAATTATTATTGGCTTATCTGTAATTTATGTAGTTTAGAACATTATCATGTATTGGGTAATTTGTTAGAGAATGAAGAAGATATGTCACCCCAAAAGAAAAATATTCTAGTAAATTTACATCAACTAGAAATGGTGATGAATCTGGCACAAGTTTTCTAACTTTACCCTAATCCCCAAAAGACTAAATTTATTAGACAACAGCAGGTTGATTATGTTAAAGTAGTATCAAGACGAATGAATTGAGGAGAAGTAGCCGAATATGTCTGTAACGGAAAATCAAGAACAATTAGCACTATCATTACATACTCAAGCTAGTATCTATGTTCAAGAAGGTAAAACCGAGGACGCGATAGGGGCTTATAAAGAAGTGATTTCTTTAAAACCAGATTGGGCAGAAGCTTATCGCAATTTAGCTAAAGTTTTGGGTAATATTGGTGAGTTAAAAGAATCGGCAAATTATTGGTATCAAGCTTTTAATCTTGAGCCGACTTGGCCGATCGCGTCCGATTATTTAGCCTTGGGTAATATGTTGGTGGAAGTTCAACAATTAGAAGACGCGGAAATTTGTTATCGTCACGCGATCGCGCTCAATCCTCATGCCGTTGAACCTTACCATAATTTAGGAGAAGTTTTCACCTATCAAAGAAAATTTGATGAAGCTATTGACTTTTATCATCAAGCTTTAAAAATTAATCCTGATTATTCTAGTTGTTATTTAGGTTTAGGGAAAGCCTTTGCCCAAAAAAGCGAATGGGAAAACGCGATCGCGTCCTTTAGGAAATCAATTTCTCTCACGCCTGATGCCCCACAAGTTTATCATCATTTAGGCAATATTTTAGACAAAATTGGGAAGAAAGAAGAAGCCTTAAGCTGTTATCGAAAAGCATTAGAAATTAATCCTGAATCCTGGGATGTTTACCAAAGATTAGGAGAATTTTTTGCCCAACAATTAAAATTAGAAGAAGCCGTTGATGCCTACCGCAAAGCCCTGGAAATTAATCCCCAAGCTTATTTCTCCCATCATCAATTAGGACAAACATTATTTAAAATGAAGCGTTGGGAAGATGCTGTTACTTGCGCCCGTCGAGCCATTGAACTTTACCCTAATACACCTTGGTGTTATACTCAATTAGGGAATAATTTAATCGAATTAGGTAAAGAAGAAGACGCGATGGTTTGTCATCGTAAAGCCGCGGCATTAAGAGGAT
This sequence comes from Cyanobacteriota bacterium, assembly GCA_041172365.1. Classification (GTDB taxonomy): domain Bacteria; phylum Cyanobacteriota; class Cyanobacteriia; order Cyanobacteriales; family Microcoleaceae; genus JBEDKD01. Next base: position 27,181 of record JBEDKD010000475.1, on the reverse strand, counting down.
GGACTCCATGCGAAGAAAGGGGTTATGAATTTACCAGAGATTGGTTTAGCCATAATATACCGATTTGGCAAAAATATTTAGAGCATTTCGCCAATATTAGTGGGCTTAATATTGTCGAAATAGGTAGTTTTCAGGGAATGTCAACTTGTTGGCTTCTTGATAATATACTAACAGCCCCCGATGCCAAAATTACCTGTATTGAGCCAGGATTTCAACCGCAATTTGACCCCAATATTGATAAAACCGGAGCCGCGGATAAAGTTATCAAATTAGCAGCATTTTCCCAAGATGTTTTGGGAGACTTAGAAACAGAAGCTTTTGATTTAGCTTATATTGATGGCTGTCATTTAGCCGAAAGTGTCTTACAAGATGCTATTCTGTCTTGGCGAGTCGTTAAAGTGGGCGGATTAATTATTTTTGATGATTATGAATGGTACGATCCCGAATCGTTATTAATGATTACAAAAATGGGGGTAGATATATTTTTGGAAATGTTTAAAAATCGGGTTGAAGTATTGCACCAAGGCTATCAACTGATCATCAAAAAAATTGCTCCTGACGTTCCTAATAATGCCCTACAAATTGATCAAAATCAACTAATTTCCGCTCAAGCTTATCAAGCCTTAGCCGATGCCCTGAAACAACAGGGTGATGTCGATGGCGCGATCGAACATTATCAGAAAGCTGTGGAATTAGGAAACACCCAAGTAGAAAATTATGAAACTTTGGGCAAGCTTTTACAAAATAAAGGAAATTTTAAAGACGCGATTATTGCCTATGAAAAAGTCCTTGATTTCAAACCCAATGCTGGAGATATTGCCTATAGTTTAGGTGAAATGAGCTTTTATTTAGAACGATGGGAAGACGCGGTTAATTATTATCGTTTAGCCCTGACATTAAATAGTAATGTCACCGAAATTTATCCGAATTTAGGGAATGCTTTATTGAATTTAAAACGATGGGAAGAAGCTATTATTAGTTACCGTCATGGAATTGATCATCAGCAAGACTTTTTCTGGGTATATCACCATATTGGTGAAGCTTTCTTAAACTTAGAAAAATGGCAAGACGCGGGAGATGCCTTCTCTCATGCCCTTGAGAAAAATCCCGAAAATTCTTGGTCTTATTCTGGTTTAGGGACGGCATTCTTAAAACAGGAAAAATGGCAAGACGCGGTGACAGCTTATCAAAAGGCGAATCAATTAAACCCCAGTGTATTTGATTCTTATTTCAGTTTAGGGGATGCTTTAACGAAATTAGAAAAATGGGATGATGCTGTTATTGCTTATGAGCGTGCTGCGGAGCTTAATCCCGATTTTTCTTGGTGTTATCAGAGTTTAGGTGATGCTTTTACCAAACAGCAAAAATGGGAAGACGCGGCAAGAGCTTATCAAAGCGCGATCGCGTTAAATCCTGACTTTTTTGGTTCCTATTATAATTTAGGAGAAGCTTTATTTCACTTAAAAAAATGGGATGATGCTATTACCTCGTACCAGAAAGTTATTGAGTTAAAACCGGATTTTTCTTTGCCTTATTCTCGGTTAGAAGAGATCGCGTCTCTGAGTCAGATTCAAGAAATTAACAGTAATTCTTTCCTGAAAGCTTTCGATCTGGGAACAACTTTGCTGGCGCAGGAAAAATGGGAAGACGCGGTAAATGCCTATGGTGACGCGATCGCGATTAACCCGAATAATTCCTGGGCTTATTATTATTTAGGGGATGCTTTATCAAAACTGTCACAGTGGGAAAACGCGATTATTGCCTATCGTCAAGCTATTAGATTAAACCCGGATTTTTTTGGAGGTTATCATCAATTAGGTGATGCTCTTTCAAAATTAGAAAATTATGCAGAGGCGAGAGATGCCTATCGTCACGCGATCGCGTTAAATTCCGATTTAGCATGGTCCTATCATAACTTAGGAATTGCTTTAAGTAAATTAGAGCAATGGGAAGACGCGATTATTGCCTATCGTGAGGCGATTAAACTGGAACCTGAAATGAAGTGGTTTTATGAAAATTTAGGGGAAGCTTTACGAAAATTAGAACGATGGGATGAAGCCATTATCGCGTATTCTCGCTCCCTTGAACTTGATCCTCATCCCCTTTGGGTTTATGATATTTTAATAGAATTACTGCAAAAACAAGGACGTATTGATGACGAGATAGACATCTATAAAAAAATGATAGAAATTGTGCCAAATCGTTGTGCTTATTATGACGAATTAGGTCAACTATTGATGCAAAAAGAACAATGGGAAGACGCGATCACGACTTTTGTTAAAGCTTTACAAATTCAACCGGATTATTCTTTAGCCATTTATGATAATATTGCTAAAGCTTTAGAGAAATTGGGTTTTGATGATGATGCTTATGGTTGCTATTTGAATAAACAATTATCGGATTATGTTATTCAAATTTATTGTCAATTAAGTGATGATTTATTAACGACTTCTCAAACCCATCCATCCCTGACACATATAGATATTTATCCGGCGAATTTACTAGATTTATCTCCCAGTAAAAAAATTAGTGATAGTGCCTTATCGGAAACACAAACACCCACAGAACAAAGTTTATTATCCGTCGGAGTTGATGGTAAAATAGGATGGGATTTAATGACAACCGCGATCGCGCCGGAAACATTTGTAGTAGTAGTACCAGAGGGACGGGCTTGGGGTGATGCTGTTACCAGTGCGATTATTACCACGGATAATAAATTAGTAATCAATGTTTCGACTAAAGGCAATGCCGAATTAATTATATCGTCGGATAAATTAATACCGCCAGAATTGATTAATGGTACCGTTGCCTTTTTATCAGTGAAATGGGGAGGCCTAGGATACTTTCATTGGATGTTAGATTTAATTGCCAGAATCCATTTATTATATCAAAGTGGATTTACTCTCGATAAAATTGATAAGTTTGTGGTGAATAGCTACGATAAACCTTATCAAAAAGAGACGCTTACCCTCTTAGGAATACCTCCAGAAAAAATTATAGATAGTAGTCATTGTCATCACATAAAAGCGCAAACTCTTGTAGTGCCGTCTCTGCAATTTCAAGGAATTTATAAACTTTGTAACTGGGCTTGTGATTTTTTAAAGGAGTCCTTTTTAAATGAACAAGTGACACCTAACACGCGTATTTATATTAGTCGAGAAGCCCCCTATCCTCGTAAAATAAGTAATAATGATGAAGTTAGCCAATATTTAGAAACATTAGGGTTTGAAAAGGTACTTTTGGAAACGATGTCTGTGGGGGAACAAGCCCTGTGTTTAGCCTCCGCGGAAATCGTTGTCGCCCCTCATGGCGCGGGGTTAACAAATTTAGTCTTTTGTCATCCGGGGACAAAAGTAATTGAAATTTTTTCTCCCCTTTATATGCCTCCTGAATATTGGCTTTTGAGTAATGTTTGTGGTTTAGAACATTTTTCTTGTATTGGTGAGTTGTTAGATAAACACGCGTCATGTTATGATGTTTATCAAGATATTTTTGTGAATTTAGAGCAACTTCAAGAATTACTCACTATGGCAGGTATTGTCAATGGATAAGGAAGCTATTTCCTGGGAAATTTACCATCAATTAGGGGTGACTCAGCAAGAGGGGGGGGACTGGGAAGGCGCGATACAGTCTTTCCAGAGCGCGCTGGAATTAAATCCTCAATCTTTTTGGTCTTATCAAAAACTAGGAGAAATTTTCCTCAAACTAGAAGAATGGCAAAAGGCTGTTATTACTTATGAAAAAGCTATTAAAATTAATCCCGATTTTTCTTGGTCTTACTATAGCTTAGGAGACGCGTTATTCAAGTTAGAAAAATGGGATAAAGCGGCGCAAGCTTATGAGAAATCTATTCAATTAAATCCCGATTTTTGGGGAGCTTATCATAATTTAGGAGATACCCTTTTCCAGCTAAAAAAACATGAAAACGCGATCCGGGCTTATCGTCGGGCTACTGAATTAAATCCCGAGTTTCCCTGGTCCTATCATAACTTAGGATTAGCTTTTTCTGAATTAGAACAATGGGAAGACGCGGCTTCTGCATATCGTAAAGCCATTGAATTAAATCCTGATAATAGTTGGTATTATGCTAATTTAGCTAAGGCACTAGAACCCATCGGACAATGGGAAGAGTTATTAGGAGTTTACCGTCACTTAATTGAGTTAAATCCGGGTTCACATATCTATTATGAACAGTTAGGAAATGCTCTCTTAAAATTAGATAAATTAGAAGATGCTGTCGCAATGTCTCAGAAATTAATTGAGTTAAATCCTGATGTATCTTGGTATTATTATCATTTAGGTATTCTTTTGCTAAAATCAGAAAAATGGCACGATGCGATCGCGTCTTTTCAAAAAGCCATTCAGCTTAATGCCGAGAGCAGTTGGTTTTATCTCAATTTAGGGGAAGGTTTTAGTAAATTGGAAAATTGGGAAGAAGCTCAGGCTGCTTATAAACGCGCCATTGAGTTAGACTCAAATAATAGTTGGTTTTATGAACTATTAGGAAAAAATTTAGAAAAACAAGGTAAATTAGACGACGCGATCGCGGCTCATAAAAAAGCCCTTGAGATTAGCCCCAACTGTTATTGGCATTATTATGATATCGCGCAAATTTTTTCCCAACAAGAAAAATGGGATGACGCGATCGTATTTTACATTAAAACACTTAAAATCCACCCGGACCACTCTCCCTGTTATGAAGCCCTAGGGATGATTCTGCAAAAAAAAGGAGATCCTTCGGGTGCAAATAGTTGTTTATTTCTCAATAAATTACCGATTGATTTACTGAAAAAATATGGCAAATTTACGGAAGATTTAGTCACTAACTCTAAGTTAGAGCCTGATATTACTCGGAGGACTATTTATCCGGTTAATTATATTGATCTCCAACCATCAATCACCCTCGCACCAAACCTTCACGAGGCTTTTAAAGTAACTCCAACCCGTGAGCCGGAATCATTTATCGCGATCGTCCCCAATGCCAGAGTTTGGGGGAGTGCTTCCACCAGTGCTGTTATCACTTCAAATCAGAAATTAGTCGCGGATATTTCCACTGGATCTGCGGAGTTGATTGTCTTATCTGAGCAATTGCCACCCCCTGTAAAAATTGATGGCACGGTTGCTTTTTTATCGGTGCAATGGGGTCATAATAACTATTACCATTGGATGATTGATCTGATCAGCCGCTTTGCTCTATTAATTCACAGTGGCATTCCCCTGGAATTGATCGATAAATTTGTTGTCAATACCCATGTGCTTCCTTACCAACAAGAAACACTACAACTGTTAGGAATTCCTCCTAATAAAATAATACAAAGTAGTCAGACTAACCACTTCCTGGCAACCAGATTAATCGTTCCTTCTCCCTTGCGTTTAGAAGATTTTAGAAGCTCTCAATGGGTTTGTTCTTTTTTGAAAAGTCAATTTTGTCTCCCGCAATTTCGGGAAAATAGTCCCTATGCTAAACGTATATATATTAGCCGTAGTCATGCCAGTTATCGTAAGATTATTAATGAAGAAGAAATGATGACTTTTCTCGCAAAGTATGGATTTCAAAAAGTGACTTTTGAATCTATGTCATTTGCAGAGCAAGTGGCTTGCATGGCGGTCGCCGAAGTGGTGATCGCGCCTCACGGTGCTGGTTTAACGAATTTAGTTTTTTGTGCTCCTCAGACGAAAGTTATTGAGATTTTTTCCCCTGAGTATGTGGCTAATTGTTATTGGCAAATTTCTCATACTTGTCAGTTAGAATATTATTACTTAATTAGTCAATTATTGACGGAAGATGGTACTATTTGTCCTCTAGGTTATAATATTTCCGTTAATCTGGAAAATTTGGAATTATTAATGAAAAAAGCGGGTGTTTTTATTGACGAAACTATCCCCAAACCTCATCGGATTGAAGACGCGATCGCGCTTTATCAAGAATCCATCAATCTCTCTCCGAAAAATATTCAATTATATGAAGGATTGGGATTACTTTTCCTACAACAAAAAAAATGGGATGACGCGATTATTTCTTTTATTCAAGCATTACAAATAAAACCCGATTTTTATCCCAGTTATAACAAAATTGCCGAAATTTTGGACATTCTAGGGGATAATCTAGGAGCAAATCTATCTCGATTTCAGTTTACCTTATCTCATGATTTACTTCAGAAATATTCTAATTTTACAGAGGATTTAATCATTAACTCTCAAGACGATCCCAGTTTCACTCGTCTGAAAATTTATCCTCCAGAAAGCAAGACAATGTTATCATCCCAAACCCTCGGGGATATCAATGATGAATTTAAACTACATAACGCGTACTTTGGAGAAGCCTTTGTCACTGTAATTCCTCACGGGAGAGTGTGGGCAGATATAGGCACCAGTGCCGTTATTACCAGTGATAATAAATTAGTAAAAGATATTTCTACTGGTTGTCCTGAAGTGGTAATTTCTTCTGATAAATTACCCGAACCTATTAATATTAATAATCGGGTCGCGTTTTTATCAGTACAATGGGGGGGTGCGGGTTATTTCCATTGGATGTTTGATCTGATAACACGATTTGATTTATTATATCAGAGTGGTATTGATTTAGAAAGTATTGATAAATTTATTGTTAATAGTTATCAACTCCCTTATCAAGTGGAAACACTCAATATTTTAGGCATTCCCTCAAGTAAAATTATAGAGAGTTCTCTCATTCCTCATATCCAAGCTAAAAGTATTATTGTTCCCTCCGTATTCGATCAACGTTCCCATGCTCGATTATCAAAATGGGGATGTGATTTTTTGCAGAAGGCATTTTTAAAGGTGGGAAATTCCCCAAAAGTAGATTATCCCAAACGGATTTATATTAGTCGAGAACAAGCATCCTATCGTCAACTTATTAATAATGAAGATGTCTTTAATTTCTTCTTGGCAAAATTTGGCTTTAAAAAAGTCATTTTTGAAACCTTAACATTGGCGGAACAATCTCTTTATATGTCATCGGCCGATGTTATTATTTCCCCTCATGGAGCCGGGTTAACAAATTTAGTCTTTTGTCAACCCGGTACGAAAGTTATTGAGATATTTTCACCTAATTTTCACCCTAATTGTTATTGGGCTATTAGCAATATTTGTGGTTTAGAGCATTACTATTTAATGGGTGAAGTTTTGGTAAATCATCATACAGATAACCCTATTCATCAAGATATACTTGTTAATGTCGCTCAGTTACAAAAATTAATGGAGATCGCGGGAGTATTATGAGTAATCAAGCCGAAACTTGGGAAACAAAACATCAATTAGGGGATAGTTTGTTTGAACAAGGTTTGTTTGAACAAGCTGTTATTGCCTATGGTGATGCCATTGCCTTAAATCCTGATTCTTTTTGGTGTTATCATCAATTAGCTTCTACTCTAATTCAATTGCAACAATGGCAAGACGCGGTTAAGGCTTGTCGGAGCGCGATCGCGTTGGATTCTACTTTTCCTTGGTGTTATCATAATTTAGGTGATGCTCTTCTCAAATTAGAACAATGGGATGAGGCAATTTCGGCCTATAATCAAGCCCTTGCACTTAATATTAATTTCCCTTGGTGTTATTATAATTTAGCGGTTTGTCTCACAGCTAAACAACAATGGGATAGGGCATTTATTAACTTTTTGCAAGCCTTTATACTTGATCACAATTTATCTGGTATTTATCATCAATTAGGAGAAGTTTTACCTAAAATTGATATTAATTCTCAAGTATTTAACATTTTTGAGCTATCTCCTGAGTTTTATTTAGAATTAGGCACAAGCTTAGATGTGGAAAATAAAAAAGAAGCCGCGATCGCGCTTTATCGTCTCGCGTTAAATATCTATCCCAATCATTTAGAAATCACCCAACAACTAGAAACATTATTAAAACCAATGAAAGACAATGATGATGACTTATCACCCTATTACTTAGAAATTGAAAAAAATCCTGATTCTAGTTGGTCCTATTATAACTTAGGGACTGCATTATCAAGAAAGCAAAAATGGGAAGAATCCGTAACGGCTTACTTACACGCGATTAAAATTAATCCTGATTTTCCTTGGTGGTTTTATTATAATATTTGGGAAGTCTTGACACAGCAAGACAAGTTAGAGGAAGTGATCAATTTATACCAGAATTTACTCCAAGAAAATCCCGATACTTTTTGGGCTTATTTAAACTTAGGGGAAGCTTTCACACGACAAGGGAAAATTGATACCGCGATTTCTTATTATCAAACTGTCAGTTATAAACACGCGATAGCTACGCTTCAGCCGCAGGCTATCGCGTCTCGCCCTTTACTTCAACAATTTACAGATAAATTAGAACCCATCAAAGCGCCTAATTTTATGATTATAGGAGTGCAAAGAGGGGGGACAACTTCTCTTTATAGTTATGTGATGCAACATCCCCAAATTGTATCACCGATTAAAAAAGAGATGGATTTTTGGTCCTGGCATTTTCACCGCGGTATTAACTGGTATCTTTCCCATTTTCCCCCCATTCCTTCGGGTGAAAATTTCATTACAGGAGAAGCCAGTCCGAGTTATATTGATCACCCTGATGCTGTCGATCGCGTCTTTCAAAATTGTCCTGATGTTAAGCTAATTTTACTATTAAGAAATCCCTGCGATCGCGCTATTTCCCATTACTATCATTGGCGTAGTTTTAATTGGGAATATCGCACATTAGAAGACGCGATCGAAGACGATATCCAGAAATTAAAAGAAAAAACTGATATTATTATAGGAGAAGAGCCTGGTAATTATATCGTACATGGTTTATATATAGAGCATCTGAAAAAATGGCTAAAACTCTTTCCCAGAGAACAAATATTAATTATCAAAAGTGAGGATTTATATGTAGAAACAGCTAAGACAATGAAACAAGTTTGGCAATTTTTAGGATTACCAGAATATCAATTACCAGAATATCAAAACTCAAATCCGGGTTCCTATTCCCCTGTGGATGAGTCCACCAGACAAAAATTGCGAGATTATTTTCAACCTTATAATCAACAGTTAGAAGAATATTTAGGGATGAAATTTAATTGGGATAATTGAATCAGGGCAGAAGTCAGAAACCGGGTTTCTTTGTAGAGAAAATTTAGGTGACAAAACTTAGGTAGAAACCCGGTTTTTTTCGAGACTCGAATGGCATCATTTTTTGTTTGAATTACTCGAAGAAGAACCTTTTAAACGACGATTTTTAGAAGAAGGAGTAGATTTTTTAGTTAAAGTTTGCCACGCGGCACTTAAACCAGTAAAAACACTTTTAGTCGTAATTTGTACCTGTTGAGCTTGTTGTTTTGCGGTGGTAAGAGTTTGATCAACTTGTTTGACAACTTCTCCCGCACTCTGCACCCCTTCGGTGAGATCATCTGTTAATTCGCTAATTTCCAACCCCGTCAAACGCAAAGCTTCCAAAGTGGGAGGGATATCTCGGTTGAGGGTATCAACTAATCTTTCCACACTACGGGCAGCGCGAGCTAAAGCATACACAGCAGGAAGAAGAGCTATTAAAATAACTGTCAGACTGACTGCAACTAGCAGCAGAGAAAGTCCTAGCCAAAAGAGGGGATTTGTCACAGGGGATCGCCTACAAGAAATCAGAAAAAGTGAACATGAGTTTATTTTATAGGATTGACGCTCTCAACCGATTTATTGAGGTAAAATAGGTGATTTACCTCAAGAGAGAAATCGTTTTTTGGGGTAGGTAATTCAGTTACTTGATTTATCATTATTATCCTCTTCCTGTAGCTCCTCCGCTTCTTCACTTGGCAGGTTTTTTTGTAGGGATAATTTTTGATGTTCCCGTTGACTGGCTTCTAAACCCGCCGCGATCGCGTCTTGAAGTCTAACTAAAGTATCATCCCAATTACGGAGGGCGGTTTCCGAAAGACGATCCGCGTGTAAGTGAAGAGTTGTCGATAAATCTTCCGCGAGATCAGGTAACGCGAGCGCGGACTTTTTCAAGATTTTACGAGTCTCTTTGCCGCTGCGGGGAGCAACAATTAAACCCGCGATCGTTCCTAACGCGGCACCAATTAAAAAACCGCGAAAAAATACTCCTGATTGTTGATTAGACATTTGTTTTACCTGATAAATACTCCAATTTAAGATTTGAGATGATCGCGCTCATTCCACAGTTATTATAACTTAGGAAGACGACGGAAATAACGTCGCGACAACATTTGACTTAAGGTAACTAAAGCTAAAATCTGTTGACTTTGTTGTAATCTTAACTCTAATTGACGATATTGTTGCCGTAATTGACGTAAACAGTCTCGTTGTAACATTAGACATTGGGGTGTCACCGAGAGAAGATAGAGCCCTTCTTCCATTTCCATGAGATTTTTTTCCACTTCGAGGAGCATTCCACGCACCTGCCAAACTTGCCACGCGAGATAAAACCCCCATAGCGCGATCGTGCAATTAATGAAAATAACTAATTTGACCATTTTACAGATTTGAGATCAAAAATGATTTTGACTATTGTTCATCCTATCATAATTTCGGAAAAAAAACAAGATAAACCCGGTTTGAGCATCAGAAAAATCACCCTTAACAGATGAGGGTATCAAACCGACAAGATTTGTCACGATCATTTGAGTGATTTATTATTAAAGAACAAGAGGAGAGCAAAAACACTTAATTTCTCAACTCACGTTTCCAGACAGCATCTTCAACGCGAATCGTTTTTGGCAATAACCCCAAACGAAAAAAAGTATCCGCGATGCGTTGTTGTTCTTCAATAGCCTGATCTTGAATCGGTAGTGCTTCATATCTTGCCCGTTGAATAATTTTTAAAGCCACTGCTAATTTTAAACCACTATTCGACGCTAAAATTTCCGCGGCTTCCTGTTGATGTGTGGGAACCCATAACCCCACTTTTCGCATTTCATCAATGACAATCTTAATAATCATATCATTGTTATTAGCAAAAGATTGCGTGACGAAATAAAAATTCATATTATTGCTTAAACCCTCTCCTGTGGTTAAAATTCGCACAGGTTTCTTCTCTTCAATTAAGGCAAAAAACGGGTCCCAAATCGCCCAAGCATCCACCTCTCCATTTTCAAAAGCTTTCATCCCCTCCGGTGGTAATAAATAAATCGGTTCCACATCATTTAAAGTCAAGCCAATTTTATTAAGGGCTTGAATCAGTAAATATTGACCCGCGGAAGCTTTCGCGACAGCAATTTTTTTGCCCTTGAGGTTTTCTAAACTTTGAATCGGGGAATCTTTGGGAACTAAAATTGTGATCAATTGGGGAAGAGGAGGCTCATTCGCGACATAAAAAATAGGTAAACCTTTGGCTTGGGCAAATAAGGGGGGGACTTCTCCCGCCATTCCCAGATCAATTTCCCCTTTTCCTAATGCTTCCATAATGGGAGGGCCGGCCGGAAATTCTTTCCAATCTACCTTAAATCCCATTGGTAACAAACGTTTTTCTAAAGAACCCAGTTTTTTGAGAATTGGTGGTACTCCATGAGGTTGATGCCCAATTCGTATTACTTTTGTTTGAGAAGTCGGTGCAGGAGAAACACGATTTAATAGGGGATTTGACATACAACTTGCCCCGATAAAAGTTAAGCACAAACCGACCATAAATAATAGCACAATATTGATTTTAAACTTAGCTTTAATCCCTTCGTTCTGAATCATAAAAAAACCTACCTTACTTAAAAAACACGCCGCCCACATATCAGTCAAAATCACAAGAGATAATTTTTTCCTAAAACCCAGACCCGGAAACAGAATTAAGTTACTTCTTGTAGTATATTATTATACAGTAAAATTAGGCCTATAGCCCTGAACGAGAAAAAATATGATCCGTCGTCCCCTTTTTTCCATTGCTAACCAACTGCGCTATGGGCTTGTTTTAGGGGTGGTTTTAAGTTTACTGTTAACAGGGGGTGCTTTAACCTATCTGAGTTTTAAAACCCAGCTAAAACAGGCAATATTACTTCAAGAAGCACGATCGCGCTCCGCTGCCAATGAAATCAGTTCATCTTTGAATGAACTCAAACGACAATTAAATTATCTCGCGGAATTAAGAGGATTAACCAATTTTTCTCTCACGGAAAAAAATAGTATTTTAGAAGGACTGATCAAAAGCAATAGTTCTTATGATGTTGTGGGGCTAATGAATCAATCCGGGCAAATTGTTACGGCTTTATCGCCCTATAAAGTATTATTGCCTTCGGAATTTAATCTAGGTCGAAAATCTCAAGATTCTTCTTATTTATTTTTTGTGACGTTTAGTAAAGGCGAAACTTATATTAGTCCTGTGAAAATTGATCCTCTGACTCATATTCCCTTCACGATTATGGCCGTTCCTATTCGTAATCAAGATAATCAAATTGATGGGGTTTTATTTGCTAAAATTAATCTCGCTTTTTTGACTCGAATTCTTACTGATATTAATGTGGGTGAAAGGGGCTATGCTTATGTTTTTGATAATCGCTTGATTTTAATTGCCCAAAAAGACCAGAAATACCAGGGAAATGAATTGGAAAAATTGAGCGCTCGCCCTTTTATTAAAACGATATTCGAGTTAGCGCGATCGCCGAATAAGTCACCAGCCATTGTCTATAAAGGATTAAAAGGAGAAGAAGTTTTAGGGGCGGCAACCTTAGTGCGTCGAATGCAATGGACTGTCGTTGTAGAATTAGCAACCGCGGAAGTTTATGCACCAGTATATCGCATGATTTTATTGATGATCCTGTCCATTATATTAGCAATATTAGTAGCAATAATTATCGGTTTTTTCTTTGCAAAAACCATCATATCTCCCCTAGAAACACTGACTCAATCCGCCGCCAAAATCAGCCAAGGTCATTTGAATATTCAAGCCAATATCAATGCCAAAAATGAACTCGGAATTTTAGCACACACTTTTAACAGAATGTCAACTCAATTAGGAGAATTATATCAATCATTAGAAGAACAAGTCGCTGCTCGGACTCTTCAACTTGCCCAAGCGAATCAAGAGATTAGTGCATTAAATAATCAACTACAAGCTGAAAATTTGCGGATGAGTACAGAGTTAGATATTACACGCAGATTACAAAAAATGATCTTACCCAAAGACTCAGAAATATTGGCGATTAAAGAGTTAGATATTGCCGGATTTATGGAACCTGCGGAAGAAGTAGGTGGCGACTATTATGATGTTCTCACTCATAAGGGACAAGTCAAAATTGCGATTGGTGATGTGACGGGACATGGCTTAGAAAGTGGGGTATTAATGATGATGGCACAAACCGCGGTGCGAGCCCTTTTGGAGAATGATGAAACCAATCAAAAAAAATTATTAACAGCCGTCAACCGCACTTTATATAAAAATGTAGAACGGATGACAAGTGGTAAAAATATGACATTATGTTTATTAGATTATCAAGATAAAAAATTACTGGTAAGTGGTCAACATGAAGATATAATTTTAGTGAAAAATGGGGGGACTTTAGAAGTTATTTCCACACTCGATTTAGGTTTTCCTATGGCATTAGAAAAAGATATTAGTGACTGGATAGACTCCACAGAGATCCCTTTAACTTCCGGGGATGTGGTAGTGCTTTATACCGATGGTATTACCGAAGCTGAAAATCAGGAGCGAAAACTCTATGGTTTAGAAAGATTGTGTGAAATTGTCCAACAAAATTGGCAATTTTCCGCCCAGACAATTCAAGAAGCCGTCATTAAAGATGTCAAACGACATATCGGCTCTCATATCGTTTATGATGATATTACCTTGGTAGTAATTAAACAAAAGTAAATTCTCATTTTTAGGTATAACAATGGTAGATAAACTACTCATCACCAAGATCAAAAAACTGTTAGCACTGGCCACATCATCTAACGAAAATGAAGCCACGATCGCGGCAGAGAAAGCCTCTTTATTATTAGCACAATATAATCTCAGTTTTGCGGATCTGGGAACCGATCAAAAAGAAGAGATTAGCGAAACGGTGATCGAAACAACATCGCGCACTGTTACCTGGAAAATAATTTTACTCTCTGGCATCGCGGAGGCTAATAGTTGCGACGCGATGCGAAATAATTATACTGGTAATATGTTTTTAGTAGGAAGTTCGACAAACTTAATAGTTTGTCAACATCTTTATCAATATCTCACTCAAGCCATTGAAAGACAAGCCAAGTCTTGTCAAGGAAAAGGACGCGCTTATTTGAATGCTTTTCGAGTAGGATGTGCCACGCGACTTAGACAAAGATTATTAACACAAAAAGAGGAAATGAAACAATCAGGAATAGCCGGGAATGGAGAAACTCCCGCGACTCCTGCTATTGTAGTTCGTTCCATGTTTGAACGAAATCAAGACGCGATCGCGGATTATTTGAGGCAACGAGGTATTAAAGTCAAAGTTCGCTCTGCTTCTGCCGTGAGCAGTGAAGAAGGTTTTTATTTAGGGTATGAAGTCGCAGAAAAAATTAGCTTACATCAGCAAATTAATTCTGACAATTCTCGCAAAACACTTAAGGAAAGTTCCTAGGAGAATTGTTATATTGTAGGAGGTGCTCTTGAGGCTATTATTAAATGAATAAATTAATTATCGGTATTGGGATGTTTGCTGGCTCTACAATTGGTAGTTACATCCCTGTGTTGTGGGGTGGAAGTTTGCTCTCATTTTCCTCGATCCTTTTTAGCGTTATTGGTGGCATCCTGGGGATTGTGATTGGGTATCGCATCTCAAAATATCTCGGTTTTCTTTAATCTGTGATCTGAAGTGAGAAACCGGGTTTCTTTACCCACAATATTCATTTCCGGCAAGAGTCTGAGGTGAGAAACCGGGTTTCTGTGGACTCAAATCCATTACTGGGGTCAATTGTAAAGATTTAATACAATCTCATACAACTTATACAATTCAAACATTTTAACTTTTACTATAGACATGATTTCAAACATGGATAAGTCATTCTGTGTGAGTAGCCATTTTACAGACAAACTTTTTTTAAGCCAATAAGGAGAAATTATGAGTTTAAATGATCGGGTTAAAGCAACGAGCAAAAACATTGAAGGCAAAATTCAAGAAACAGTAGGAGATATAACTGGAGATCCCGAAGCTCAAGCCGAAGGACAAGCCAAACAAGTAGAAGCACATATTCGTCACACGGTTGCAAATGTGAAGGATAAAGCTAAAGAGACTATTGACTAATAGTGTCATGTATACCTAAAAATTTAGATAGTAATTTAATCATAATTACTATCTAAATTTCCTCTTTTCCGCGAAATTACAAACAGATCAGATTTCACGGTTTTTTTTATCCATCAAAACCAAGGAATTTCCCATAATTTCACAGGGGATTTTTAACCAGTAGTAAGGTTATTTACGCATGGGGGGGCTAGAAACCGGATTTTTTTAGGAAAATACTTCATTGCCGCCCGCAAATTCGGTAAAAAACCCTGTTTCGTTGGTGGAAGCGGGTAACTCCTGGTTATGTAGAGAAGATACCGTTGAAAGATCCCCTACGCTGTAGGAGTGATATTCAGTCCCCTTTGTATATTTTTGTTACAAAACCTACTTATTCTCACAATATATAATATACAATATAAATTATTTAACAAAGTTTTCAACCTTTTTTACAAAAACTTGGATAAGGTCTTTTTCCTATGGCAAAACGATCGCTCCACGCATCACCTGCAGGGATTCAACAAGCAAAAAGATCCTTTAGTCGTAAGGGTTGGACTCAAGAATTTCTGGCTTATGAAGTCAACCAAAAGACTCGCCAGCCGATTTGGAGATTTTTCTCCGGCCGTCCAATTGAACGTCATACCTTTATGGAAATTTGCGATATCTTAGAGCTGAATTGGCGCGAGATTGCCGAGAATCCCCCAGCAGAAATATCTGAACTCTTCGATCAGTCTCAGAGTAAAGTCGGGGCTATTAATCACCTTGTACAAGAGGTTCGATCGCGACATTTCGACAAAATTAAAGATCAATGTGGCACTTTGCAACTATTAGATATCAGCCGTCCGGTTAAGATAGATGACATTTACATTGATGTCAATATTTTGGAGGAGATCCCCAGCCTTCAGTGGTTAGAAATTGCAGATATGCAAAGCTTTACCCCAGAAGAATTTGACCGTGTGGGCTTGGGTGCGGTTTCTCAGAAACAAATCCCCGGCATTAATGCCGCCGAAACCTATTCTAAACTCCGGGTATTAGGCAAACCGGGCTCTGGTAAAACCACCTTTTTACAACACCTCGCGATTGAGTGTAACCAAGGCAAATTTGCCTCCAACCACGTTCCCATTTTTATCACCTTGAGGGATTTTGCCGATGAAGCTAGAGCGGTTAATGACTTTAGCTTATTAAACTACATCGACGCGCAATTTCTCACCTCGGAAAGTTCCTCTGCATCCGCGATCGAAACTCTACTCCATGAAGGCCGAATATTACTATTACTTGATGGACTCGATGAAGTGCTTAAGCAAGATAGCAACGCGGTTTTCAAAGAAGTGCGCCGATTTGCCGAGAAATATCAAAATAACCTGTTTGTAGTTAGCTGTCGAACCGCGGCTAAAAACATCAATCTCAAGGGTTTTACCGATGTAGAAATAGCTGCTTTTACTCAAGAACAAATTAAGCTTTTCGCTCTGAAGTGGTTCACAACCTTAACCCAAAAAAATGCCGAGGATGGGAACGAACAGGCTCTTCAGTTCATTGAGAAACTGGACTTACCTGAAAACCGACTATTACGCACACTTGTCGTGACACCGTTATTTCTGCATCTCGCCTGTGGGGTGTTCCATCGCCAAAGTAAATTTCCCACAAAAAGAACAGAGTTTTATAAGCAATGTTTAGATATTCTCCTCTTCAGATGGGATGAAGCCCGAGGCATTGAGCGCGATGAAATTTACCCAGGTTTTTTATTGCCACAAAAACTGAGATTGCTCCGTCACATTGCAGCCGCGACTTTTGAAGGCGGAAATTACTTTTTTGATCAACGCACCATAGTGGAATACATTAGTGATTTTATCTGTAATTTATCTAATGCTCCCACTGAGCCAGAGGAATTACAGCAAGATAGTGAAGTGGTACTGAAGGCGATCGAGTTACAACATGGATTGTTAACAGAGCGAGTGCGGGGTATTTTCTCCTTTTCTTATTTAGCCTTTCAAGAATACTTTATGGCATAGAAAATCGTTTCTAGTCATAATTTAGAGGCCTTAGAGCCAAGGAGCGAACGTCTCACTCCCTATTAGATCCCTAGGGAGCGAGACGCTCCCACTGCCAATTTACGACTAGGAGATGCTCCCAATCACTTCTGTATCGACTCAATCTCTATCTCATTATCATACATCCATCACCAGAGCGCGATCGGGATCGGGTGATGCTTACTTAACACGATCGCGCTATCTCCCCCTTCTCATAATCTCTAATTCTTTCCTCTGTGTCCTTCGTGCCTTTGTGGTTCATAATTAGATATTAGAGTGAGCGCGATCGCGATAAATAATAATTAGTATGATATTACGGTTACGTCTGTGCAAATCGGACCCTATTTTCGGTGACAACAACAAAATGATCGGGCAACAGTTCCCCATAAATAGCAAGAAAGCGACGTAGAGTTTCTATCTTATTTGGGGATCGTTCATTTTCCAGTCGCAAAAAGATGACACCATGATGAGGACGATTTTCGCGATAAATCATTTCACCAAAATCTTTATCATTGGTAATGAGAATCCACTTTTCGGCAAAGGCTTTTTCAAGGATCTCATCATCACTAATACTTCGTGCTTCTTCATAGACAGAAAAAACTTCATAAGCTTGGGAGCGTAACCAACGAGCAACACCAGGACCGGTGCATTCATCAACCAAAAAACGCATCTAAGCAATCTCCACAGCAAGAGGCATAAAGGTTGTATTTGAGAGAGACTTGCTGGCAAACAAAAGACAAGCTTGAATATCCTCCGTTGTCAGTCCCGAATATTCGTCAATGATTTCCGCGATCGTTGCACCATGAGCAAGGAGATTTAAGATATACTCAACACTCAAGCGAGTACCGCGAATGATCGGTTTGCCTGTCATTATTTTTGGGTTGAGGACAATTCTTTCTAATAATTGTTGTTCTGTCATAAGCTTGAGTCTCTGATCACGTCTAAGTTATAATTATAGATTATCTTATTGGTACGCGATTAGCCTAGGGCTAGAGGCGCTATCTCCCCCTTCTCATAATCTCTAATTCTTTCCTCTGTAGACATCTCCCAAAAATCAGATCAAAGGCAGGCTAATGCTACCCTACGATAATTTTAGGAGATGTCTTGTGTCCTTTGTGCCTTTGTGGTTAATAATTAGATATTAGACTGAGAACGCGTTAAGACTGAATAATTCTTTTAATTGAACTGATCAAGTGACAAAAACTGCGCGATCGTGTGTTTTCCAGATTCAAGTAAGGTGCTATCATTCGAGAGCCGTTGATCTTCTGGTATTCAGGGACCAGGGATTTAAGTTCTTTTGATGGACTTTCCAGCAAATCAGGATTTCGGAATTTCTTATCATTTTGTCGTGACGAAAGACGGGTTTTCTCATAAGCTTTTTCCACCGCGTCTAAATCAGCCAGATACCAGCTTTCCAATTCACGACACGCGATACAGACAATAGATTGAGACTTATTTGCCTCTTCGCATTTTTGTTTAAGTTTGGTTTTAATAATTTTGCAGTCCCCCGAATCTTGATCGCGCAGAATGATGAATGTTGCGTCAGGATTCTGATATCCTTGGAGTTTTCGTGTTATCTACTTTTCCAAGTCTTGTTTACCCTCAAAAACAATATACCGAACAACTATATTGGATTCTAATATTATCTTCGGTAAAATACCTTGAATCATGGTTTTTGCCGAGGGTTCTTATAGTAAAAAAACAAGCTCTCTCATCACGGATCAGCTCCCTCAAAAAAACCCTGCCGCCAGAGATAACCAAGTTTATCGCCCTCATTCATATAGGTTGTAATTTGTTCATCGTCACTGGCTCGCGTGACAACTGTATAGCCTTTTTCTTTTTTCAGCCAAAATACTTCTTCTAGTTCACAACCATTTAAAAAATCCGGGGAATGAGTAGATATAAAAACCTGACCCCCCTTGCGTGCATAATCCCTAAATTCTTCTGCAAGTTCGTTCAGAAGTTGAGGGTAAAGCTGATTTTCCGGTTCTTCTACACATAGCAAAGGATGAGGCTTTGGATCGTACAAAAGCACTAAATAGGCAAACATTTTGATAGTTCCATCAGAGACATATCTTGCCAAAAAAGGATCGTGAAAATCGCCATCCTTAAACCGAAGTAAGACTCGCCCTTCTTCAGTAATTTTTGCATCAACTTCGCGGATACCAGGGACTCGTTGTTTCAGCTTTTCCATGATTTTCCTGAAAATATCGGGGTGTCTTTTATAGAGAAATTCTGTCACCAGTGCTAAGTTTTCACCCTCTTTTGATAGGTGTTCCGCATAACCAGATTCCCTTTCTGATCGGGCTTGCTGGATGTGAAAGTCGGAAATATGCCAGTTTTCTAGCAAATCACCAATGGCTTTACTTGCCGGAAATTGTTCAAATTGTGCCAAACCTTTCAACGCGAGAATATCTGGAGATTTCATCTCATATTTTTCCCGTCTTAATTCTGTATTATTGGTAATTGTATCGGTTTCATTGATAACAGCTTCTCCCTTGCCTTTATCAAAAGAAAAAAGTGTCAATGGGGAACTGTTACTGTTTTCTTGATAGAGAAGAATCTCTTTTTCAATTAGAGGACAAGCCTCGGCTTCATTGATTTTCAAATAATAGGTAACTAAGGCTGATTGGTCATTTTTATAAAATTTTAATTCAATTTCTATCGGACTGGTTGAATTGCGGCTTCTTACTTTTTGAAATCCTCTCGCTCCGCCTAATTTGGTTAAGGCAACATGAACATTATCATTTAAAGCATCTTTGAGAAAACTAAATACATTAAAGAGGGTAGTTTTTCAGCTACCATTTGTACCGACAAAAACGCACATTTTCGGAATTTTTTTAATTTCCACATTTTGGAATGCCTTAAAGTTTTTGAGGCGGATACTTTCTATTTTCATAACTCTCCCTTAAAGGCTGTTTGCCATAGTTTCTAAAATTCTCAAGGTTTTGTCTTTCCTTCTCTAAATTCGGCTAAGGCTTCTTCCGCGAGTTGGGCAAGTTTATCCTCTGATTTGGCAAGGGCTTTACGACATTCTCGCTCTGATGGGATTTCCTTTAAGATTAAAGACGCGATCGGGCAGCGCCCACACTGCGCGATCGCGTCCTGTTGTTGTTCAGGAAGTTGGGAAATAACCGCCCAAGCCTCTTCAAGTAGTTTTGTCATTCAATTATGCTCCTATGTTGAATATGATGATTATAGAACACGATCGCGCTATCTCCCCCTTCTCATAATCTCTAATTCTTTCCTCTGTGTCCTTCGTGCCTTTGTGGTTCATAATTAGATTTTAGAGTGAGCGCGATCGGAGCCATCGGAAATAAAATTTTACTCATTCATAAACCCTTGTAAATCATCACAAAAAAGACAATCTATAGTTTTGATATACCGACTGAGTAACTCATCAGAAGTCATATTCGGACGTATATCACAATAATATACACCATCCAGAGGATTTAATTTAACAGTATAACCCTTAAAATGACCGGTTAAAAAAGTTGAATTGATAGCATATTTATTTTCTTGCTTGGTTTGTTTGCGTTGCACGTCATTGAGAAAAATTGCGATATGAGGTGTCGCGGTTTCCGTTAAACGACTATACAAAAACTTATCAATAAAAATTTTATCAATTCTATCTTTACTGGATGTTTTCACTGAACCAATTACTTTGAGTTTATCTTCTTGATAGAGTAATAAATCATGTTGATAACTCATCGTAAACTGTTCAACTCCATCGGCGATAACAGGTATATTAATAACGCCACTGCGACAATCTATACCCACCTCTTGTATTAATAATCTCATCAGTCTTTCAAACAAATCACCATTCAGTTTTCTCGCCGTATTTGAACGACCAGAAGGAAGCGCGTCTAATGTGGCACCAATGGACTGTTGAATCGTGTAAATGCTCTTACGAATAAGCAATCTGCTAGTTTCATCGGTATTTGATCTCTCTCTTGAACTATGAAGAATCTTCAAAAAATCATCCGTGATAACGACACATTCTTCTGCGTTATACATCAAAAGAGAATTGATGGGGCGAGTGATGTTAAAATTACCATCTTCTCGATACTGAAAAAAACGATAAATTGATTCATTTTGAGAGACAATTTCAGCCTGAAGTCCTGTGGTAATAAATTCCAGATAACGCTGACAGAAAACTATGTAATCTGTGACAGAGCTAAAGTTATCTTTATTGGTAGCAATTGCTAGAAGTTCTCTAAGATTCATCGGATACTTTCTCTTCTTTCTGTATTTTTTCGATCAAATTCTATCCACTCATTGACAGACATTTTGCGGATATTTTCTAGTCGCTGAATTGCCCATTGATTATATTCATAATTAAGATCACATCCTATCCACTTACGACCTAATTGTTCAGAAACAACAAGGGTAGTACCGGAACCAGAAAAAGGGTCAAGAATTATTTGCTCTTCATCGGATGCCGCGAGAATAAGTTTTCTGACAAGTTCTTCCGGTTTTTGAGTAGGATGGGGTGTTTTTTCTCCCATGCCATTGCAAGTTGTCGGTATTTCTATAACATCTTTTGGTTTAGCCCCCAAGGGGTTTGGTGTCCAGTTTTCTTTAGGAGGTTTTCCCTTTCCAAAATGGCTAGTCGTAGCTTGAGGATGGACGGGATATTTAAGGGTATGTTTCCCGTAGGGAATACGGATATTATCAAGTCTTAAAGTAAAGTCTGAAGACTTGCGAAAGTGTAAAATACTTTCATGGGATCTCCCCCAATCTTTACCAAGATTAGCTTTATTGCGATAATGCCAAATCAACCAACGACAGGAATGAAAATACTGAGACGCGGGATGTTTTAGGTCTGCTAAAATTTCGGAGAAACCGCAGATATAGATGGAACCTGTAGGAGTTAAAATTCGGGAGGCTTCTTTGATCCATTGTAAAGACCACTGGATATAAATTTCTTGACTTTCAAAGGTATCCCAGTCAGTTTTTTTGATGTTATAAGGGGGGTCAGCAAAAATTAGGTTTATGGAGTTAGTTTCTAGGGATTTTAGCCACTGAAGGGAGTCACCTAGAAAGAGTTTACCGTGAGGATGTTGGTAGTGTAATTGAACATTTTGAGTATGTTCTTTTACTGGATAAGTCTCACCGATAGGGGGAAGTTCAAATAGGGGGAGACTGGGAATTTGGTTCTTTTTGATAGGCATTGATTAAATTGATGATGGGTGTATAATATGAATAATTATTATATTACTGTTATGTCTGTGCAAATTGGATTCTATTTTCTGTGACAACCACAACGCGATCGCGCTATCTCCCCCCTTCTCATAATCTGAAATTCTTTCCTCAGTGTCCTTCGTGCCTTTGTGGTTCATAATTAGATTTTAGAGTGAGCGCGATCGGGCTATTGTCTTAAAGGTATAGCACCTCAACCCAATAGTTATTACAATTTGTTCATACAGTTATTCTGCCGCACCAAAATTTTTATACTCCCTAATATACTTAAATGGAAAAGGAATTACGGTACTTTGCCCAGTGCGGACAAAATCAACATCCATTGTTGGTAGCAGTTCTCTGAATATGAGTTTTGAGCCATTTACTGCTACGATTTGACGAAGATGACAAGCATCTTTAAAGGAAAATTGAAACTGGTCTCTTCTGTACCCAACAAAGTAATAAGCCTCTTTTTCAGTTTCGCCGAAATATTTGATGTTGAGAGAAGCGTCAAATAAATCTTCTTTACTCTGGTGATCCTGTGGAAATTTCAACCTAATTTCATGTTGCTTTAGAAGGTAATCTCTAAAATCAGTAGCTTCTTTGGTACTACTCACATAACTGGTCTTGTCTTTCCCTCTCTTTTTTGTTCCCAAGTATTGTCCAATTAAAGCATAAAAATCTGCTTTTGATATAGGTTCACTTCCCTTTTTTACAAGATATTCTGAGAAATAATTAAACTTTTCCTGATCAAGTCCAGATTGTTCTTGTAAAAACTCTTTGACTAGATCAGCTAACTGATGTCCAGTTCGCTTGTTTTCGGGAAGCTCAGTTTCAACTTCATTAATAATCTTGTCAATTTCAGAAAGATTAGGAATCGTGATTTCATCAGTCAGGAATATCTGATTTATATCACCTGTCTCAGAAATAACCAGTCCTTCCAATGTCCTGATTTTCTTGTTAGAACTACTGTCTGTCATTAAATCTTTATATTGTGCAAATTTTCCACAATTAAATAAGTCCATATTTTCTATTTTATGGAATTTCAAATTACCATTGGGTTCAATTTCCATAAAAACAACATGACTTGCTTCTTCATCCCAAGCTGCAAAAGTCCAAACTCCCTTTGGCTTTAGTGTAGACCAATCAAACAAGGTGAATTTACCAGAACTAATATCACGCTTGATAAGTAGTTCCTTAATAGTTGTTTTAACAAGAGCAAGTGATACATTTTCATTGGATTCAATGGTGATATTTTGCCGTTGTATATTATCGTTTGAAGGGACGTATTCATCGGCTTCTTCATTGTTTTTATAGTAAGATTTATCATGAATAATTCTAAAATTAAAAGCACCTTTTTTCTCTCGTTTTCCAGAAGTTATCATCTTCTCATCAGGAATATACTTAGTGAGAAATTCTCTGAGCTTTGTGATTAAATCAGTCGAATCGTCCCTATGAACTCTGTCTACTATGTGTATAAGTTGCCCCTTAAGTAATTCACGAATTATTTCGGGCTTATCCATCAATGTGTTGTTGAGTTTAACCGTATCATCTTCATCTATTTCACGAGAGCAAAAATCAACAGTCATGTATTGAGATAGTTCTTTGTTTATTCTAGTCATGACATGGTGTAAAGTACCAGCACGACTTTTATAAAAATCATCACTACTTCCAAACTCAAGAAATAGCTTAGAGGCTTTTTTACCTTTTACACCACATTCAATATATGTTGATTTTGGATCAATTTCTCCATCACTGCGTAAATGTATCCGCAGGCTTCCAGTTGATGCTTCAAATTTATAATAAGGTTTTGCCAGAGCATTATTTAGTTCTTTTATACGATCAGTATTTTTAGTCTTTTTTAGTTCTGAAAGCACAGAAATTTTGGTTCTGTGACGGACAATTTGAACCGTTAGTAAATAAGCCGAAGTGATAGTTATTTTTGCTACGTCAAGATAGTCCTTTTTTTTGCCTTCAAAATCTCGCACAAGTAACAGTGAACCCGTTAAATTACAATACTGATATTGTGGAAAACGTGATTGTGAAGCCGAAAGCGAGTTCAATAAAATCTGAGCTAACCATGCTTCACAAATGCAATCTTTATTACCATCAAGTCTCGCGACTGGAGTAACTTCGATAACAGCATTATTTTGAAACGCCTCATTTTCTCTAATACGAGAGAGAAGTTGATAAACATCTACTGTTTTTTTGAACATAGCAAAGGCAAAGTTTCCATACTGAAACATGACAGAAATAGCATTAAAATCTTTACCGAAAAGATAATCTAATTCTCGGCGTCCATACCATTTATCCTTTTGATCCTTCCTTTGTCTTTCTAATCTAATAAACACAAAGTCTCTTTTAATGGCATCAATATCAAAATTGATTTTCAGCCGATTTGTAAGAATGTTCATTTTCAAAATTCCTCCATAATAAATTTAATTGCTTCATTATCAATCTTATCATTTTTACAAAGATAAGGGACTTGGACTATTTTTCTGTCAGATGAAATAGTCGGATAAAACTGTGTATCCACGCTACCAAGGATATTAATTATAAAAACCTTTTCGGCTCCTACCTCCTTCATTTTATTACGAATCTTGTCAATTTCTGGTTCAGCTTCTACTGCCACTTTATCATTCCACAGTTTGAAGTCTATATAAATATTCTGAGCCGTTTTAAAATCAAAACGTTCAAATTCTTTTACCTCCAATTCTAATAAGGGAATATCTAACTCTCTTTCCAAAATATGTTTACCACATACTTCACCTAATGCCCCTTTATAAATATTGTTGAATATGGGAGGTGTGAGCATGAGTTCTGATTCAGAAAATTCTGTTGCCCAACCAGACTCCCTGAACAATTTTTGCAACATACCAATTTTCATTAACTCGGAAAGACGGGCGGTTTTTTCACTGACTTTTTGTTTCTTCTCGTCTTTATCAGAAAAGAAAACTTCAATCTCCTGATAGTCATTTTCCTGTGAAAAATAATATGAATTGGCAGGTTTAGGAAATTTAACGTAAATATTCTGCCATTCGCGATTGCATTCCGACTCTTTTGCTATGGCAGGTTGACGCAGAACTTGCTCTCTTAGAGCCTGCCATTTTTTAACACTCTCATTTTTCCAAGGTGTATTTAGTTGGCTGCGTATGTAATCATAAGTCCTATTACTGATCTTTGCTGCATTATTTTGTGCTTCTATTAAATCTTGAGATTTGTTAGTTGATTCCCCAGCTAATTCCAGAAGAGCAGAATATTCACGAACAGGAATTACATCTTCGGGTAAAGAAAAATTTATTAAATGTTTGCGGATAGAATCATCAGCAAGAATATGAATTGTCGGAGATTTCATATTGGTTCGACATATCCTACCTATGGCTTGAATTATCACTTTATTTAAGAAGCGTGAATAAGGTGCTGTATCATATAAGCTGACAAAATCACTAGCCTTTTTTTGATATTTATCCATTCCCACATATCGCTTAAAAGCTTCATCTAACTTACTCTTAAATATATTTTGTGCAATAGCCCCATTTTCACGCAAAAATTCTAATTGAAAAATGTATTTGATAAAATCATTATCTTTGATAGGGCTGTTGAGAATATTAACAAGTAAATTTGTAGGCTTATCTAAGTAAATACCGTTAATATCCATAGATTTACTTTCTGTCAAGCTGTTAATATGTATTGGTTTGATAGATGAAGGAATTTCAAATTGTAAATTTTGTCCAACTCCTATTGTCTGATATGTCGAGATAATAAATCGGCGCTTGTTATTTTTTAGCGCATTCAATATTTCATCTTTTGTATTATCAAAGTCCTCACCATCAAGTACGACAATTGTATCAAATATAGAATCATCTATGACATCTTTATTATCATATATTAGTAATTCCGCGTACTCCAACAATTGAGCCAAGTCAAACTCTGGATCATTACGCTTGGGAAATTTATTAAAAAGGCAAATAAAGCCATGACAATCAGGATTATCCAGAAAATATTTCCATGCAGTCAACGCTCTCACATAACGACAAAATACAAATTCAATCTTTTTGTCATTATCATCACTCATTTTATATTGAAGAGTGTTCCATAGGCGATCAGCAGCTGCTTCATCATTCAAAAGTTCCTTAAGCTGTTTGATGGCTTCCTTCTGTGAATCTGTACCAATAAATTTAGGTTTTATGGTGACTTTCTCATATCCTTGAGTCCCTTGATAATAATCATTTGTTAATTTCAAAATTTCATCTTCTTTAAGATGTATAAAGGAATCACCCAAACGAGAGTTTAGATACTTAATATCATAATTTCCAATATTTGTATAAAGTCCAGCAGTGGCAGAAATACCAACTACCATAGCCTTGGAACAGACTTCAGCTAAAAATGATTCTGGTGTACGATTGAAGTTGAACATATATATCTTTGATAAGGTATCATGTTCATTACTGTCAACGATATCGTAATAACGAAAGCCTCTATCATAAAAACTTTGCAGTTTATTTATTTCTTTTTCTACTGAGAATTTATATAACAAGTTCCCAGCCATAATATTATTAGCTAAAAATTGTACATCTGCACTATCAAGACGAAAATGATTAAGAACACTTTTTACTGCAAATTCAAGATTAAAGACTTCTTTAATTTTGTCATCTTCATCTTTTAAATAGCGATAGTTCTCAGCTAAGTGGCTAATTTCTCTCTGAAAATAGGTTAAAAAACCAGCCATTTCACCCAGCAGTGAGCGAATATCTACACCAGTTTTTTCCGCGTTAATATCAACAGAATTAATCCAGTTTGTCCCTTTTCTTGACTCTTGAAT
>JBEDKD010000474.1:0-27762 GCA_041172365.1 Cyanobacteriota bacterium | reverse complement strand
GAATTGCTATATCAGGTGAGCCGTTGTTTTACCACTAAGGCACTAAGGCACTAAGGAAAGAAAATAGAGAGTCTCGAACAATCAGAGAAATTTACCCCTTTGTGTCTTTGTGTCTTTGTGTTTTATTTTATTTCCCTACATCATTAAGATCGCGTTTCGACTAAAGATAAGGTCTAATTTATTCCCTATTAAGAGTTCCCTCCCTATTAAGAGTTCCATCAAGCGAGATAACTCTGTACCTCACAAGTATGAGAATTGCGATAGGTGATGGGTAATAGGTAATAGATATCTCCTAAAAATAAGAGAAAAGGCAGGCTAATGCCTACCCTACAATTATTTTTGGAGATGTCGAATGAAGGGGGAAATATTATACATAAAAATGTCAATATTTCCTCTTTTTCATTAGTCATTAAACTTTAGCCAAGATTTAGCCAAGATTAAATATGAATCCCGCACTCAGTTTTACCTGTACCGCGCCAACGGCCTGCCCGTTCATCTTCACCTTCTGCAACGGGTGTGGTAATCGGTTCATCGCCAATACTGGGATAACCTTTATCATGGAGAGGATTATAAATCATACTATGTTCAGACGCGTAATTCCAAGAGTCTTTACGAGTCCAAGGGGCTAGGGGATTAACTTTTAAGCGATTTTGTGAATCTAATTCAAAGATTGGCATATTCGCGCGAGTTACTGCCTGATCGCGGCGACGTCCGGTAATCCACGCGACGGTATTTAATTCATCTAAACCGCGTTGTAAGGGTTCAATTTTGGTGACATCATGGAATTTGATAATATCTGTATCCCAAAGAGCCTCTCCAAATTTCGCGGTAAATTCTTCACGACTATTAACACCTAAAATCTTGTAAGTTTGCAGATTTAGATCATAGATTTCTTTGGCTTTTTCCACCAATTCCAGAGTTTCACGGAAATGGAAGAGGGTATCTAAAAAGATAACAGGTACGGGAGTGGAGGGTTTAAGATCGCGATAGAGAATATCCGTAATGACTAGATCATCTATATTAAAGGCGCTAGTTTGTACTAGACCTTGGGGAATATTTTCTACACACCATGCCAAAATATCTTTGGGATGGGCTGTGTCATATTTTTGATTGAGTGTATCTAAGTCAAATGTGACGGCTGCTGAAACCATAGCTTGATTTGATGTATTTTGTGAGACATAAGCTTTATTTTACCCTATGAGGGGATACTCCAACCCGGATCAATTGGCTTAATTTCGATGAGAAAACCGGGGATTAGGGTTTTCCGTCACTAATCTCTGAGTAATCGCAAACCATTTAACGTTACGATGACGGTGGAGCCTTCGTGGCCAATTACCCCGAATGGTAAGGTAATATCGCCGAGAAAATTGGCCACTAATAGCAGGAAAATGAAACTGAGTGCAAATACTATATTTTGCTTAATAATAACCTGAGAGCGACGACCTAAATTAATGGCGCGTTCCAGTTGTTCGAGGCGATCGGCCATCAATATGATATCGGCACTTTCTAACGCGGCGTCACTACCGGCTACTCCCATTGCAATTCCTACTGATGCTAGAGCTAGTGCGGGTGTGTCGTTAATTCCATCTCCTACCATCGCGATCGTTTGATACTGTTTTTGCATATCTCGAATCGCGTTTACTTTATCTTCTGGTAATAGCTCGGAGTAAATGGCATCAATGCCGATTCCTTTGCCAATATTTTGCGCGGTATTCTCGTTATCTCCTGTGAGCATAACGATAGGGTTAATGCCCAGTTTTTTCAGTTTCTCGATCGCGGATGGTGCTTCGGGGCGCACGGTATCAGCTACGGCTATGATGCCTAATACCTCTGTAGCCAGAGCCACCCAGACAACGGTTTTCCCTTCTTTTTCTAACTGCTCACTCCATTGAATCAAATGTGGGGGACAATTGACAAATTGTGGCAAAACAAAGGCGGATTTACCAACAATTGCCTTTTGATTATCGACAATTCCTGTAATCCCTAATCCGGTTTTTGCCTGAACTTCAAAGGCGTGACTCCATTCTAATTTATCTTCTTGAGCGGCTTGGACGATCGCGTTACCAATAGGATGTTCGGATACACTTTCTAACGCGGCCGCGACTTGGAGTAATTGAGTTTCTAATTGGGGTTGAGATGGAAGGATTTTGACAACTTTAAGTTTACCTGTAGTAAGAGTTCCAGTTTTGTCAAAAGCAATAGCTTTCACTCGCCCAATAGTTTCTAATTGAGCACCATTCTTGAATAAAATACCGTGACGTGCGCCATTAGCAATACCGGAAAGAAGGGTTGGCATAATTGCCGCCATCAACGCACAAGGGGAAGCCACAACTAAAAAAATTAGCGATCGATAAATTGAGGTTTCCCAGTCCCATCCTAAAACAAAAGGCGGTAAAATTGCCAGTAATAGCCCCCCCAAAATAATAACATTCGCGTACAATTTCTCAACGCGATCGAGAAATTGTTGAGAGGGAGGAATTTCGGTTTGCGCGTGTTCGACAAGACGAATAATCCGCTGAAGGAGACTCCCTTCCGGTGTTTGATGTACCCTCAGTCTCAGAGCCCCAAAACCATTAATACTACCCGCAAAAACTTCATCTCCTATAGTTTTTTCCACCGGGATAGATTCCCCAGTAATAGGAGCTTGATTGACGGTACTCTCCCCTTCAATAATCACTCCATCTGTAGGGATTAATTCCCCTGGTTTTACTAAAACGATCACGTCAATTTGTAGATGTTCAACAGGTAAAAACTCCTCAGCATTATCGCGTAAAACCCTCGCGGTATCAGAAGTTAAACTCATCAAACTGTGAATACTGCGCTCAGTGCGCTGCATAGCATAGCCTTCCAAAGCACCACTAATGGCGAAAATCAGAATTAACATCGCACCATCAACAATTAGGTAATAATCGCGATGCCATAAACCCAAACTAGCCGCACCCAACGCGGCAACAATCATTAGTAAATCGACATCTAATTGTTTATCTTGAAATAGAGTTGTTAAGCCTACCTTGGTGCTTTCATAACCGCCAATAACATAAGCCGTGGGGAGAAGAAATAATCCCATTCCCACCCAACCAATATGAAGAGCTAACCAGCCCAGAAAGACAAGTAAACCGCAGATAATCGCGGCTACTGCATCGGGATGTTGTTTAAATAGTGTTTGCACAGTAATTGTTGAGAAGGAAACGGAAGACATGGGGGTATTAATAAATTACAAAAAAATCCCAGAAAACCTATGGATGGATTTGGGATAGGAAATCCTGGGGCTGCGTCAAGTATATTCTAAAACTTATGCCAAGAAACCCGCTTTCTTTGCCTCAAGGAGCAATATCCATCCCATCTGCGTTTAGGAGCGTTTATCTGCGGTTTCCCTTTATCAAGAAACCGGGTTTCTTGCGTCAACCTCAACCTAGTAATAAATCTCTGTGAGAAACCCGGTTTCTGATGACAACAAGACGCGATCGTGCTCCCCCGAAACCGGCTTTCTTCCCTCTCAACCTAGTAGGGACACGGCACTGCCGTGTCCCTACAGAAACCCGGTTTCTGATCGCCAAAAGAGACCGTATCGTGCTCCCCCGAAACCGGCTTTCTTCAGAAATCTTGACTTATTGATGAGCCTCTGACTCCAAACCCGGAAACCGTAGTGACACGGCAGTGCCGTGTCCCTACCGCCGTGTCCCTACCACGGGAGGCCGCCAGAAACCGCCTCGCGTGTATTATTCCCTATGGCTTATCACTAATCCTATTGGTATAACCCATCTTAAAAAAAAACTTGACAAAATTTCCCTCTTCATGGCATATAAGAAATGGCTCTAATCAACCATGTCTATTCATAAAGATAAATAAGCTATTTGTAGTCAGTATCTTTGTGATCAATATCTCAGTTTAACCAACAATCAACAGCATCAAGCTACTGATGCCACAGTATATTACATTCTACGGTACTCTTTTGGCGAAGAGCTCATAATAGCCGTGATCGGACTTTTGTCACGCCAACTAAATCAACCGTAAGAATGCTACCCTTTGGCATCGCCAATACCAAACCCAAAAGATCAATTTATGAACCATCAAATCGTTTTTGTAGACTCTTCCCTACAGGATTATCAAAGCCTTATCAAAGGCATCAATGGCGCTAAAATTGTCATTTTAAATGACAATTTTAGCGCCATTGCTCAAATTACTCAAGCCTTGACAGGAGAAAAAGAGGTTGAAGCAATTCATATCCTTTCTCACGGGAGTGAAGGCAGTCTAAAACTCGGTTCAGACACCTTAAATAATAAAGATTTAGCCCAATTTAGCCCGGAAATTAAACAGTGGGGAAAAGCCTTAACTCAAAAGGCTGATATCCTATTATATGGATGCGATGTAGCCAAAGGCGAAACCGGTTTACAATTTGTCCAAAAGCTGCATCAATTAACAGGAGCAAACATCGCGGCCTCTAATAATAAAACCGGGAATCAAGCCCTAGGGGGAGATTGGGAATTAGAAGTAAAAATCGGCACGATTCAAGCCACACCCATCAAGGCCCCAGCTTACAGTCACGTTTTGGCCGCCACCGCGAACCCCGACAATAAAAGCATTCCCGTCAGCTCCCCCAAAGTCACCATTGACGTACTCGCCAACGACACGGGTAGCTCCCGCGTTTCGGTGCAGAGTATCACGGCCCCCCCCGCCAACGGCACCGCGACTATTAATGATTGGATCTATGTCAGGGGCGACTTCACCAACATCGGCAGCCAAGCTGCCAACTACATTGCGAGGTTAAACTCTGATGGGACTCTTGATACTAACTTTAACCCCAATCCGAATAGTAGTGTCACTGCGCTCGCGTTGGATAGCAATGGCAACCCATATATCGGTGGCAACTTCACCTCTATCGGCGGCCAAACAGCCAACAGAATTGCCAAGTTAAACTCTAATGGGACTCTTGATACTAACTTTAACTCCAATGCGAATAGTAGTGTCAATGCGATCACGTTGGATAGCAATGGCAACCTATATATCGCTGGCTACTTCTCCCAAATCGGCGGCCAAACAGCCAACAGCATTGCCAAGTTAAACTCTAATGGGACTCTTGATACTAACTTTAACCCCAATCCGAATAGTAATGTCCTTGCGATCGCGTTGGATAGCAATGGCAACCCATATATCGGTGGCTACTTCACCCAAATCGGCGGCCAAACAGCCAACAGAATTGCCAAGTTAAACTCTAATGGGACTCTTGATACTAACTTTAACCCCAATGCGAATAGTAGTGTCAATGCGATCGCGTTGGATAGCAATGGCAACCTATATATCGGTGGCTACTTCTCCCAAGTCGGCGGCCAAACAGCCAACAGAATTGCCAAGTTAAACTCTAATGGGACTCTTGATACTACCTTTAACGCCAGTGCGAATGCTGGTGTCAATGCGATCCGGATTGATCCCAGCCGTAACATCTACTACACCCCCAACGCCGGATTCAACGGCATTGACACCTTTACCTACACCGCAAAAGACAGCAGCGGTGTCAGCACTCCTGCCACCGTCAGCATCTTAGTCAACAGCTCCCCCGTCCTCGACACCACCCAGAGTCCGAACCTCACCGGGATTAACCAAGGCGACAGCAGCAACAGTGGCACATTAATCTCCGCGATTATCAACAGCCTCGGCGGGACAAAAATCACCGACAGTCACACAGGAGCCAAACAAGGCATCGCGATTACAAATTTAGACACCACTAACGGCACATGGCAATACACCACCGATGGCACAACCTGGAATAACGCCCCCAGTGTTAGTGCTACTTCCGCCTTACTCCTGGCTAGTGATGCCAACACCAAAATCCGCTTTGTCCCCAACGCCAGTTACAATGGCACTGTCACCAACGCGATTACCTTCAAAGCGTGGGACCAAATAGACGGCACTAACGGCTCCACAGCAAACGTAACGGCGGACTTAACCAAAAACGGTACATCAAGTCCCTTCAGCAGTGCAACTGGAAACGCGAACATCACAGTTAACCCCGCACCTACCATCACCAGTGTCAGCGCCCCCGCCAATGGCTCCTATGGAGTGGGACAAAACCTAGACTTTACCGTTACCTTCAGCCAACCCGTCACCATTACCAACGGTGCTAACTTACCCATCACCTTAGATACCGGCGGCACAGTCAATGCTACCCTCAATGGTACAGGAGCATCAAGTACCACCCACACTTTCCGTTACACCGTTGCCACAGGGAATTTAGACACCAACGGCATCACAGTCGGTACGGCTTTAACATTACCGACGGGTGCAACCCTTAAAAATGCCGCCGGAGCCAACGCCAACTTGACAGTCAATAATATAGGTGCCACCACAGGCGTATTAGTGGATACCGTTGCCCCCACCGTCACCATTGATCAAACCGCAGGCCAAGCCGATCCCACCGCGAGTATCCCCATACACTTTACCGCTCAATTTAGCGAACCCGTCAAAGGGTTTGACGGCTCCAAAGTGAGTTTAACCAGTTCCACAGGGGACCCCTTAACCGCGTTTGTCACAGACACAGGCAATAATAGTTACGACATTACCGTTGTTGGCGCGAAAACGAAGGGAGATGTCAGTGCCACCATCAAGGCAGGTGCAGTCACAGATATCGCGGGCAATCCAAACACCGCGAGTACCTCTACGGATAACAAGGTGACTTATGACAACACCTTCCCCACAGTCACCACCATTAGCAAAGGCAGTCCCGATCCCACAACTGGAGGCTCTCTCACCTATAATGTCGCCTTTAGCGACATTGTGACAGGAGTAGAAAGCGCAGACTTTAGCCTGACACCCACAGGTGTGACAGGTGCCAGCATTAAAAGCGTATCAGGGAGTGGGAAAAACTACACCGTTACGGTTAACTCAGGCAGTGGAGCCGGTTCGATCGGATTAAACCTAGTCGATGACGATACCATTATCAATAGTGTAAATGTACCATTAGGAGGTCCGGGGAAGAACAATGGAAACGTCACAGGTCCTACCTACACCATTGATCAAACAGCACCCGGAGGTATTCTTTCCCAACCCTCTGATGTGACAACAGCCGGAGGCACTAAGTACACCTTTAGCGTTACCTACAGCGACAACACCGCGGTAGATGCCAAAACCCTTGATAACCAAGATGTAGTAGTAACAGGGCCTAATGGGTTTAGTGCCGGAGCTACCTTCGTGAGTGTGACACCATCATCAGGTAATGGTAGTCCTCTGGTAGCCACCTATCAATTCACCCCCCCCAGTGGCAGTTGGAGTGATAAGACGAATGGCAGTTATAGTATCGCCTTACAAGATAAACAGGTAGGGGATACTGTTGGTAACTTAGCCCCAGGGAGTGTCTTAGGGAAATTCAATGTCAATATTCCCACACCGACACCGACACCGACACCGACACCGACACCCACACCCACACCGACACCGACACCGACACCAACACCAACACCAACACCGACACCGACACCAACACCCACACCAACACCGACACCGACACCGACACCAACATCGACACCAACACCCACACCCACACCAACGGTAACACCAACACCAACACCAACACCAACACCAACACCAACGCCCACACCCGTAGTTGTTATCCCACCTGTCTTTATTCCCTATCCACAGGCATCCACATCCACACCAACGGTAACACCAACACCATCGGTAACACCAACACCAACGGTAACACCAACACCAACGGTAACACCCGCTCCCATTATTGACTGTATTGAGGATAAAATTCCTCAGCCTAATTTCAATCAACCTAATGCCACAGATAATGACATTTCTGGCCAACCAGGTGTGATTCAAGGGACTGATGAGAAAAATGATCAGTTTAATGGCTCTTCTAACCCTAATTTATTTAGTGGTAAAGGAGGCGATGATAACCTAATTGGTGATATTAGTAATGATACCCTTTTTGGTGGTCGCGGCAATGACTATATTGATGGCCAAGGGGGTAATGATTGGCTTTATGGTGGCAAAAACAATGATATTGTCATTGGTGGTTTTGGTGAAGATACTCTCTACGGCGACTCCGGCAATGATACCCTCAATGGTAGTGAAGATAACGACACTGTTTATGGTGGTAAAAACGATGATTGGCTCAGTGGTGGTAAGGGGAATGATACTCTACTTGGCCAAGTCGGTAATGATGTTCTCTTTGGGGATCAAGGAGATGATTCTCTCGATGGTGGTAGTGGCAATGATACCCTACTCGGAGGCAGTGGAAATGATACCCTACTCGGAGGAGAAGATGATGATGTTTTAGATAGTGGAAAAGGGGATAATTCTCTCAATGGAGGTGTTGGGAATGATACCCTTTATGGCTGTGAAGGGAATAATACTCTAACGGGTGGTGACGGTAACGATCTCTTTATTATCGGTTTCCCTAACAGCTTAAATATCATTACTGATTTCACAAAAGGTTCCGATAAAATCCTGGTATCCGGTGCTTCTTTCAGTCAATTAGATTTTGTGCAAGATAGTGCGAATACTCTAATTAAGTTGAAGACAAATGGACAACAAATCGGGACTCTTCTCAATGTGAATGCCTCTCAATTGAGTGCAGATAGTTTCTTATCTGTGTAATTAGTAGGGATGGGGCGGGTTTTCTAGGATAGTGAATCCGCCCCTGCCTTTGAATTTGGTTTTTTTTGAAACCGCTCCTAAACGCAGATATAGGCGAAGCCTTCCCGTAGGGTACGCTGATGGGATTAACACGATCGCGCCCCTACCCGTGAAAGCTCCCCACTGAAGAAAAACCCAGTTTCTTTGAAGAAACCGGGTTTTTGTTATGCCATTTCACGAAAATTATGATAGGATAGGAAGTCAAATTGTATTAATTCTCCCTTCCTTATGTAGCTTTTTTATCTTTCTTTTTTGAGGGTTTCTCTGTCACCTTTTTCTCTTCTCCTTCTTCAGATACATTTGGTGTCACCTCTTCTTTTTCTGCTGATACTTCTGTTGATACTACATCCACTGAGACAAGCTCCCCAACTTCCAGAGGCGGTATTTCCAGAGTGGGAATATTTACCACTTCAGGGACGATCGCGTTGGCTGCTTCTTTCTTTTCGAGAGTTTCTTCCTCAACAATTTCCACGGGCGCAACCACTACTTTTTCCGTGACAGTTTCTCCCGAAATTTCCACAGTTTCTACAGGGGTTTCTGAGACAGTTTCCGTGACAGTTTCTACAGGGGTTTCTGAGACAGTTTCCGTGACAGTTTCTACAGGGATTGCTGAGACGGTTTCCGTGACAGCTTCCCCAGAAATTTCCACAGTTTCTACAGGTATGGCTGAGACAGTTTCCGCAACGGTTTCTGATACAGATTCAATAGGCTTTTCCAGGGTTTCTTTCGTTTCCTTTTCTGTATCTACATTCTCGATATTCTCAGTAATGGGAGTTTCCGTTACTTCTCCCTTAACTGTTTCTTCCTCAAACTCCAACTCATCAAAGGAATCATCCACCTTATTAGATGTCTTAGACGTTACTTCTGGAGTTAGAGTTATTTTAGGAGTCGCGTTTACCTTTGACTGTACCTTTGACTTTACTTTGTCGGTGAGACTTTCCAAACGATCTTTGAGACTGACAAAAATAGCCGCAAAACCGCCTTTTTTCTGCACTTTCTTAGTCGTTTCCGGCTGTTTTGCCACCCCTTGAGAAAGAGGAATCTTTACTTTCGGAGTTTCCTCTGGTGAAGGTGTCTCTACCGTTGGCGCTTTCACTTCTAATGTCGAAGTCGTCTCCCCTTCCAAAGGCATTTCTACCGTGTCGGGGGTAATTGATAACTCTGTTTCCCTTACCTCTTCCCCTCTCAAACTTTCCTCCCCTTCTTCCACAGGGGTAGGGGGTAAATTTTCCTCCACAGATGTAGGGGCTGTTTCACCGGGCTCTGTTTCACTCAATAGCTCACCTGTTAAACCCGCGGCGGTGGAAGCTTCGGAAAAGAGACTATCTGTTAAATCGGCCCCGGTTGCAGATTCAGAAAGCTCAACACTGGTTAAATCCGCGGCGGTGGAAGCTTCGGAAATAGGAGTTTCTGTCTCTTGGGGGGAAGGCGCGATCGCGTCTATTGCCACATCCTCAGAAGGAAGTTCCCCAGGTATCATCACCTCCGAAACCCTATCAGCTTTTGGAGTAACTACCAGAGGTATCTGAGGAGAAGGTGAGGAGGGCGTTTCCGGTGTCGTCGCGGATTCCCCCGGAGATTGCTTAATTGAAGTTTTGGTCAACGTAGGGGGTTTCACCGTCTTGGGAGTCGCGTCTTTCTTCTTGGCAAAGAAACCCGTTACCATTTGTAAAGG
The DNA here is from genome assembly GCA_041172365.1 of Cyanobacteriota bacterium. Taxonomy (GTDB): domain Bacteria; phylum Cyanobacteriota; class Cyanobacteriia; order Cyanobacteriales; family Microcoleaceae; genus JBEDKD01. The sequence goes on along the minus strand of JBEDKD010000474.1, from coordinate 17,450 downwards.
AGACTTTTTCGCGACTGACTTAGTGACATCCTTAATAGTTGTCTCTCTATCAGAAACAGGTTTAACCTCTGACTCCACAGAAGAAGGAGTGACTTCCTCAATAGTTGCCGACTCCCAGGGAGACTCTTTCTCCTCCGACTCCACAGAAGAAGGAGGGATTTCCTTAATAGTGGCCGCCTCCGAGGGAGACTCTTTCGCCTCCGACTCCACAGATGGGGGAGTTTGTATCTCCACAGTCGCCTGGGTGTCAGGAGATGGTTTTACCTGAGACTTTGGAGAAGACTTAGAGAAGATTGTATTTGTGAGGGGAGTTTGTAACCCCACAGGAGTTAGGGAGCGGCGTAACGTCAAAGTTTCCCAAGCTAACCAACCCAAGAGAGATACACCCGCGATTTCACCCAATAACAGGGCCCCTGTCACACGCCCCGCACAAACCCATAAAATTAACGCGTAGAATAGTCCTACTCCACTCCAGATAAAATCATTTTTACGATGGACTTCCGGCACAAAGAAAGCTATCATGTACAGCCCGAAACTCCCTAAACCTACCGCGATCGCCAAAATATATGCAAGCATAGACTTACCCAACAACCAACTATTCTCTTAGGGCTTCATTCTACCCCGAGCACAGGGTAAAAAGCAGAGTTTGAGACATTTTTTTTCAATTTTTATTTTTTATGTGTTTCCAGTGTCACTAGCAAAGTGTGATTCATATCATAGGAAGCCATAAGGAGCAAGGATAGAATAAGCATATTAAGGGAAATAGGACTCAATCTGGAAGAGGAGGACACCCACCATGTTAGAAAAATTGATTTTAGCCGCGACGATCACCTTAACCCTGCAACTGTTGTCAGGAATAGATGGCTCTGTGAAAACGGGACAAGTCAAGGATCAACCCGCAAAACCAACTCAACTGCTTACCTTAAAATCTCTCTCGCCGAATTCTATTTTTAACCAGTTCTAACTAAAATGGTTAAAATTGGTTTGGGTGTACGGTACGGCAACATATCTACTAATAAAAAAGTATTTCTCTCCCCTAGGGTGTTACAAATAATTATAGTTGTGCTTTTATGTTTAATTTACCTTTTTCCTTTTTCTATTGTTGATTCTTCAAGCTGAAGAAAGATTGAGAATAACTATTTAAACTCTTCGCACTACTATGAGATATCGGGGTGTTTCTCTTCACAAAAGTGTGTCCGTTTCTAATAACACTTCTCTAGCAAGCCATCATACTTGTGAGAGACAGAGTTTTCTCGTTTTTATTAACTCTTAATAGGGAATAAATTAGACCTCATTTTTTTGAGAAATGCGCTCTTAATGATGTCGGGAAATAAAGTCAACCACCCTCGACACCAAGACACAAAGGGGTAAATTTCTGGGATTTTGAGACTCTCTATTTTCTTTCCTTAGTGCCTTAGTGCCTTCGTGGTAAAAAAACGGCTCACCGAGAGAATCATGTCGGGAAATAAAATAAACCACCCTCGACACCAAGACACAAAGGGGTAAATTTCTGGGATTGTTCGAGACTCTCTATTTTCTTTCCTTTAAGTCTCTGGGGGACTGACTTCAAATTTATATCCTACACTTCGGATAGTTTTAATCACATAAGGTTGAGTTTGATCCCCTTCAATTTTTTTCCGAATTTGTCCAATATGGACATCGACAACGCGTTGATCTCCAGTATATTCATAATCCCATACTTCTGTGAGCAGTTGAGCTCGACTCCACACACGCCCAGGGTGACTTGCTAAATAATATAATAAATCAAATTCTAAAGCTGTGAAGTTAATTAACTCTCCCCCCAATGTCACTTCTCGACGTATAGGATCAATGACTAATTTACCCAAGATGATATTTTGAAGCTCTGTCGCGTTAACGGGGCGTTGACGCTTCAAAATAGCGCCTACTCTTGCCCCAATTTCTATCAGACTAAAAGGTTTTGTGATATAGTCATCGGCTCCTTGGGCAAAACCACGAATTTTGTCCGCTTCATCGCTGCGACTGGTTAACATTAAAACAAAGACATCTCTCTGACTTTGCATTTCTTGACACAGGTTGTAACCCGTGGTATCTGGTAAATTTACATCCAGAATTACTAAGTCAGGGTTAATGTCGTCAAATAATGCTATGGCAGTCTTACCATCCGCGGCGGACTCTACTTTATAGCCTTGCTGGTTCAAATAGCGATGAAGTAAATTGCGAATTGCTGGATCGTCATCAACTACCAGGATTTTTGGAGATGCCATGACTAAAAAGTTACTTTTAGAATAAGGGAAGTAGATTTACCATTTTGACATTATTAATGCCGAGAGGCGTTCGCGATCGCTACTATTGTATCAAGTATTATGCCAATTTCTATCTGTTTGCCTGAGTTCTGTATGTTAAAATATTGTTACAGAATTCGCCAAATCTCTGGTAACAAATCACCCGGAATTTGGGATAAGGCTAAGTTTTGGGCGGCTAAACCCCCTTCCGTGTAAAAAGCACGGAGGGTTTTGACAATAGCATTGAGAGTATTTTTATAGGGGGTTTGGTTTCTTTCTCCGGGGGGGGTGTCTGATGTGTCTCCTGAATTAGTGGGTGAGAGAAACCCCACACAAGCTTTGACTTGGTGTTTGAGGGCGCGATGGAGATAGGTGATCGGGTGACTGTGATTATCTCTTAATTCGGGTTCCGTGGCAAGTTGATAATACCCCAATCCTAAGTTATTATGAGTCGCCCGTGGATCAAAGGTAAGTTGACTAGGGGGAAGGGACTCGATAATTTGGAGGGTGGTTTCATAGGTGACGATCGCGTTTTGGAGTGCTTCTCTTTTCCCTTGGGGTTGGGTGGTATGTTGGGCGAGATGCCAATAGGCGGTCCCTAAATTATTTTGAGTCGCGGCTACGGCTGCGGGACGTTGCTCACGACTATGATATTTTAAGGCTTCTTGATAGGCTTCAATGGCTTTAATGAGTAAATCTGAGTCAGATTGATGTTGAGCTAAATTCCAATAGGCTGTCCCTAAATTTGTTTGCACTCCGGCATAGTTGAAGGGATCTTGCTGAGGTGGATAATAGGTTAAGGCAGTGCGATAAGCTTGAATCGCGCTTTTGAGATGGGGAATTGGTTGTTGATATTGGGCGAGATGCCAATAGGCTGTGCCTAAATTATTCTGAGTCACGGCATATTGAGTCCGATCCTGTTCTCTATTAAGATATAAGAGAGTTTCTTGATAGGCTAAAATTGCCCGTTGCCAATTTTCTAAGGGGTTTTGATAACGGGATAATTCGCTATAGGAAATTCCTAAATTTTGATGTAATTTAACGGCGCGCTGGGGTTGAGTTTCGTGCTCTATTTTGTTTAAGGCTTCTTGATAGAGTTCAATACTATGTTCTAAATAAGCCAAAGTGTCTGACTTTCCATAACGGAAAAGGATTCGATAAAGAGTCCCTAAATCATTAAGAATATCAACGACATCCCAAGGATAACTCTCTAACCCACTCTCTAACCTTCTTCCTTCTTGCTTCTTCCCTTTTCCTTCTTCGTGCAAAAAGACTAAGATTTGTTGATAGGAGTGAATGGCAATAAGGAGAGGGGGGAGACTTATGTCTCCACGCAGAACACGATCGCGGTAATAATCACCTAAATTTTGATACGCGTTGCCCAGCATTTGAGGTAATATTTTTTGTTGTTGCCAAAATTCAATTAATGATAAAATTTCTAAGGGTAAATTTTTATCATTTTCGGAATCTGGTGCGGTGAGTAATACCAAATCCCGTAACTCTGTCAAAGTAAGAGGGGGCAAAATCCCTGGGGCAGACGCGATCGTGTTTAACCGGGATAAAACTATCTCTTCTGCGATTATTACCTGTTCATTATTAAGGGGATAAATTTCTTTTTCTGGGTGAGATAAATCCGATATCTGAGGCACGGGAGTGGGTTCTCCTTCAAACTCAAAGACTTCTGTACCCCAGCGCCAAAATTCCGGGGCTGACTGTTGAATTGAACATAACCACGGATGAGTAACCCATAATAAAATATTACAATTTAGGGAAGGAAGATTACTTTCTATTTCCCGTAGATGAGTGAGAAATGACCATTGAATAAAACCCGGTTGACGGGTTAAATGTTCTATTCCTAAAATTTGAAACCCTAAAATCTTCTCCGGTGCTTTTGTCCAGTCTTCGATGATCTGGACAAAGGGTTGTGGTCTACTTAAGTTAAGATGTAAAGAGATAAATTGTGGCGCGATCGTGTGCAGAGAAAATATCTCTGATAATTCCCTCTCTAAACGGGCGGCTAATGAGTTGCGTAAAGACAAGTCATCACAGACGGCAAGTAAAATTTGTCGCCGCAAAGTGATACTCAACGCGTTTTTGAGCCGTTGATAGAGCCGTTGGTTTTCACCAGAAATAGGGGGAGGAGTCATGTCTGTCAATGTCATACTCCCTTTTTCAAGAAACCTTTTCGGAGTCAGGATAATCGTACCACTTCTGAAGAAACCCGGTTTCTTGCCTCACCCGCGATCGCGCTTTCCATCGGCCATTAGAAACCGGGTTTCTTGAAGCGACTTCTCGCTCAATCGAGGTTTAGGGAAGAAACCCGGTTTCTCAGAAGGCGCGATCGTGTAGAAACCGGGTTTCTTGGAGAGACTTCTCGAATCGTCGAGGTTTTCTGAAGAAACCCGGTTTCTCGCCTCACCCGCGATCGCGTCTCTTTGGCGATCAGAAACCGGGTTTCTATCTGAGACTTCTCGCTTAGTCGAGGTTTACGGAAGAAACCCGGTTTCTCAGAAGGCGCGATCGCGTCTGGGAGGCCTCAAGAAACCTAGCCCGGAAATCAATTTTGGGTCAAGGTAAGACCATAATTTTTTAATCTTGTAAGTTTTCCAAATCAGCTAAATCTTGTAATCTTCCAGATGCTTGTTTATTTTTTCTCAGATTTTCTAAATCAATAAAATTAACAAAAATATTGTCAATTATTACCTCTATTTTTTCTTGATAACAGGTGATAAAATCTATGCCATCAGGTGTGGTAATTAAATCAATACGATTAGGTGGATAACCCAATTGTATAATTTGATCAGGACATTGGAAATCTTCAGCTATTAAGCCCAGATTACCAAAGCCAAATTCGCTTAAGGCTTGCATCAGATTTTTAGCATTTGCTGGACTCATTTCTATCCAAATATCAATGTCTTTGGTATAGCGGGGATGACCATGAACTGCTACTGCATAACCGCCGATCACTAAATATTTTACTTGATTATCGTTTAACAATTGTATAAATTATTTGAAGTCTTGGTTCAACATGGTATTGATATTGATGATATTCTTGACGTATTTCTTCTAGGGCTTGTAAGCGTTTTTGATAGGATTGTTTTTGCCAATAATCAAAATCGCTTTTTTGTTGTCTTTGAGAAATTTTGGTAACAACTTTTTCCATAGTTTTAGTGATTGTTTCAAGTGGGAAAACTTAATCGCCTTTGGCGATCAGAAACCGGGTTTGGAGCCAGTAGGGACACGGCAGTGCCGTGTCCCTACCCCGTCGAGGTTTAGGGAAGAAACCCGGTTTTTCATCAGGCGCGATCGCGTTTCTTTTTGCGATCATACACCGGATTTGGAGGGACACGGCACTGCCGTGTCCCTACCCGCAGACGCGATCGCGTCTCTTTTTGCTATTGAGGAGGAAACACCTTGGACAAATCCAGAGATAAATCGGGAAAACCGGGCAAATTAACTGTCTCATTCGGCAGAAAAATCACCGTTTTACGATAACTAAAATCACCCTTCATAGTTTGATAGGGTTCACTGTAACATTCCAGACACTCACGCCCTAAATTAAATATCCAATAATGTGCAATTCCCGCGTCTGCATAGACGGGTAACTTCACCTCTTTATCATAACTCAAAGAAGAGTCAGCAATCTCAATTAATAACAATATATCCCCTGGTGTCGGATGGCCTGATAAATAGTCATCATCACGATTACGAACCAGGGTAAAATCTGGTTCAGGTTCGCTGTCATTAGGTAGAAGAATGGGAGATTGACACTGTAAAGTTGCCCGTCCTCCTAGTATTCTGTTTACTTCCCGTAATAATCTTCTCAGACAGGTTTCGTGAGCTACACCTTTAGCAGCCATTTCAAAAATTCCTCCATCAATTAATTCAACTCTGTCATCCTCACAGAAGAATCCTATTTCTGTTAAACGGTGATATTCCGTGATCGTAAAGTGTTTCGCAGTGGTGATAGTCATAGCAGCCACATTCATGCAGGTCTGTTGATATTATATACTGTTCACGATGGGAGCATCCCGATTTGCCAAGAAAAGTAGGGACACGGCAGTGCCGTGTCCCTACAAACACAATCGGGATGCGATCGCGATTAAACCGGGTTTTTGAAGAGAATTTTCCCAGAAACCGAAATCTTGAGAAAAACCGGATTTCCCTTAAGCCACGCTCGCGCCTCTTATCTCCAGAAACCCAGTTTCACAGAGCCTTAAGACATCTGCCAAAAATCATGTCAATCGCAGGCAAGATGCCTGCGCCACAATAGTTGTAGGAGATGTCTTTAAGGTAAATCTGTATTACCCATTAAATAGCGATCGCACTCACGCGCGGCACCACGGCCTTCATTAATAGCCCAAACTACTAAACTTTGCCCTCTGCGACAGTCTCCCGCGGCAAAAACACCCGGAATACTCGTCGCGTATTTCCCATAATCCGCTTTCACATTACTACGAGGATCGCGATCGAGGCCAAGGGCATCAAGGAGGGGTTGTTCGGGACCGAGGAAACCCATCGCGAGGAGTACAAGTTGCGCGGGTAACACTTTTTCTGTACCTGGGATCTGTTTGGGAATAAACTGCCCCTTTTCGTTTTTCTCCCACTGCACTCCTACGGTGTGAACAGCTTTCACATGGCCATTGTCATCACCCTCGAATTTCGTCGCGGTGGTGATATAAACTCGTGGATCATCTCCAAATTTCGCGGCCGCTTCTTCCTGCCCATAGTCCATTTTATAAACCTTCGGCCACTCTGGCCAAGGATTATCCGCGGCGCGTTCCGAGGGGGGTTTTGGCAAAATTTCTACTTGTACAACACTATTACAACCGTGACGAATTGAGGTACCTACGCAGTCAGTACCCGTATCGCCACCTCCGATAATGATCACATCTTTTCCTGTCGCACTGATGGGGGTACTCTCTTTCTGATCAAGTACGGCTTTGGTATTGGCTGTGAGAAATTCCATCGCGAAGTGGACACCCTTTAATTGACGGCCTTCAATGGGTAAATCGCGAGGTTTTGTCGCGCCCGTAGAGAGCACGATCGCGTCAAATTCTTTCAGTAAATTCTCCGCGGGGAAGTCTTTACCGACTTCGGTATTACAGATAAACTTGACTCCTTCTTCTTCAAGGATCTTCAGACGACGTAAGACGACTTCGTTTTTGTCAAGTTTCATGTTGGGGATGCCATACATGAGTAACCCACCGGGGCGATCGGCGCGCTCAAATACTGTCACCCAATGGCCGGCTTTATTCAATTGCGCGGCCGCGGAAAGTCCCGCGGGGCCTGAACCAATCACCGCGACTTTTTTGCCCGTGCGTTTGCTGGGGGGTTCGGGGGTAATCCACCCTTCTTCCCAGCCTTTCTCAATAATCGAATATTCGATGTTTTTGATGGTGACTGGGGGGTTATTGATACCCAAAACGCAGGAACCTTCACAGGGCGCGGGACAAACTCGGCCGGTAAATTCGGGGAAATTGTTGGTTTTGTGGAGGCGATCAAGGGCTTCGTGCCAAAGGCCGCGATATACTAAGTCATTCCACTCTGGGATGAGGTTATTGATCGGACAACCGCTTGCCATTCCACTAATCAGGGTTCCTGTGTGACAAAAGGGTGTGCCACAATCCATACAACGGGCCCCCTGAGTTCGCAGTTTCTCATCGGGCATGGGTAAGTGAAATTCGTCCCAGTTATGGACGCGATCGAGGGGCGCGAGTTCGGAGGGTAACTCACGCGTATATTCTATAAAGCCTGTGGGCTTTCCCATTCTTTGTCTCCTCTGTCAATTTTGGATAGGGTCGATTTTGGATGATAGAATAAATTTTATAGGGGCTGTGGGAGGTTATGCTGTAGCCAACGTATCTTACGCGAGAATGCTCCTGTGTATCTTTCATCTCCAGAATTTTTTCAGATACGCGATCGCGCCTCACCAACACCTCCACTATCAGCACCAGTCGCGATCGTGCCTCACCAACACCTCAACTATCAGCACCAGTCGCGATCGTCCCCTACAGAGTTTATTCCGTAAGCGAGAGAAGTTCCATATATTTTTACCTAAAAGCCAACAGGGGAGCGTCTTCCTAAGATAAAAAAAGTCGTGATATCATTCCAAATACCTTTAGGAGTGACTAATGCCTCAATTGCGGCATCAAACTCTTGGTGTATTTGTTCTTGTTGCCCCCAGGAAAGTTGACTTAAGGGATGAGGAAATTGTCCGGGGGCGGGAGTACCATTAATTCCCCACATTTTCTTGGCTTCTTCTAAAGTAATATAACTACCATCTTGCTCGGTTTTAATTTCAATCACTTCAAAACCCGCGGCTGTGAGTAATTTTTGACATTTCTCAATTGTCCCCGTCGGTTTACTAAATGTGAGGGAAACTCCGTATTTTTCTCCGATATTTTGGAGAATATTACTCCCCACAAACGCGGTATCGGCAAACACATGAATCCCGATAATCCCATCGGTTTTTAGAAATTGCCCCCACAGACGTAAGGCCGCGACGATATCTGTCATCCAGATCAGCGCCGATGCACATAAGACGCGATCAAAACTGTTAGAGGCAAAATTGAGTTTTTCCGCATCTGCTAGTATAAATTCAACATTTTTGAGGTTTAATGCTTTAGCTTTCTGTTGGGCTTGCTCTAGCATCCCCTCCGAAATATCAACACCGATGACTCGCCCTTGTGTATTAACAATTGTAGCCGCTTCTAGGGCAACCATCCCCGTACCAGTAGCAATATCTAAAACGGATTGTCCACTACTAATTTGTGCATATTTAACTAAGCGACAAGCTATTTGATAATGCCAGTCACTTTCATCATAATTATGACTTCTACGGCTGTAAAAATCGGCTATTTGTTGTTTATACTCATTTAACCCTAAATTCTTCATTACAGTTTTCCTTTTCTTCGAGAATGAGTGCCACGATCGCGCTCAAGCCAAGGGCTACGCGATCGTGTCTTGTGCCTCCTCCTTGAGTGTCTTTAATTTTTCTATAGCTTGTTCAAGTAACTGAGTCATAATCAGAGAAATCAGAATTATTAAAGCTATTGCACGTTTCCTTATCCTAGCACTAAAAGACTTTCGAGTGGACTATCTCCAAACTGCCTTATGATGTCAAAGTTATCTCGCATAATTCTGGAGGTTGGGCTGTTGCCAATGCGGAGATAAATAAATTTTGGTGGATGACCGAAAAGAAGAATACGCGGATGAAAATCAGAGTCTTTAGAAACGATGACAAAATCATGCACTTTCGCGTATTCCCAGATCAGGATATCATCAGTATGGGTAAACTCCAATGTTTTAACCTGTGCGGAACCCGGATACAAATCTATAATACGCGCAATAATTCTGTCAGAGAGGTTTTCCTCTAAAATGAGTTTCACAGGGATGCCACAAATAACTTTTTCTCACGATCAGCAGCAAAAGCAAGACAGGCTTTAATATCTTCGGAGCTAAGTTCTGAAAAATGTTCCAAAATCTCTTCTTGCGTCATACCGCCCCCCAGATACTCTAAAATATCATACACTGTGATCCGCATCCCTCTGATACAGGGTTTACCACTTCATTTACCGGGTTCAATTGTAATAATATCTTGGTAGTCCATCGGTTATCCCTAATTCATATATCAAGATTATCATCTAATTGAATCATAGTCAATACAGAGAGATTTATTAATCATTATAACATAATTACCTCGATTTTATTAATAGGCTCTCTTTTCCCACTTCCAACCAGACTCAACGACTTGACTTTGATTTAATGATGTTGGCTCTAACTCAAAAGTACCTGTGGTTGGCTTGGCGATATCATTGCCAGGGTAAGCTCATCTAATTTGGTATAAATTGTACTTGATAATGACTCAAAGGAGTCTTCTCAAGTTAAGTCGCGATCGCCGATGATGACCCAACTTTATTACCAATACTTTCAGGGGTTTTTCTTAAGGCTAATCGACCCGGATATGATCGGGAAACTATGCCCCATAATAAAATCTTTAGGAAGATATAGTCATTTCAAATAAAAAAGAGACACTATTGAACGCACCTGAAAAATGACAGCATCTTGGGCGATACAACCACCAGTTTCTACATACTCCACTACTCTTTTTCTCAAATAAGGGCTGTAAAAAATTTTCCTAACGGGTTAACGACTTTTTTTCAGTTCACCTCATTTTTTCACATTATTCTACTTATTTGATTTGTTGGCGTAGCATTGATTGAATTAACAAAAAAAAGTTAATAATACTCATGTTTATGTTCGCATTAAAAATGAGAAAATTTATAATTGGACTGAGGAAGGTATTGCCCATGAGTTATTAAGGGAAGGTGTGCCAAAATCTGATATTGTTTTAGCGTTTTCTGATCCTGAAACTCGTAAATTTACGGAGTTTGCTGTGGCTTAATAAGGTTGATTTTAATGAAATTGAGGGTTTTGAGGAATTTTGTCTGGTCATTCCTGTGGAGAAGAAGCCTAAGCTTGAGGAGGTTTTGGTGTAGTATGTAGTATTATTATTAGGGTGGGTCTTTATTTTAGGACTCACCTTGATTAAATTTGTCTATCGAAGTACCCTAAGTAAAGCAAGAAAAAAACATCATGACTAAGAAAATACTTGTCGTTCTCACCAGTGTTGAAAAGTATCCAAACCTGAATCGAGCAACTGGTTTGTGGCTTGGAGAGGCTGTTCACTTTGTCAAGAAAGTCGAAGAGGCTGGCTATGAAATTGATTACGTTAGCCCAGAGGGTGGATATACACCGATTGATCCCCACAGTCTTGAAATGGCAGATCCCATTGATTGGGAATGGTATCAGAAGAAAGAATTTATGAATCGTCTTGGGGCTACACTCAAACCCAGTGAAGTGAATCCCGATCACTACGTTGCGATCTATTACGCTGGCGGTCATGGTGTGATCTGGGATTTTCCTGATAATGAGGCACTACAATCCATCAGTCAAAAAATTTATGAAAAGGGTGGTTTTGTCTCTTCAGTCTGTCATGGTGCCGCGGGCTTGCTGAATATCAAATTGTCAAGTGGAGCGTTGCTTATTAAAGATAAAGAAGTCACTGGTTTTTCCAATGAGGAAGAGAAGCTGGCGGGACTAGATCAATTTGTTCCTTTCCTAACAGAAACAGAATTAGTAGCACGAGGAGCTATTTACAAAAAAGCAGATGAGCCTTGGGCAGGTTTTGCTGTTGAAGATCAGAGACTCATTACTGGGCAGAATCCTGCATCTGGTGGGGCTGTCGCGGATTTACTGATTGCAGCTTTAAAATAGAAGTCTAACAATCTCGTTGTACGCCGATCGTATAGTTAGATCGCTGATTTTGTAGTAGCACGTCTAGGCTAATTTATTGGGTTGAGGCTCACTGGGTTAGGATAAAGATGAGGGTAGTGGTGCAAAAGTCAGGCTTTTAGCTTCCTCAATCCTTATACAAAAAGGATTACATAGAACTGCATCATTAGTTATGCAGGACTACCAACTTTCGATGTTGGGTTTTGCTCCACGCGCACCCCAGGGGAACGTGCCTCAACCCAACCTACACATGAAAATATCACCACAAAGGCACAAAGGCACAAAGGTAATAAAAGAGAGATAACTTAATTGCAAAAGAGACGATCGCGCCTCTTTGCCTATTTTCTTAACTCCCTAGGTTTGAGGCTGTTACCTAACATAAACCTTAAGGAAAATATCACCACAAAGGCACAAAGGCACAAAGGTAATAAAAGAGAGATAACTTAATCGCAAAAGAGACGATCGCGCCTCCTTTCCTATTTTCTTAACTCCCTAGGTTTGAGGCTGTTACCTAACATAAACCTTAAGGAAAATATCACCACAAAGACACAAAGGCACAAAGGTAAGAAAAGAGAGATAAGTTGATAGGAAAAGAGACACGATCGCGCCTCTTTTCCTATCTGTGAATCTTAGCCACCACCAATACGGGCAACATCACGAGCATTAGCTTCAAAAGCCGCCGTGAGCGCGTCATCGCCACTCAAGCCTTCCTCTAAAGCATTCTTGATCGCCTGTAATACCCGCTTATAATCCTTCGGCATCACTTTGACAAATTTGGGCACATTCTCTTTCCAATTTGCCAACACTTTCGCGCCTTTCTCACTTCCGGTATATTCAATGTGCTTCTGGATCATCTCGTAAAGATCCTTGATCTCTTCGGGATCTTCCAAGGTTTCCAGTGCCACCATTGACATATTACAACGAGTCGCGAAGTCTCCTTTCTCATCAAGGATATATCCGATACCGCCACTCATTCCCGCGGCAAAATTGCGCCCGGTATTACCCAGCACAACTACTTTGCCCCCAGTCATGTATTCGCACGCGTGATCGCCTACTCCTTCGACAACCGCGTTGACACCGGAGTTACGCACTCCAAAACGCTCACCCACGATACCCCGCAGATAAACTTCTCCACTGGTAGCACCATAGAGTCCGACGTTACCCGCGATGATGTTTTCTTCTGCAACAAAGGTGGAAGCTTTGGGGGGATACACAATGATTTTACCGCCGCTTAAACCTTTACCGAGATAGTCATTCGCGTCGCCTTCTAATTCTAAGGTGACGCCTTTGGGCACGAAGGCGCCAAAACTTTGACCCGCGCTCCCTTGGAAGTGCAAATGAATGGTATCATCTGTTAAACCTTCCCAGTGGCGTTTGCTGATTTCATTGCCTAAGATGGTCCCGACGGCTCGGTTGATATTGCGAATGGGTAATGTCGCGTTGACTTTTTCTCCTTTCTCGATCGCGTCTTTACAGAGCTCCAATAAGACTGTCATATCGAGGGATTTCTCTAAACCGTGATCCTGTGGGATCTGACAATAACGGCCTACTTCTGCTCCGACTTCGGGTTGATAGAGGATATTAGAAAGATCGATACCCTTGGCTTTCCAATGTTCGATCGCGTGTTTGGCTTCGAGGATCTCAGTGTGGCCGATCATTTCGTTGAAGGTACGGAAACCCAATTGTGCCATGATTTCGCGGACTTCCTGGGCGATAAACTTCATAAAGTTTACGGTATGTTGAGGATCGCCTGTGAAATTTTTACGCAAAATTGGGTTTTGTGTCGCGACTCCCACGGGGCAGGTATTCTTATGACAAACTCGCATCATAATACAACCGAGTGTTACCAGGGGCGCGGTGGAAAATCCAAATTCCTCTGCACCGAGTAACGCGGCAATCACTACATCTCGCCCGGTTTTTAATTGCCCGTCTGTTTCTACCACAATGCGCGATCGTAGGTTATTCAAAACGAGGGTTTGATGGGTTTCCGCGAGCCCTAATTCCCAAGGAATACCCGCGTGTTTGATGGAAGTCTGAGGCGATGCACCCGTACCTCCATCAAAACCGGAAATTAATACTACATCCGCGTGGGCTTTGGATACTCCCGCCGCGATCGTTCCTACTCCTACCTCTGATACCAGTTTGACACTGATACGAGCGTCACGATTGGCGTTTTTCAAGTCGTGGATTAATTCCGCGAGATCCTCAATGGAGTAAATATCGTGGTGAGGTGGGGGTGAAATCAATCCGACACCCGGAGTGGAGTGACGCACTTTCGCGATCCAAGGATAGACTTTACCTCCGGGTAATTGTCCCCCTTCACCGGGTTTGGCTCCCTGGGCCATTTTAATTTGTATTTCTTTGGCCTGAGAAAGATATAAACTGGTGACACCAAAACGGCCTGATGCTACCTGTTTGATCGCGCTATTTTTGGAATCGCCTTCTTCATTTGTCCAAGTGTAGCGATCGGGATCTTCTCCCCCTTCTCCGGTGTTGGATTTACCGCCGATGCGATTCATCGCGATCGCGAGGGCTTCATGGGCTTCTTTGGAGATGGAGCCATAACTCATCGCGCCTGTTTTAAAGCGTTTCAGGATGGCTTCAATGGGTTCGACTTCTTCGATGGGGATGGCTTCGCGTTGTTTAAATTCTAACAAACCGCGGAGGGTGTAATGTTTCTGACTTTGTTCGTTTACCAGAGACGCGTATTGTTTGAATGTCTCATAATTACCGGCGCGTACCGCTTGTTGCAATGTATGAATGACTTCGGGGCTAAAGAGATGGGGCTCACCGTCTTTACGCCATTGATATTCGCCTCCTACGTCTAGGGTATGTCCATCGGAGACGCGATCGGGGAACGCGTGACTATGACGTAAGATTGCTTCTTCTGCAATCACGGATAAATCTACACCTTCAATGCGTGATGAAGTCCATGTAAAGTATTTATCAATGACGGATTTGTTGAGTCCGATCGCTTCAAAGATTTGCGCGCCGCGATAGCTTTGAATGGTGGAAATGCCAATTTTGGACGCGACTTTGATTACGCCTTTGGTGGCCGCTTTGATGTAATTCTTAAAGGCGCTTTTGGCATCAATATCGGGGATTAAGCCTTGACTGATCATATCCTCTATTGTCTCGAAGGTGAGATAGGGATTGATCGCGCCACAGCCATAACCGATTAAGAGCGCGTAATGATGCACTTCACGGGGTTCCCCTGATTCTAATACAAGACCGACTCGTGTACGCGTTCCTTCTCGGATTAAGTGGTGATGTAAACCTGATACCGCGAGTAACGCGGGAATCGGTGCATTGTCTTTGTCAATACCGCGATCGCTTAGGATGATGATATTGATACCAGAGGCGATCGCGTCATTTACCTGTGTATAAATCGCCTCTAAGACGCTTTCCATCCCTTTTACCCCATCTTTGGGGTTAAATAAAATGGGGATAGTAATGGACTTAAAATCGCCCTCATTGACATATTTGAGTTTAGCCAGTTCTTCGTTAGTGAGAATGGGGGTTTTTAACTCAATCAGATGACAACTTTCGGGTACGGGTTTGAGTAAATTGCGCTCGGCTCCGATGGTTGTTACCGCGGAAGTAATGATTTCTTCACGGATGGAGTCAATGGGGGGGTTAGTAACTTGGGCGAAAAGTTGTTGGAAGTAGTCATAAAGGATTTTGGGGCGATCGGAGAGCACCGCGAGGGGCGTATCCGTACCCATTGATCCCACGGCTTCGACTCCATCTTTTGCCATTGGAGTCACTAATAGGCGCAGTTGTTCAAATGTATAACCAAAGGCGGTTTGGCGTTGTACAAGGGTTTTGGGGTCTGTTTTGGGGACTTCTGGCGCGTCTTTGAGTTGCCCCAGTTCGACTTTATGTTGATTAAGCCATTCGCGATAGGGATTTTCGGTCGCGATTTGGTGTTTAATTTCTTCATCGGAGATGATACGGCCTTGGGCGGTGTCGACTAGCAACATCCGGCCAGGTTGTACTCTTCCTTTAGATTCTATCCGCTCTGGTTCAATTGGCAATACTCCGGCTTCGGATGCCATGATCACTAAGTCGTCTTTGGTGACATAATAACGCGAAGGGCGTAAACCGTTACGATCGAGCACTGCACCCATGACTGTGCCATCGGTAAACGCGATCGACGCGGGGCCATCCCAAGGCTCCATCAGACAGGAGTGATATTCGTAGAAGGCTTTTTTCTCATCACTCATCGACTCATGGGCAGTCCAAGGTTCGGGGATCATCATCATTACCGCGTGGGGTAAAGAGCGTCCCGCGAGTACCAGTAATTCTAGGGCATTATCGAAAATCGTGGAGTCACTGCCATTAATGTTAATAATGGGTTTGATTTTTTTGATATCATCCCCAAATAATTCGGACTCGAAAAGAGATTGACGCGCGTGCATCCAGTTAATATTGCCGCGGAGGGTGTTGATTTCTCCATTATGGGCGATATAGCGATAGGGGTGCGATCGCTCCCAACTGGGGAAAGTATTGGTACTGAAGCGGGAATGGACTAACGCGAGTCCACTTTCCAGATCAGGATCATGGAGATCGGGGTAATAGTTGCCCACTTGTACGGGCATTAACATCCCTTTATAGACAAGAGTACGACAGGAGAGACTGGAGATATACCAGAGGGTGTCAATCTTGGGGATGCGAATTTGTGTATGAGTTTCCTTGCGGATAATATAAAGTTTGCGTTCAAATTCTAAGTCATCAGTGATTTCGGGGGCGCGTTGGATGAACACCTGACGCATAAAGGGTTCACTGGATTTCGCGGTATCACCCAGGGAGGAGTTATCTGTGGGTACATCTCGCCAACCTAAGACTTTTTGACCTTCTTGAGCGACAATGGCTTCTAAAATTTCTTGGCTTTTTGCCCGTATGACTGGATCGGGGGAAGTGTAAACCATACCTACCCCATATTGACCTGGTTCTGGTAAGGTGATGTTAACTTCCGATGCTACTTTTCGTAGGAATTTATCGGGGATCTGCATTAAGATACCCGCGCCGTCTCCTGTGTTAACTTCACAACCGCACGCGCCTCGGTGATCCAGGTTGAGGAGGATGGTGAGGGCTTGTTCGACGATATCGTGGGACTTTTGCCCTTTTTTATGGACAATAAACCCTACACCGCAGGCATCGTGTTCAAACTGGGGATCGTAGAGTCCTTGTTTTTGGGGAAGTTCTCGATGGTTCATGTTTGTCTTTAGCTTAAAGTGGTCAATTTGTCAATACTTAGGCAGAGGAACCTAAAAATTTGTCTGTGTTACAACTTAGCGGATATTCGGAATTTTTGTGAAGAAACCTGGTTTCTGTTTCTGTGAGGAATTGGATCGGCTTATGATCGCGATCGTTGTACCATTAGGATAAACCAGAGTTAATCACAGATGTTTGTATCTAAATTGACATTATTTATCATGTAGGTTGGGTTGAGGCACGTTCCCCTGGGGTGCGCGTAGCGCAAAACCCAACTTATCAAAGTTTGGTGTTGGGTTTCACTGCGCTCAACCCAACCTACCCTAGAGACGCGATCGCTGTAGGGGCGGGTTCACCCGAATGTTTCCCACCAACAAACAACCTCAATAAACCCGCCCCACCCCAAGGATTAAATGAAATTAATTAGCAATTGTCGGTGGGGATGGGGCGGGTTTTCCGGCCTGAGAGTTTGGTGGCACAGATATTGGCGAACCCCTACATCAATGGTGAAATGTTAGGTGAAATTCTGGGTAAAACTGTGCAGAAAACCTGTAGGGGCGGGTTCACCCGAAGGTTTCCCACCAACAAATAACCTCAATAAACCCGCCCCACCCCAAGGATTAAATGAAATTTATTAGCAATTGTCGGTGGGGATGGGGCGGGTTCACCCGA
>JBEDKD010000473.1:0-25291 GCA_041172365.1 Cyanobacteriota bacterium | reverse complement strand
TGTTGAAGGCAGGCAGGATGCCTACCCTACTGTTGAAGGCAGGCAGGATGCCTACCCTACTGTTGAAGGCAGGCAGGATGCCTACCCTACTGTTGAAGGCAGGCAGGATGCCTACCCTGCTGTTGAAGGCAGGCAGGATGCCTACCCTGCTGTTGAAGGCAGGCAGGATGCCTACCCTACTGTTGAAGGCAGGCAGGATGCCTACCCTACTGTTGAAGGCAGGCAGGATGCCTACCCTACTGTAGTTTTTGGAGATGTCTAATTTCTATGTTGAAAGAATATCGAGTTTCTTCTCTTCTCTTTTTTCCCGTCAACCTAACTTAGAAGATTTCTATTTACCAAAAATGGGAACAATAAATTTGTTAAGGGTTGACAACTTCACTTAACCAAATACCTTCTTGATTTTGCCAATAAAGATGACGATTTTGGGGTTCGCCTCTTAATTCTAAGTGATCTACTTTTTCGGGTTCTAGTAATAATAATAAGAAATTTGATACGGGTTTGATTAGGTGGGACTCTGGGGGATTAAATTCTTCTGGATTGCCTCTTTTTTGTCGGGGTTCTGGCCAGGAAAATTGTGTTTTTGCCGCATCAGATATTTCTTGCCATAGGCTTTCTCGTGCTTTTATTAATTCTGGGTTTTTATGGTTTTCTCCTACGAGAATTAATTTACCTGTTATTCTAAATTGTTCACGGGTTTGGGGCAAATACCAACAAATTTCTCCCTGATTATTATGGTGGATTTCTTCTGTTTTTTGACTGCGCGTATCTGTGATAAATTTGAGGCTGTTTGTCTCTTCTAAAAATCCTCGAAAAACTATGGTTCGATTCGCGGGTGTTCCATCTAAACGAACGGTTGCTAGTTGTACATAACGGGAATAGATTAAACTTCGGTTACGATGAAGGGCTCCAGAAAGACGCGATCGCCAGGGTGCTATTGACATGATAGAATGTGTTAGATTTAAGATGGGTATTTGATTAATGAACGTGATTAGGGAGGCGAAATTTATGACAGAATCTCAATTTGGCCCTAACCCAAATCGACCTTATCCTATGGAGGATCATCGTCGGGTTTGTTTTATTAAAAATTTTATCAAGTCTGGGAATATTATTGTCGGCGATTATTCTTATTATGATGATCCCGTTGATCCTGAAGGGTTTGAACGTAATGTTTTATATAATTATGGTACTGATCGCTTGATTATTGGTAAGTTTTGTGCTATTGCTACGGGTGTTAAATTTATAATGAATGGTGCTAATCACAAGGTGGACGCGATTTCTACTTATCCTTTTCCGGTGTTTGGTAAGGGTTGGGAAAACGCGATGGAGCAGTTAATGAATATTCCCAGTCGAGGGGATATTGTTATTGGTAATGATGTCTGGATTGGTTATGATTCTTTGATTATGCCTGGGGTGAGAATTGGGGATGGTTGTATTATCGCGGCGCGATCGGTTGTGGTGAAAGATGTTGAACCTTATAGTGTGGTGGGTGGTAATCCCGCGTCTCTGCTGAAATATCGTTTTAGTCAAGACGCGATCGCGCAACTTTTAGAAATTCGTTGGTGGGATTGGGATATTGAGAAAATTAGTCGTAATATCCATTTAATTATGGATACAGATATTAATGCCCTGTCTTTGGCTCAATAAAACTACAAAATTCACGATTTTTACTAGAGGCGAGGAAATCCTCACCCCTAGGATGTTAATTAAACAGGAGCTACAACGGGATAAACGCTGATTTTTTGACGGGTTTTGCCCTTTCTTTCAAAGGCGACAATACCATCAACAAGGGCGAAAATGGTGTCATCTCTGCCGATTCCAACGTTATTACCCGGATGGAATTTTGTACCACGTTGACGTACCAGGATGTTACCGGCTTTGACAACTTGGCCGCCGTAACGTTTGACTCCTAAACGTTGGGCGTTTGAGTCGCGGCCGTTGCGTGTACTACCTGTACCTTTCTTATGAGCCATAGTTTCCTCTACTGAATCTCTATTATCTATTGTGAAATTTTGATACAAAGATGCACAGGTTTGTTTAAACCTGTAGCTATTGGCCAAAAAGATTAGCTTTCTTTTGACGCGATCGCGTTCCCGTTGAGAGAGATAGAATCAATCATAAAACGGGTAATTTCTTGACGATGACCGCGTTTTTTCCGGGTTTTCTTTTTAGGACGCATCTTATAGATAATCACTTTACGACCCCGGAAATGACGTAAAACGGTGCCTTCTACCGTTGCACCTGTTACCAGAGGTTGACCGATGTGAATATTATCATCATGCTGCACGAGTAAAACCTTATCAATGGTGATTTTTTGATCGGGTTCGGCGTGTAGGAGTTCGATATCGTAAAAGCGACCGGGTTCAACGCGGAGTTGTTTGCCGCCTGTTTCAATTATTGCGTAAGTCATGGCATTTTGCTGAATGTTGCCGTACAGGTAGCTCTTGGGCTGTCTGGCTTGGGAGCGTTTGTAATGTCTGAACCTGATCCGAGCAGGGTTTGGACACAATCTCTTATTATTGCATCTCTCTGTGATTCTGTCAAGTCTCTGTGAGAGTGAGGGGGGTTTTCTTCTGAGAGCGGGCGGTTGAAACCGCGGCTAAACAGAGGAAACCCGCCTCCGCGGGTTGAATTTCTTCAGCCGCGCAAACGTACCTCAACCCAACCTAATTCATAAAAATCGTTTTTTAGGTTTGGCGAAGGTATTGTCTGAGAAACCCGGTTTCGAGGGTGAAGCGCGATCGGGTTTTTGGCGGCTAAAGAAACCGGGTTTCTTCTGAGAGACTGTTGAGGAAAACCAGATATCTCTGAGAAACCCGGTTTCTGATAAGGGACGCGATCGCGCTTTTGGCGGCTAAAGAAACCGGGTTTCTGCTGAGAGACTGTTGGTGAAAACCAGAGATATCTCAAGAAACCCGGTTTCTGACTACTGAGACGGTATCGCGAAACCCTTATCATTGATATCTCCTACCTTTCCTAAACTCAACCTATCGTGATCACAGGTGCAATTCCCGATGAAATTCCCAGTAACTTACAAGAGCGACTCCTCCTACAAGACGCTCAAGCAGGTAATTGTAGACCAATTCAAATTGGTGCAGATAAACTACTCGGAGATGCTCCCAGACTGGTAGCTATTTATGGCGGTAATCCTGAAGATTGGGATAAAATGACAAGTAACCAAGCCTTTGAAATTAATGGAGCCTCTGTACATCCCAAAATAGCACCGAAAAACCTGTAAAATGTCTAACTATGAAAATTCGTTGTATCGCCAATACCGGATCATCTCTTCCTGAAAGTTACCTCGATCTAAGAAGAGGTTACAAAAAAGAAATGGAATTTCCCCTAACAGTTGGCAAAGACTATATTGTTTATGCCTTCTCCGTCAAACAAGGACAGGTTTGGTACTATATCTGCGAGGATAACTATATGTATTATCCGATGCGTAGTCCTGCGCCGTTATTTGAAGTAGTTGATAACAGAATGTCTATCTATTGGGGGTTGAAAATTCATCCGAACGGGTTGTTAGAAGTTGCCTTTAAGCAATGGTTTTCTGATCCTTATTTTTACGATAAATTAACCGATCAAAAAGAAGAAGAAGTTTTGATTTTTGAGAAAATCAAAGAATTGATAGATGCAGAAGCTTTATCTCCAGAGCATCAGTTAACCGCACTTGATAAATCTTTAGCAATGGCGGCTAATCTTTCTGGCTGAAAATTCGGCCTAGCTTATGTACAGAATAAGACAAGTGAGAGATAGCCTACCCAGAAGTTTCAGAAACCCGTTTTCTTCTGAGAGACTTTGCCAAAACTAGATATCTTGACAAAAACTCGGTTTCTGATAAGGGGCCCGCGCTTTTGGCGGCTAAAGAAACCGGGTTTCTGCTGAGAGACTGTTGGTGAAAACCAGAGATATCTCAAGAAACCCGGTTTCTGATAAGGGACGCGATCGCGCCTCTCCTTAATCCCTTAAATATTTACTAAAAAACTCTAATTGATTTACCATGTCTTCCGCAGACTTGTTGTCAATTAATCTTAAAATACCCTGCAATTTAACCCCAAGTGAATAACGCTGTTGAGAGACAAGAATAATTCCCGCGTGAGCTCTTCCTTACCCGATAAAATCATTATGTAAACGACAGAAATCACCGATATTAGAACTATATAAAACTCTGCCTTGAACAGTTGCCCATACATTCTGTTGGGCTTCATCACTTTCTCCTACTCTGCCAGTTTCCCCTACCGTCATCACATCAATATCACGCACTCGCAAAGCTTGAACGAGTGCTTTTTCCATAATATATTCATCAAAATAAAGACGAATATTACTCATGTTGATGCTTTATCCTCACTAGAATATTCAGCTTCTAAACGCTCATAATCTGCTAATTCTGCGGCTAAAATCGCCTCAATTTCATTTTTATTAGCATGATAGTAAGCTAACGCGGCATAAATCTGTGCGAGACTCAAATATCCCCAATTTTCTAGCATTTCTTCTGGAGTTATTCCTTGCTTCCACAAAGTAGCTATTCTGCCTACTGTTACCCGGGTTCCGGCAATGCGAGGACTGTTGCCACAGATTTCATTTGAACGCACAATCAGCGTACCGATATCAACAACTGTTGACATGATTTTTTCCTCTATAGCATTTAGTTGATTATTGCCAAATACTGAACTCTCTACATTATTTTACTAGATTTCATGGAAATGGGCAATCTCGGCGCGATCGGGCTTTTGGCGGCCAAAGAAACCGGGTTAGATCTGAGAGACTGTTGGTGAAAACCAGATATCTCTGAGAAACCGGGTTTCTCATGTCATCTCTCGGTGAAATTAAAATTTTTGTAAAGAAACCCGGTTTCTTCTGTCTCAATTATTGTCCGATGTGGTAATAATAGTTACAGATGATTAACAGACTATGACTATGGAAAATTTGGTTATTATTAAAATTGGCGAAGGCAGTTTTGAGCAAGGATTTCCGGTCAATTTGCAGATATCGGAAAACGGCGATCGCGTCCACACCTCCCTCGATGGTAAACTACCTCATCAACAGCAACTGCCCGAATTATCTGAACAGTGGCGGTTGGAGTATAATGAATTTAGCAACCTCAGACAAATCAATTTACCAAGTCTCAAAGATAGAAAAGCAGGAAAAAGACAAAAGATTTCTCGGCAAGATTTTATTGATGGTGTTAACAGAGTCGCACCCAAATTAACTGAAGCATTGAATAATTGGCTTAATTCAGATATTTTTCGCCCTATTAAAGAGAAGTTTCTGGAAAAGATAAAAACTGATGATAGGGTGCGGGTGATTATTCAGACGGAAAATCCCCTATTGCGGCGACTACCTTGGTGTTTGTGGAATTTATTTGACACTTACCGTTTGGCAGAAGTGGTGCTTTCTACTCCTGCATTTGAGCGGGTGGAGAAGTCGGTGCAACCTAAACCTAAAGTACGGATATTGGGGATATTGGGTGATCGATCTCATCCTGAAACAGGTCTTGCCATTGATATTGATGCAGATAAGCGGTTTTGGGAAAATTTATCCGATGCTGAAACGGTGTTTTTAGTAGAACCTAATCGCCAGGAATTTAACGAAAACCTTTGGGATGAGAAAGGATGGGATATTTTATTTTTTGCCGGACATAGTAGCAGTAAACCCGATGGCACAACGGGAAAAATGTATATTAATTCTAAAGAAAGTTTGACGATTCCCGATTTAAAATATGCTCTACAAAAGGCGATTGAACGAGGGTTACAGTTAGCGATTTTCAATTCCTGTGATGGGTTAGGAATTGCTAGAGATTTAACCGAGTTACAGATTCCTCAAATTATAGTGATGCGGGAACCTGTACCCGATTTAGTGGCTAAAGAATTCTTGAAATATTTTTTAAATTCATTTTCTCATGGTAAATCTTTATATATTTCTGTTAGAGAAGCGCGAGAACGTTTACACGGATTAGAAAAAGATTTTCCCTGTGCAAGTTGGTTGCCTCTTATTTGTCAAAATCCGGCAGAAAATCCCGTCACTTGGCAAGGGTTACGGGGAATTGAAGCGGGGATTAATTGGCAGGAAATCTGTCAAAACGCCTTAGCAGAAAGACAAAAACTCACCACCAATCCCCTCACCACGGGCGACGGGGTAGAGTTTACTTTTGATGATATTTATGTGCCTCTGGGATTGGTAGAAAAGGTAAAGAAAGAAAAACGCTCTGGGGAGGTTTCCTCAGAGGAAGGTTCCCAATTTTATCAGCCAGAAGAAGTCACCCGCAATTATAAAAATGATGAGTTTTTTGGGCAAGTGCTGAAACAGGGGCAAAGTCCCAAAAGTCAAGGGCGCAGGTTAGCAGTGACGGGGGAACCAGGTGCGGGGAAAACCACACTATTACAGAAAATAGCCCAATGGGTAGCCGCGGAGACAGAGCAAGATGTGGCAATTTGGGTGTCTTTGGCAGATTTGCAGGGGCTAAGTGTTGAGGAGTACCTGTTGCAAAAGTGGCTCAAGGATGATGCTCTGCGTGTGCGGATAACACCGGAAATGGAAGATGCACTAATATCTCTGTTTAACAGTGGGCGAGTGTGGTTGTTGCTGGACGCGGTGGATGAAATGGGGGCGAGTGGCAACCCCCTGGCGACGGTGGCGGCTCAGATTCGCGGGTGGGTTGCTTCTGCGCGGGTGGTGGTGACTTGTCGCCAGAATGTCTGGGATGCGGGGAAAAACGCCCTGGAAGGGTTTGATGTTTATCGCAATCTCGATTTTGACTACCCCGATGGGGTGAGACAATTTATTCAGCGCTGGTTTGCTCCTCACCCAGATTCAGGGGAGCGGTTGCTGGCAGAATTAGCCCAAGCAGGAAAAGAGCGGATTCGGGATACGGTGAGAAATCCCCTGCGGTTGGCGCTGTTGTGTCGCGCTTGGCAAATTCGTCAGGGGAGTTTACCGGAAACCAAGGCGGGGTTGTATCGGCAGTTTGTCGAGGCGTTGTATGAGTGGAAGCAAGAAGCATTTCCCACCACTGAAGAGAAGCAGGAAGAGTTAAATGCCGCGTTGGGCAGGTTGGCGCTGCGGGGGATGGAGCAATCTGAGTCTCGGTTTCGGTTAAAGGAAGGTTTGGTAAGGGAGGTTTTGGGAAAAAAAGATCAACCGATCTTTTGCTTGGCGTTGCAGTTGGGTTGGTTGAATTTGGTGGGGGTGGCGGTGGAAAATCCCGATGAGCGGGTTTATGCGTTTTATCATCCGACGTTTCAGGAGTATTTTGCCGCGTTGGCGGTGGATGATTGGGGTTATTTTTTGCATCATGTACCGGATAATCCTAGTTTGGGGACTTATCGGATTTTTGAGAAGCAGTGGAAAGAGGTGATTTTGCTGTGGTTTGGGCGGGAGAATCTGGAGAAGGAGAAGAAAGAGGCGTTTATTGAAAAGCTGGTAAATTTTGATGATGGTTGTGGTGGCAGTTGGAATTATCCTCAAGTTGATAGAGGTTTTTATGAATATCGTGCCTATTTTTTTGCGGGGGTAATAGTTCCTGAATTTAAAGATAGTTGTTGGGCTGATGCAATTGTTAGTCAAATTGTTGAATGGAGGTGTGTTGGCTTTTTTCATCAAATTGAAGAGGAGGCAGAGGCAATATTAGTAGAAACCGATAGAGAAAGGGCGATCAATCGTTTAATCCTACTGCTTAATGAAAATTCTGAGGAAGATACCCGTAGGAGTGTTGTCAATAGTTTGGGTGAAATTGCGGTGGGAAATGAGGAGGTAATCAATCGTTTAATCCTACTGCTTGATGAAACTTCTGATAAAGATACCCGTAGGAGTGTTGCCTATATTTTGCGTAATATCGCGGTAGTAAATAAGCCGACAATCAATCGTTTAATCCTACTGCTTAATGAAACTTCTGATGAAGATACCCGTAGGATTTTTGCCGATATTTTGGGTGAAATTGCGGTGGGAAATGAGCCGGCAATCAATCGTTTAATCCTACTGCTTAATGAAACTTCTGATAAAGATACTCGTAGTATAGTTGCCGAGCGTTTGGGTAAAATTGCGGTGGGAAATGAGCCGGCAATCAATCGTTTAATCCTACTGCTTAATGAAACTTCTGATAAATATACCCGTAGGAGAGTTGTGGAGAGTTTGGGTAAAATTGCGGTAGGAAATGAGCCGGCAATCAATCGTTTAATCCTACTGCTTAATGAAACTTCTGATGATTATACCCGTAGGAGAGTTGCGGAGAGTTTGGGTAAAATTGCGGCGGGAAATGAGCCGGCAATCAATCGCTTAATCCTACTGCTTAATGAAACTTCTGATTATTATACCCGTAGGAGAGTTGCCGAGCATTTGGGTGAAATCGTGGTGGAAAATAAGCCGGCAATCAAGCGTTTAATCCTACTGCTTAATGAAACTTCTGATGAAGTTACCCGTTGGAGAGTTGCCGTGAGTTTGGGTAAAATCGCCGTGGGAAATGAGGAGGTAATCAATCGTTTAATCCTACTGCTTGATGAAACTTCTGATGAAGTTACCCCTAGGGGTGTTGCCGAGAGTTTGGGTAAAATCGCCGTGGGAAATGAGCCGGCAATCAATCGTTTAATCCTACTGTTTAATGAAACTTCTGATTATTATACCCGTAGTATAGTTGCCCGGAGTTTGGATGAAATTATCGCGACTAAACAACAATATTACCAAGTATTTTTTGACCTAAAATGCAACTTCACTGATGAAATTTACAAAAATAAATTCGACATTTACATACAATCCTACAAACTGATTTGGCAATGCGCCCAAAACCTGTCTTACCCAGAATTTTATAGGGCATGGCATCACCAAGAAACACCAATATCAGCAACACCTCCAACACCAATACCAACTTCGACACCAAAACCCCAAAGCAATCTCTGGCAACAACTATGGGAATACTTAAACCGCCCCATATTTTAATCCCTAGCAGATGAAAAAGACACGATCGCTATTTGTCAAGAGCTTTGCAACCTAATTTACTCCCTCGCACTCCCCGATACAGACATCCCCACTGTCAGCAATTTTGCCCAACTCAAACAACAGATTCTCACCGTAAAAAAACAACTGCAAAAACGCCACCTAGCCCTAATTCTCCATAACTGTAAACCTCATCCCCCACTCCTCACCTGCTGTCGCAAAATTGCCGATGCTAAACTGGGTTTACACATTGCTTGGATAACTGATGATCCCCTCGAACCGCCTCTGCGTGGTGTTCCCCCCAATCAGGATAATTTGTTAGGGGCGATTCAAACTTGGTTAGAGGAATTTTAGGGAAGAAACCGGGTTTCTTTTCAGAGATTCTTGGTGAAAATCAGAGATATCGCAGAAACCCGGTTTCTCAGGAGAGGCGCGATCGCGCTTTTTTCCCCTCAAAGAAACCGGGTTTCTTTTCAGAGATTTTCCCCTCAAACCACATCTCTCCAGAAACCCGGTTTCTCAGGAGAGGCGCGATCGCGCTCCCACACAGTGCCGAATACCTATTGCTTACGCCAACGAGCATCTACCCCGCGCCCCAAACATTCCAGATATCCAGCATCTCTCTGTTGGCGCAGAAGACGGCGCATTAAATCAATACTAACTTTAGGACATCTTTCCTGCAATTCTTTAATCGAAAATTCCCTCGGTAAACTGTTAATCGCATCCAACACCATTGCCGTTTTAGTTCCCTTTGCTGAGGTAACATATCCTACCCTTTCCTCAAATTCTCGATAAGCCGACAACAACATAACTCCTAAAAAATATTCCCACCAATATAATAAATTATGCTGCCCTTCGTGCCAATTTTGGGAAGATAGATAAAGCGTATCATAGTAACTTTCTTTTGTTCTCTCCACCATCCGCTCTAAACTAATAAACCGCCCGACTTCATAACCCGCTTTGTAGAGTAGCAATAGGGTTAATAACCTTGCCATCCGCCCATTTCCGTCTAAAAATGGGTGAATGCACAAAAAATCTAAAATATAAGTCGGAATCAGCAATAAAGGTTCTATTTTCCCTGACTCCCAAAGGTGGTTAAACTGTTGGTGCAGACATTCCATCGCCCTTGTATTATAAGCAGGAGTCGGGCGAAACCTGACTACTTTACTCCCGTCAGGATAGGTGGCACTAATTTCATTATCTACCGTTTTCCAACGCCCTCCTGTACTGACAGAAAACTGATAAAGATCGCGATGCAGTTGTAAAACAATGTTCGGGGTAAAAGGAATATGAGAATAGCTGCTATGAATGGTAGTTAACACATCTCGATATCCCGCGATTTCTTGCTCACTTCTATCTCGTGGAGTGGTTTTTTCTGATAACAGTTTTTTAATCCTTTCCAAGGGGACGGTAATCCCTTCAATGCGGTTAGAGGACTCCGTACTTTGAATAATCGCCGCTTGGCGCAGGGTTTTTATAACTTGGGGAGCTTGCTCTTTAAATAATTCTTGTTTGCCCTTATATTCTCCCATAAGGCGAATCGTCTGGAGAAGTCCTTGGTTAATTGTTTGTTTTTCAATAAATCCCTCGGCAAATGAATTCATATTTAACACTATTGACCTCATTTTTACTAACAATTATATCATATTTAATGCTTCATAAATCCGGTTTCTCAGGAGAGGAGCGATCGCGCTTTTTTCCCCCAAAGAAACCGGGTTTCTTCAAAGAGATTTTCGCCTCAAATCAGATATCTCCTCTAACCCGGTTTCTCGTTTTTAGGAGAAGCACGATCGCGAGGGTTAAAGAAACCGGGTTTCTTCTGAGAGACTTTTCGCTCAAATCAGATATCTCCTCTAACCCGGTTTCTCGTTTCTCAGGAGAAGCGCGATCGTTTTGGGCCTAAGAAACCGGGTTTCTTTTCAGAGACTTTCGGCTAAAACCAGATATCTCAAGAAACCCGGTTTCTCGTTTCTCGAAGCACGATCGCGAGGGCTAAAGAAACCGGGTTTCTTCAGGGAGACTTTTCGCTCAAATCAGATATCTCCTCTAACCCGGTTTCTCGTTTCTCAGGAGAGGCACGATCGCGAGGGCTAAAGAAACCGGGTTTCTTTTCAGAGACTTTCGGCTAAAACCAGATATCTCAAGAAACCCGGTTTCTCGTTTCTCGAAGCGCGATCGGTTGCGGAGGATGTACAATAAGAGGAGAAGTCGGTTTGTCATAGGTATGTGTGGAGTAGGGAGGCTGTTGAATTATAATTAAACCATTACCTGAACAAATAGGAGCATCAATAAATGGCTATGATCAAAATTCTCAAAGATGGTTTAATGACTAAGGATAAAGATTGAATGATATTTTGCCAGAATGAATAGACTAACCTTTCAGTGGGATGAGCAAAAAAACAAAATTAATCAACAAAAGCATGGTATTTCTTTTGAAGAAGCTGAATCAGTTTTCTTTGATGATTATGCCGTTCAATTTTGGGACGAGGATCACTCCCAAGAAGAAGAACGTTTTTTACTTCTGGGCCTAAGCTCTAAAATGAGAATATTAATTGTAGTTCATTGTTTTAGAGAAGAAGATTCTATCATTAGAATTATCTCAGCCAGAAAAGCGACTAAAAATGAAAGTCAAGAATATAGGAGATAAAAAAATGGAACCAGAATATGATCTGTCAAAAATGAAAAAAAGACCGAATCCTTTTGCTAAACAGTTAAAAAAACAGATCACGATTTCTTTAGGAATTGATGTGATTGAATATTTTGAAACGATGGCTCAGGAAAAAGGTATATCTTCCCAGGAACTAATTAATCTTTATTTGCAAGATTGCGCTGTTTCTAAGCGTAAATTATCTCTGAATTAGCCTAAAGGAAAATATAGACGATCGCGGATGCTAAGGTGGGTTTGCACGTCCTCTGGATAACCGACGAACCCCTCTAAGAGAAGAAACCAGGTTTCTGCTTAGATATCTCCAGAAACCCGGTTTCTCAATGAAGCGCGATCGCGCTTATTGCACTCACTGGATAAAAATACCCAACTACCCGTCCGTTATACTCTATTGCTAAAGGTTCTGTTTCCTCTAACAAAACTTGTTCATTTAATTGCCGCAAGTTGGTTTGTTTCATAGGGCATAAATTAACATCTTAGTAGCTTTATCGTAACTGAAAATAGTATTTTTGTCAAGATTAAATGCACCGCGATCGCCAGGGCTAAAGAAACCGGGTTTCTTCTGAGAGATTTTTCGCTCAAATCAGATATCTCAAAAAACCCGGTTTCTCAGGAGAAGCGCGATCGCCAGGGCTAAAGAAACCGGGTTTCTTTTCAAAGATTTTCGCCCCAAACCAGAGATATCTCAGAAACCCGGTTTCTGATAAGGGCTGTATCGCGCCCGTTGATATCATTACACCCCCATATCACCCGATTCGCAATTAACAGACTTTATTGAAAATAATCCTTCCCTACATAAATAGTACGCATAACCTACAAAAAATACTTATCAATCGAATTTAATCTTTGTTTAATTATTTTCTTAAAGTCGTGATAAGGTAAAAACATCACAAAAAAAGAGACACAAGTCCCCCGCCTTTGTGAGAAAAAATACTTAAACAGAACTTCGTGACTCATGGGGTTGTCTGAGGGAGGGAGGTTTTTTTTCCATAAACCACTGATCCCTCTGGAATTCGTTTTCTGCTGATCCCTAGCAGGAGACAGGATTTTTATACCCTTATTATCACGATTGTCAATAACCCCTTGTTAAGTGTTGCGAAACCTTTTATTTGCAATAAGGAGATTTTATGTCTGAAATTTCTCGACGTAAATTTATGATGACCGCGATCGCGTCGACAATGGGTTCAGTATTGCTCAAAGGCTGTCTGGGAAATCCCCCGGAGCCAGGAAATCAAGGCAATAGTAATACTCAAAGCATAGCAATTCCGAAAGCCAACATTCCACCGGAACAAATGCCGGAAGTCAAGACAGTCAAAATCGGTTTCATAGGCCAAACAGATGCGGCTCCCTTGATTATAGCCAAAGAAAAAGGTTATTTTGCCAAATGGGGTTTAGATGTCACGCTGCAAAAGCAACCCTCATGGGCAGTGATTCGGGACAAATTAGAACTCGGCCCAGCCGCGGGCGGGTTAGAATCAGGAATGGTTTTAAC
The DNA here is from genome assembly GCA_041172365.1 of Cyanobacteriota bacterium. Taxonomy (GTDB): domain Bacteria; phylum Cyanobacteriota; class Cyanobacteriia; order Cyanobacteriales; family Microcoleaceae; genus JBEDKD01. Next base: position 12,209 of record JBEDKD010000473.1, on the reverse strand, counting down.
ACCTATGCCTTATTTAATGGCAATGGGATTAGTTACCAAAGGAAACGCGAAAATTCCCATGATGATGCCCCTGCGTCTTAATGTAGGCGGCCAAGGAATTTCCGTCGCGAATACTCTCAAAGATACAGGCGTAAAACTTGATACTTCTGTACTCAAAGGTAAAGTGAGTGAGGCAAAATCAAGCGGTAAACAACTGCGTTTTGCCCATACCTTTAAAGGTGGTACCAGTGACATGATGTTGCGCTATTGGTTAGCCGCCGGCGGTATCGATCCTGATAATGATGTTATTACTCAAATTGTGCCTGGTGCTCAATTAGTCACCAGTATGCAAACAGGAGATATCCAAGGTTTTTGTGTAGGAGATCCTTGGCATTTACGCGCTATTAACCAAAAGGTAGGTTATACCGCGTTAGTAACAGGAGAAATGTGGAAAGATCACCCAGAAAAAGCGCTCTCTTTCCGCGGAGATTGGGCACTACAACATCCCAAAACAACGATCGCGATTCTGAAAGCGGTGATCGAAGCCCAACAATGGTGCGACAAAATGGAACACCGTCAAGAAATGGCACAAATTTTATCACGCGACGAATATGCGAAAATACCCGTCGCCGATATTATTGATCGCCTCCAAGGAAAAATTAACTATGGGGATAGTCGCCCTGTAGTGGAGGCAAGTCCAAATATCATGCGTTATTGGGAAAAAGGAACCGCGTCTTTTCCCTATAAAAGCCATGATCTCTGGTTTTTGTTAGAAAATGAACGCTGGGGAAATATACCCAAAAATACGGATCTCAATAAACTCATTTCCGAGGTAAATGGCGCGAATTTATGGCGACAAGCCGCCCAACAAATGGGAGTTTCAGCCGCAGAAATACCAGTCGGTGATAGTCGCGGAGTCGAAGTATTCTTTGATGGGGTGACATTTGATCCAGAGAAACCCCAGGAATATCTCAAGAGTCTGAAAATTAAACGGACTTAATTTCGAGAACTTTTCCGTTATCGTGAATATTGCCATCTCTATTTTTGTAAAATTTGCTGTTTTTGGTTAAGCCAAATGTGGGAGGAATAAATTAATGACTGTTGACTACAAACGGGGCAAAAAAAATCAAGATTCTTTAGTCGAATCTATCACCAATTATGTCAAGAAACAAGCACCTAATTGGATACCTCCAATACTCGCGATCTTGGGTTTCTTGTTAATCTGGCAATTATTTACTCTCAGCCCGGAATCGACATTACCCGGTCCGATTAAAGTATTTCAAGAAAGTTATTACAAAATCTTTTGGCCCTTCGCGTATCCCGAGCGCGAAGGAACCGCGAAAGGATTATTTTGGCAAATATTTGCCAGTTTACAACGGGTAGCCGTCGGTTACACCTTCGCGGGTATAGTCGGGATCGTTTTTGGGATTATTATTGGGTTAAATCCTCTCTTATTGAAAGCCTTTGATCCTCTCTTTCAATTGCTTCGCACCATTCCACCCTTAGCATGGTTGCCCATTGCTTTAGCCGCGATTAAACAATCTGAACCTTCTGCGATTTTCGTGATTTTCATTACATCCCTCTGGCCAATTTTACTTAATACAATTGTGGGTGTACAACAAATTCCCCGTGATTACAAAAACGTCGCGAGTGTGTTGCAATTATCACAACAAGAATATTTTGTTAACATTGTTTTTCCCGCGTCTGTACCTTACATTTTTACCGGATTAAGAATTGGTATTGGTTTAGCTTGGTTAGCGATTGTTGCTGCGGAAATGATTACGGGTGGTGTCGGAATTGGTTATTTCATGTTTGATGCTTATAACGTCGGCCGCACCAGTGATATTATTGTCGCCCTTGTTTATGTAGGTGTTGTCGGTTTACTGTTAGATCGTTTGATGTCATTTATTGCTAGTAAAGTTGTTCCTGAAGAACAAAAATAAGTAGGGGCGAATGGCCATTCGCCCGTACATAGCTACAAGGAAGAAGGAAGAAGGAAGAAGGAAGAAGGAAGAAGGAAGAAGGAAGAAGGAAGAAAGAATGAACCACAAAGGCACAGAGGACACAGAGGGAAGAAGGAAGAGGGTTAACAATTGATAATTGACAATGAACAATTAATATTAAATATTAAATATAAATTGTCAATTATTAATTACCCAATCTCCCATCCTCAATCCCAAATACCAATACAAAATCCCCATTATCACAGAGGAAATATTATGTCTATATTTGTTGCGGTAGAACAAGTTGACAAGGTTTTTGAGTTAACAGGAGGCGGTCAATATATTGCCCTCAAAGGGATTGATTTAGAGATTAAAAAAGGTGAATTTGTCTCATTAATTGGTCACTCCGGTTGTGGCAAATCCACCTTATTAAATATGATCGCGGGTTTGGATTTAGCCAGCGATGGATTAGTGGCATTAGAAGGTCAAAAAATCACTCGTCCCGGCCCCGATCGCATGGTAGTATTTCAAAATTATTCTCTTTTACCTTGGCGAACAGTTCGCGAAAATATCTCCCTTGCCGTCGATAGTGTTTTAAAAGGTTTACCCAAAGAAGAGCGACGAGAAATTGTTGAAAAACATATTAATATGGTGGGGTTAAAAGACCACGCGAATAAACAACCCGCCTTACTTTCGGGAGGCCAAAAACAACGAGTCGCGATCGCGCGCGCTTTAGCCATTCGTCCCAAACTGTTATTATTAGATGAACCCTTTGGAGCTCTGGATGCTTTAACTCGTGGTAATTTGCAAGAACAATTAATGCAAATTTGCGAAGAGTATAAAATCACCTCTGTCATGGTGACTCACGATGTTGATGAAGCAGTATTATTATCCGATCGCATTGTTATGTTAACCAATGGGCCAGAATCGAAAATTGGTAGCATTTTAGAGGTCGATATTCCTCGCCCTCGTCAACGCATGGAAGTCGTTTCTCACCCGAATTATTATGCCCTACGGAGTGAGATGATTTATTTCTTAAATCAACAAAAACGAGTCAAGAAATTACGGGCTCGCAAAGTCAGCGCGATCGCACGTCATGGTTTAGAAAAAGTCAACCTCGAAATCGGATTTGTCCCCTTAACCGCCTGTGCTCCCTTAGCCGTTGCCAAAGAAAAAGGATTCTTTGCCAAACATGGTTTAGATGAAGTAAATTTAGTCCGAGAAACCAGTTGGCGAGGCATCGTTGATGGCATGGTAGGAGGATACTTAGATGCCGCGCAAATGCCCTCTGGAATGCCCGCGTGGTTAACATTAGGAGGTTATCAAGATAAACCCCTGGCAATGGTGACAGCATTAACCATGACTCGTAATGGAAACGCGATTAGTTTATCCCGTCGTTTTTACGATCAAGGAGTGCGAACTTTAGCCGACTTTAAAGAAATGTTACATCGCACTCCCGCGCAAAGTCATCGCATGGGAATTGTTCACCCTTCATCCATGCACAATTTACTATTACGATATTGGTTAGCCAGCGCAGGAATTGACCCCGATCACGATGTCCATTTAAGTAATATTCCCCCCGCGCAAATGGTAGTGGATTTACAAGCCAATACCATTGACGGATTTTGTGTTGGGGAACCTTGGAATTATCGCGCCGCGATGGAAGAAGTTGGTTTTACCGTCGCGACGGATTTAGAAATTTGGCCGAATCATCCGGGTAAAGTATTAGGAGTACGAGAAGACTGGGCAAATGCTTATCCAAATACCCATATCGCGTTAACAAAGGCATTATTAGAAGCTTGTCATTATTGTGCCGATCCCAATAATGCAGAAGAAATACAAGAAATGATTGCCGAAACCGATTATTTGAGTACAGATAAAGGTTATATTCAACTCGGTGATCCGAATGATTTGACTTGTAATATTAATGCACCAATGCGCGAATATGCCCACCATTTATTTTATGGTGAAGGCGTTAACCGTCCCAGTCGTACTGAACAACTTTGGCATATTGTTCAAATGGCCCGTTGGGGTGATGTACCTTTCCCTCGTAACTGGGTAGAAATTTTGGAACATATTGTTAAGGTAGGTGTTTTTAGTACCGCGGCACGAGAATTAGGGTTATCCGATATTACTTATTCTCGTAGCTCTATTCAATTATTTGATGGCTCGGTATTTAACGCGGATGATCCTCTTGGTTATCTTAATAATTTAGAGATTAAACGCGACTTTACCATGACAGAAATTATCTTCGATCGTCGCTCTTCTGCTGCTTAATTTAAAGAAGGAAGAGGGAAGAAGAAGGAAGAAGGAAGAGGGAAGAAGGAAGAAGGAAGAAGAAGGAAGAAGGAAGAAGGAAGAAGGAAGAGGGAAGAGGGAAGAAGGAAGAAAGAAAATAACCTAATCCCAAATCCCCATTACCGATTCCCCATTACCGATTCCCCATTACCGATTCCCCATTACCGATTCCCCATTACCGATTCCCCATTACCGATTCCCCGATTACCGATTACCGATTACCGATTACCTATTCCCCATTACCTATTCCCCATTACCCATTATTGGAGAAAATCATGGCAAATTCAACCTTGAAATCTCAGACGACAAAAAGCAGCAAGAATAACCGCCGTCAACCCTTTTTACTGATGGATAATGTGCAGAAAGTTTATCCTAATGGCTATCAAGCACTGCAAAATATTAATCTTAATGTATCCGCGGGTGAATTTATCTGTGTGATCGGACATTCGGGTTGCGGAAAATCGACTTTATTAAATATGATATCCGGTTTTGCTCACCCAAGTTCCGGCTCCGTCACACTCAAAGGACAACCTATTACCAAACCCGGTCCAGATCGTATGGTTGTCTTTCAAAATTATGCTTTATTACCTTGGCGCACCGTTTTTGAGAATGTTTATTTGGCGGTAAATGCTGTTTTTCCCAAGAAGTCACGCGCGGAAAAAAACGACATTGTGCGTGAACATTTGGCCCTAGTGGGACTATCAGAAGCCGCGGAGAAAAAACCGATGCAAATTTCCGGTGGGATGCGTCAACGGGTTTCGATCGCGCGCGCTCTTGCCATTCGTCCAGAAGTGTTAATTTTAGACGAACCTTTTGGCGCGTTAGATGCAATTACAAAGGAAGAATTGCAGGAAGAATTGTTAAAAATTTGGAATGATCATCGCTGTACAGTTTTGATGATTACCCATGATATTGATGAAGCCTTGTTTTTATCCGATCGCTTAATTATGATGACAAATGGACCCGCGGCAACCATTGGGGAAATATTAGAAATACCTTTCCCTCGTCCCCGCGATCGGGCTCGGATTATGGAAGATCCAGAATATTATAATTTACGCAATTATACCCTGGATTTCCTCTATCGTCGTTTTGCCCACGATGATGAATAGTTTTTAACCGCAGATAAACGCGATAAACACAGATGAATTAACCAATATCTGTGTTTATTTTTTTTCTTAATTTACCGGATTGAATCAATATTTAACCGTTAAGATTACATTGTAATTCACACTGTTGAAAAATATAATTAATAGCCGAGAATAATTCTTCTAAATCTTGAATACTATAAAACCTTTTATTTTGGGTAAATAAATCTAATTCTAACTTACCAAACTGCCACATAATACCATTAGAAACAATGCCAAAAATCGTTTGATCCGGATCATTATTAAGACGTGAAACTGCAATCATTTCGGCTAAACATTGTCCCCACCCTTCGGAAAAATCGCTTTCTTTCTTAGCTTCCACTAACACAAAAAAAGGCTTATCGAAAACCACAACACCAAGAGGCGATCTTTTCGCTAAAATATAATCAGGAATCCCCGATAAGTTTTCATCATAAATTAAAGTTTGGTGACTCCAAAGCAGAAAATTTCTCCGATAAACTTTCCAAACCTCTTTTAAAATTGGATAAATAATCGTTTCACAAAGAGCTATTTCCGAATTATCAAAAACCCCTTCATTTAAAATTAAATTAAGTTCATCACGAAAAGTATCACTGCATAAAAATTCAGTTTCAACAATAAAATTTTCCCGAATATACTTAATTTTAAATTCCTTCGCCACCGCACCGATACTCTTGTAATTACTAAAAGGCATTATGATCTCCTTTTTCGGTAAAAATACTGAGAATTTGAGGATGATAATGAGATCATTGCGATCAGTGAAAACTTACTTATGCAAAAATAGTTTATGAGTCTCTGTAAGTGACCCTATCAGGTATTATAGTACAAAACACCCTTAAATTACACAAACTTTCTCAAATCAATGGCGCGCATTTTTATCAGTACAGGCGAGGTTTCTGGTGACTTACAAGGGGCTTTTTTAGTAGAAGCCCTCAAACGACAGGCAGAAAAAATAAATTTAGACTTAGAAATTATTGCCCTCGGTGGCTCGCGCATGGCGAAAGCAGGTGCTACCATTTTAGCGGATACAACGGGGATAGGCTCCGTAGGAATTTTAGAATCTATACCCTATATTATACCAACTATTAAAATTCAAGAAAAAGCCAAAAAGTATCTCAAAAATAATCCCCCTGATGTGGTAGTTTTGATTGATTATTTAGGTCCGAATCTGGGAATTGGTAATTATATCCGTCACCATTTACCATCTTTACCTATAGTTTGGTATATCGCTCCCCAAGAATGGGTTTGGTCTATTTCTCAACGCAATACTTCTATTATTGTCGGTGTGACGGATTTATTATTAGCAATTTTTCCAGAAGAAGCCCGTTATTTTGAAAAAAAAGGCGCGAATGTGCAATGGGTTGGTCATCCTTTGCTAGAAAGAATGCAACAAGCACCTACTAGAGAAAAAGCTCGTCAACTGTTAGGAATTAAAGAAGAAGAAAAGGCGATCGCGCTGTTTCCGGCATCCCGTCAACAAGAATTAAAATATTTAATGCCTGTGATGTTTCAAGGAGCAAAAATCCTCCAAGATAAATATCCAGAAATTCGATTTTTTATTCCCCTTTCCCGCGAAAATTATCGAGAGGCCATTGAAAAAGCCATTAAAAACTATGATTTACGGGCGATACTCTTAGAAAAGCAAACGTTAGAAATTATCGCGGCATCTGACTTAGCTATTACCAAATCGGGCACCGTTAATTTAGAAATTGCCCTTCTCAATGTTCCTCAAGTTGTCATTTATCGAGTTAATCGTTTTACCGCGTGGGTGGCTCAACATATCTTAAAATTTTCCATTCCTTTTATGTCGCCCCCTAATCTGGTTTTAATGCAAGAAATCGTCCCTGAATTATTACAAGATGAAGTAACCCCAGAGAATATTGTCTCAGAATCAACGGAGTTATTAATTAATCAAAAGAGACGAGAGCAAGTCTGGGCAGATTATCAGCAAATGCGACAACAATTAGGAGATGTTGGTGTATGCGATCGGGCTGCCCTCGCGATTTTTGCTTTTTTCGTATAAAAATAGACAGAAAAAACGCGATTATTGTGTACCCCTTCATGCTAAACTATAAGTTATCCCGAAAACTATCACTTCTGGGGCATTTAGGACGGATATCCTTCCTGAGTCAGTTTTTTACCAGTCTGTGAGAGTCGCCTCTTGAGTGTGCCATATCTTAATCTCATCCAGCTCGCAAAAATATCTTCACCCAATTAAATGAGGGAATAAGATCACCTCAAAGAAGCCAAAAAACCTGTTGTGGGTTGACGTTGGCCTAGCCTATCACGTTTACGCGACGCGCAAGCTACCCCAATGCGTCGGGTGTGTGTCGCACTCAGCACAAACCTCTCGCTCCCGAGGAAATCACCCTAGTGAGTTTTCTCGGAAAACTCAAGATAATTCTCAGACAGTGCATCAAGAAGCCATCACATTTTTTTGACTTAATATTATGAGGATAAATTAATGCAACTACCAGAAAAATTAGAAAAAAAAATATATCCTAATAAATTGAAGTTCAAACAATTATATTTACTGCAATCTTTCGGTGTTTTTATCCTGCTCTTAATAACAGGATACTTAGGAAATTATTTTAAATACCCCTTTGTTTTTTCCGTCGATTTCCTATTTGGTAGTATCACGGTTTTGATGATAGTCCAACTCTATGGTTTAGCCTGGGGAACTTTCGCGGCAATTTTAGCCAGTTTACACACGATCATCCTTTGGCAACATCCCTATGCCGTTATTATTTTTACAGTAGAAGCCTTGTTTGTAGGTTGGGGACTTAAAAGAAAAACCAATAATCTTCTCCTCCTAGATATCCTTTACTGGTTATTAATGGGAATGCCCTTAGTCTGGTTATTTTACGTGGTTTTTTTGGGATTTGAATCTTCCTACGTTGTATTAATTATGTTGAAACAGGCAGTAAATGGCATTTTTAATGCCCTAATTGCTAGTCTTTTACTTGTGCATTTACCTTTTCATCAATGGGCACAACGTCCCCAATTTGCCAAAACAATTTCCTTTGAACAAACGTTGTTTAATCTTTTAGTCGCGTTTGTTTTCTTACCCGCGTTAATTCTTCTGGCTTGGAATAGTCGAGACGCGACGACTCAACAACAAAAAGTCGTTCAAACGAATTTGCAAACTATTTCTCACCATTTAGTCGAAGAAGTGGATGATTGGTATAATGACAATTTGAGAGGAGTGCAAGCCTTAGCACAACTGGTGAGTAATGTAGATATAAATTCCTCACAACAATTACAGCAAATCACCGAATTAACATCTCATAGTTTTGCCGGGTTTCAAAATATTTATATTCTCAGTAAAAATGGCGATTTTATTACTCAATTTCTACCCCGGACTAATCATTGGGTTAATTTACCTTCTTGGCAAGAATTAGGAAGTCGAAAAGAAGCAAAAACATCAGAAATTTACACCGATAGTTCCCAGATTTATCCTATTATGCTCCAAACATTTCCTATTTTTAATAAAAATCAAATATTGGGTAATGTTGTCGGAGAATTAAACTGGAAAAAATTGACAGAATTGATCGGAGAAAAAAATTCTATTTGGCATCTTAACATCAGTTTATTAGATAGTAAAAAACGTGTTTTGATCAGCACTCGTCCTGAACTAAAATTTGGGCAAAATTGGGATCGCCCCAAAGGTGAAATTATTGGAGATCCACAAGATGGACTCTATCATTGGCTACCCAATACCCCCGGAATGCCCAGCGCGTTACGTTGGAAAAAATCTTTCTATGTTAAACAAACACCTCTGCGCGATCGTCTTCCTTGGATATTAGTGACAGAAGTGAGTGTTGCTCCTCAAATTAGCTATCTCAATGAAGTTTATAGAAAAAGTCTTTTTATTCTCCTTGTTATTGCAGTGATGGCTTTAATTTTTGCCAAACTGATCAGCCGCAATTTAGTCAAGCCCATTTTGGCATTAACTCAATTAACCACAAATCTTCCTGATAAACTGATCGAACAAAAAGAGATTATTTGGCCAAAAAGTAACGTGATGGAAATGAATGCACTTACCAATAACTTTCAGTTAATGGCAATTACCCTCGATCAAAAATTCCAAGAAAACAAAAGAGCTAATGAAGAAATTAGCCAAGCTAAAGAAGCGGCAGATGCCGCCAATCAAGCCAAAAGTGAATTTCTCGCGAACATGAGTCACGAATTGCGGACTCCTCTTAATGGCGTTTTGGGATATGCACAAATTCTTTCTCGCTCTCGGCACTTCACAGAAAAAGAGCAACATGGCATTAGTATTATACATCAATGTGCTTCCCATTTACTTACCTTAATTAATGATATCCTCGATCTATCTAAAATTGAAGCCAGAAAAATGGAACTGTCGGCAACGGAGTTAAATTTTCCCTTTTTTCTCCAAGATGTTGTAGAAATATGTCGCATTCGGGCAGAGCAAAAAGAAATTGAATTTATTTATCAGCCCTCTACAGAGCTCCCCCTTCGGATCAAAGCCGATGAAAAAAGACTGCGACAAGTGCTGATTAATTTACTAGGAAATGCGATTAAATTTACCGATCAAGGAAGTGTTATTTTCCTAGTAGAAGTGATAACACCAGAATTTTATATAGACGATGTACCTTTTACCCAAATTAATTTTAAAATTCAAGATACGGGGATTGGTATGACTCCCGAACAATTGCCTAAAATCTTTTTACCCTTTGAGCAAGTGGGAGATAAAAATCGTCAAACTGAAGGGACAGGATTAGGATTACCAATTAGTATCAAAATTGTGGAGATGATGGGAAGTAAAATTGATGTTGAAAGTAAATTAGGCGAAGGAAGTACCTTTAATTTTGCACTCACATTTCCTTTAAGTTTGCAGGTTGTACACAATAATTTCAGCGAAAATCTTAAGGAGATAGTTGGTTATTCTGGCAAAAAACAAACTATTCTTATTGTTGATGATCGTTGGGAAAATATTTCTGTTATTGTCAATTTATTAGAACCCCTCGGTTTTATCATGCTAGAAGCAAGTCAAGGAGAAAAAGGCTTAGAAAAGGCGATCGCGTTTCCACCAGATCTAATTATTACGGATCTTGTCATGCCCGTTTTAGATGGATGGCAAATGTTAGCAAAACTTAGACAAATAGAAGCCTTAAAAAATCTGCCCGTGATTGTCTCATCTGCCAGTGTATTTGAAATAGATCGTCAAAAGAGTTTAGCCGCGGGAGCTAATGATTTCCTCTCGAAACCCGTTCAAACTCAGGAACTTTACACAATGTTAAGTAAATATCTACAAATAGAGTGGATTTATAGTGAGAGCAAATCTAAGTCTCAAATGTTTTCTCTACATTCAGAAGAAGCCACTGAGATGATTATTCCACCGGCATCAGAACTAATTATCCTTTTAGACTATGTTAAAAAAGGTAGCATCAAAGGCATTAAAACAGAGTTAGAAAACTTGGGAAAAAAAGATAAAAAATACCAAGCTTTTGTCAATGAAATGAGTCAACTAGCCAAAGGATTTAATATCCAAAAAATTAGAAATTATATCCAAAATGTGGTTGAATAGAACTAGGGCTATTAAGATATAACGTCGCCAGGAGAATTGTCAAAGATGATTAATGATGCCGAACAAGGAATTATTTTAATTGTTGATGATAACCCAACTAATTTAGAAGTTTTGTATGGGGCATTGACAGAAGCCGGCTATGAGGTATTAGTGGAAATGGATGGCAAAAGTGGCATTGAGCAAGCTAAATACACCGTTATTGATTTGATTTTATTAGATGTAATGATGCCCGGAATAGACGGTTTTGAAACCTGTCGTTTATTAAAAGAAGAAATCTTAACTAAAGAGATCCCTATTATCTTTATGACGGCTCTTTCTGATGTCGTTGATAAAGTAAAAGGATTAAGTTTAGGAGCCGTTGATTACATTACGAAACCTTTTCAACAAGAAGAAGTTTTAGCTCGGATCAAAACTCATATAAAATTACACCGATTAAAATTAGAGTTGTGGCAAGAGAAACAATTGCTAGAACATCGAGTCCAACAAAGAACCGAGAAACTGTCTCAAGCTTTAGAGGAATTGCAAAAAACACAATACCAGTTAGTTAATAGTGAAAAAATGTCTGCTCTTGGACAGTTAGTAGCGGGCTTTGCCCATGAGATTAATAATCCTCTTAGCTTTCTTTCTGGTAATCTTGAGCAAGCGACTCAGGCGGCTAATGATATGATAGATTACTTATGCTTATGTCAAGAGAAATGTCCTCCTACTAATCAAGAAGTGATCTTAAAAGGGGAGGAAATTGAATTAGAGTATCTTATGGAAGATTTACCACAAATGCTGTCATCCATGAGAGTTGGAATTGAGCGTATTGCTAATCTTAGTAAAGCCTTGAGAACTTTTGCACGGGGGGATAATGAGGATAAATGTTTAGCAAATATCCATGATGGATTAGATAGTACATTAATGATTTTACAACACCGTCTGAAAGCGAATAATACTAGGCCAGAAATTCAAGTGATCAAAAATTATGATGGACGACTTCCTGACATTTCCTGTTATTTGGGTAAATTAAATCAAGTCTTTATGAATATTTTATCGAATGCTATTGACGCTTTAGAAGAGATGAATAAAGGGCGCAGTTTTGGGGAAATCAAAGCCCATCCAAATCAGATTATAATTACTACTGATTTTGAGGAAACACAAAAAATAATTGTTATCAAGATTAAAGACAATGCAGGGGGCATTCCTGAGCCGATTCAAATCAAGGTTTTTGATGAACTTTTCACCACAAAATCTGTGGGTAAGGGAACCGGATTAGGATTATCAATTAGTCGAAAAATTGTGGAAGAAAATCATGGTGGCACTTTAAAT
>JBEDKD010000472.1:0-18542 GCA_041172365.1 Cyanobacteriota bacterium | reverse complement strand
CAATATTATGTTGAAAGCTTTGGCGGGTACGCCCTTCATCCTCACAGATGATGCCATCGAGATATTTTCCGATGTCGGGATTGTCCCCAATGTCTGATATATATCGCGTAAATGTACCACATCCAACCCATATCTATCAAGGCTTTAACTTTTTTAGAGGTAAACCCCATGCTACAAAAGCCTTAAGGCCTTTTTTTCCTATTTTTTGGGTATTTGCTCCCGCGGGACTTAGAAACCGAAAAACACAAAAAAGGCTCGATCGCGGCGGACCAAGCCTTGTTAAGATTAAATTCAATTCAGATATTGAAACTTAAGGATGTTAATCACTCTCAAAAGCAATATTTCAACATACCTAAAAATGTTTTCAGTTTAGTAGCGATTACGGCTACCACCACCTCGATTACCACCAAAACTACCGCCGCGGTCTTCTTTGGGTTTAGCTTTGTTCACCTTCAGATCACGACCCATCCATTCCGCACCATCGAGGGCTTCAATCGCGGCCAGTTCTTCGGCTTCCGATGACATTTCCACAAATGCAAATCCACGCAGACGTCCTGTCTCACGGTCCTTGGGTAGTTGAACGCGTTTGACGGAGCCGTATTCTGCAAAGACACTCGTGAGAGCGTCTTCTGTAACTTCGTAGGAAAGGTTGCCTACATATATAGACATAATATATCTCCAAAATTCAGATCAGTGTATAGGTTAAGATTTCGGAGAGAAGCTTGCCAATACCAAAAGGGAAATACCTATTAATAATAAAAACAAACACTACTAACCGAATCGGGAGCATCTCAATGTCGTAAATTTGTCCTGGGTTGACCTAGCCACTGCATAGGACAAAGGTCTCACGCCCTATGAGATTGGGCCTGATCAAGACGCTCCCACTGCATTTTTTTGCTTCTTTGAGATGCTCCCAAACGAACCCCCTCGTAATCCCCTATGGTATCACAGTCAAAACGAAAAGAACTAGAGGGAAAATTTAAACTTCTCAAAATTTAATATTTGTGAAACATCGGGTAAATGGTATCGGAGTTTAGGAGGATGATGGCTTTTCTTTGTCCAAGTTTCCTGAACAATTCCCGCGACACCGGGTTTGTTAGCTGATGAAAAATTTGGGGGGGGTGAGCCAAAAGAGTTCGCTTTTACCTACGGGAGAACCGGTTTCGGGTAAGTTTAATCCGATTATTCCTGCTTTTTTCAGGATGATTACTCCTTTGGTTTCTCCCCAGAGCAAGGTTTCTGCCCATTGGGATAGGTTGGGTTCATGGCCTACGATCGCGATGTCTTTTACTTCTGTCTCGCGGGTTATTTCTAACCAGGTTAACCAGTTTTTGATATCCCCTGCGGGTGCTAAGGCGCTAAATTCTTCTAATTTATGACTTAACCCTTCTTCTAAGAGGATTTGCGCGGTTTGACGGGCTCTTACTAGGGGACTTGTGAGGATGATGTCAAATTTAATATTTAATTCTTTGAGCCCTTGGGCAATTCTTCGTGTCTTACGATCGCCTTCTTTGGTTAAGGCGCGATCGGCATCTTTGCTGCATTCTGCGGGATCTACCGCGATACCATGACGAATAATATAAAGATTTATTTCTGACATTTTACCACCTTTGATTTTATCCGATTTTTGGGTAATCTTTCTACCGATATTATAGCACAGTTTTTCCCAATTGATGTGGAAAAAATTAAGGACAATGACAACGGGTTGTGGTATAACAAGATTTTCCTTGCCAATTGTGTTGACTATTTTTATGGTAATTTTTATTACCCTCTTCACAAGTCACTTTTTCTTCACATATTGCAGATCGGGGAAAAACTCCTAAATTTTGAATCTCTACTTTTACCATTAATTCCCCTTCTTCAACAATGTTTTCATTTTCGTTTTCTTTTTGTTGGATAGTATACTTGAATTGATTTTCTCCTTCTACTACGGACAAGGATTTGGTTCGGTGACGGCTATCTAAGCCAAAATCAAATCTCTCGGAAAATTCCCCAGTGTCATAATTTCTATCTGTGTAAGGATAGGGATTATTTTCCATACCCAATGTGACATTCTTAATGATTACTCTCCGGTTAGAATTTGGGGATGTCGTCGAGGATTGAAATCGTCCTTTAGGAATGTTTCCTGTAATTACTGTACCGGGGCATTGCCCCACATATTCGACTTGTTTAAATTTGACTAAGTTGGCATCTAAACTATTTTCATTTCTGACGAGAATTTGAGCTTGATTTTGGGATTCGACTTCCCTGACTTGGGATAGTATTACCCCAAGAATTGTCACTAATATTATTGTGATTGTTTTGAAATAATTTGTGTTCATTTTTTTATCTCCAATTGTATTAACTTAAGAAACCGGGTTTCTACGCCGATGTCGGTTGGGAGAAATAACTGACTTAAGAAACCCGCTTTCTGCCCTGAATCTGTTGGCCTCACAAATTTGAGTTAAGAAACCGGGTTTCTACCCCGATGTCGGTTGGGAGAAATAACTGAGTTAACAAACCCGGTTTCTGGCCTGAATCTGTTGGCCTCACAAATTTGAGTTAAGAAACCGGGTTTCTACCCCGATGTCGGTTGGGAGAAATAACTGACTTAAGAAACCCGGTTTCTCTGTCAATCTTATTTTAGTTAAAGATAACCCGATCGCGCCACTTGTCTAAAACCTGTTGACTTATCCCTGAAACTCGTTGTTTCACATCTTCTAAAGAGGTAAAGGGTTGGATTTGTCGTGCTTGAATAATCTTTTGCGCGGATTTCTTTCCCACTCCGGGTAATTTTTCTAATTCCCCTTGACTGGCTGTATTAATATTAATGGGAGATAGGGGAAAATTATCTAACTTTGTCGTGGGAGATGATGATACAACTTTTGGGGAAGGACATTCTTTAAGGGCGCGATCGATTTTTTCTTTAATTCTCGCGGGTAATCCTAAACTGGCATTACTATAAAGTCGATTAAATTCCTGTTCAAAATGGGCTGCTACTATGGGATTTTCAATCACTAACAATGTTTCATCATTATTATGATTGGCGGCAATAGACCAATTATGGGAACCCGTAATCACGGTTTTTCCATCCAAAACGGCAAATTTATGATGTAATAAATCTCCCTTGGCTAAAGTCGGAACTCCGACGGTAGATATTGGTTTTTTCCAAGGTTTATTATCCCCATCTACACGACATTTTTCGGGGTAAGTGACTCCCATCATATCTAGGGCTTCACTGTAGGAACGATAAGCGAAATTTTTGTCGATTAAAACCCGTATAGGAAGACCATTTTGGGAGTCTTTTTCTAGGATATTCGCGAACCGTTGCTCGGAAAAGACAAATAAGGCTAAATCTACAGACTTTTTCGCATTGGCTAAAGTTAAACCTATGAAACCATTAACGCTTTCTTCCCAAGGCTGTTTCGGAGATGTTGGGGAAAATTGGATCGCGACCTTGCTTTTGCCAATATTAACACTTTGTACAGGTCGAAATGTCTTTTTAACTCCAAATTTACTATCTGGTTTTGCCGCGATACCACTTCCCCACATCTGATTAAATTCTTGGGTAAATAATCGCGCTAATTCTGGACTTTCGAGCTTGAGTAAATTATTAGAGTTACCGCGACTTTCGGGACTGGAAAAATCTCCATGTATATCACTGGTGGTAAAATTCGCGGATGTGACTATTACCCTTTTATTATCGACTACGATAAATTTATGGTGCATTAAATCACTGCCGCGTGAACCGTCTGCGCGATCGTCAATAATAGGAATACCGCCATTTTCTAAAATGACTAAAGCATCCCCATGTTGGATTTCCTCTTGACTTAATTTTCCATCTTTATTTGTGTCGGAGAGTTTGATAAACTCATTATAACGATCGCGTTCTCGCGGAGATAACTTGGCTAAATCAGCCGCGGAGAAACGACTCCAAGGACGACGATAGGTATTTTCTACTATGACTCGAACTTTGACCCCAGCTTGGTGACGTTGAAGTAACGCGTGAGAAATTTTCGGTAAACGTAGCTCTTGAACGGCCACATCAACGGTAAACTGAGAAGAGGTAATCGTATCAATGATCACCTGTTCCAAATTATCACCCGGACGGGTTAGTTGTCGATAGGGTTCTTTATAGCTGGAACCTTGGGACTGGTTGAAATAAACTTGTACCAAAGGATCTTGAGGAATAGGCATCTGAGTCGGTATCCCTAGGGATGTCGGGGATGTCTTCTGGGGACAACCCGTAAGACTCAAGAGTAAAAGTAACCCATAAGTTAGAAATAAAGGCGAAACAGTCTTCACAGAGAAAGTTAAAATTTCTTATTGTTGTTTTCGGTTTTCAGGTTCAAACTTATCTCATAATAAAGTTATCCCATACTCATGTTCTTCTTAAAGAAGCAAAACATTGTATTTGATCCGATCGCGTCGATGCCCAAAAGCATCTTGTGGTAAGGATCGCACCTCACACCAGTGCTTTTATGACGAAACGAAAAATGATTTTTCCGTGTGGTCACAAGGGCTATGGAAAACTTTGCCATCGCTGTTACCAGGAGCGTATCGCACAAGAGCAAAAAGTTCAAGTCCTTGCGGAAAAAAGAAATAAAAAACAAGAGTGGGAATCCTCCTTTGCCCACGATATTATTGATCTTCGAGGATTGCCTGATCATGTGGTAGTTAAGGCACGCACTATTTTAGCTGCTTTACATCAACAGAAGAGTTACAGAGAATTTGGCGGTAAACGACTTCGCCATAATCGTTTGATTATTAGTATCCCTGTAACACGAAACTACAGAATGTTATGTGAAGATCATGGCTCTTATTTAACTCCTCAGAGAGTTTTATCCCATGAAGATTACAATGTCTGTAAACCGGGTGGTTAATAAAGCTCTTAAGGAAAAATTAACTTTTAAATTTTATCGAGATCATCAATGATTAAAACTAGCTCATGCAAATTTATTTAGACTATAGCGCGACTACTCCTCCTAGTCGAGACGCGATACGGGCGATGGAAAATGTGTTGAGACAACAATGGGGAAACCCATCGAGTTTGCATGAGTGGGGACAACGTGCCGCGACGGTGATGGAAGTGGCGCGGATGCAGGTGGCGAGTCTGATTAAGGCTCAACCGGAGTCGATTATTTTTACTGGGGGGGGGACGGAAGCTAATAATTTGGCTATTTTGGGAATAGCTCGACGTTATCGTGTCCCTCAACATCTGATTATTTCTAGTGTTGAACATCCCGCGATCGCGTCTCCTGTGCAATTATTGGAGGAGCAAGGATGGGAAGTGACTCGTTTATCGGTGGATAGAAAAGGTAGTGTTGATCCTTTGGAATTAGAAAGGGCTTTGCGTCATAATACGGTATTAGTTTCGATTATTTATGGTCAAAGTGAAGTCGGTACTTTACAGCCTATTAAAATATTAGGAGAAATTACACGCGCTCATGGGGCTTTATTTCATACGGACGCGGTACAAGCCGCGGGTAGGGTGTCGATTAATGTGCAAGAATTACCGATAGATTTATTATCTCTTTCTAGTCATAAGATTTATGGACCGCAGGGGGTTGGTGCTTTATATGTGCGTCCGGGTGTGGAGTTATTTCCTATCATTTTAGGGGGGGGGCAGGAGTTAAATTTGCGATCGGGTACTCAAGGTATCCCGATTATTGCGGGTTTTGGGGTTGCCGCGGAATTGGCTGAAGAAGAAATGAGTGTGGAAATGCCGAGATTAAGCAAATTGCGCGATCGTTTGTTTGATTTATTATCGGATGTGCCCTCCTTACTTCCTACGGGTGATCGAATTAATCGACTGCCTCATCATGTCAGTTTTTGTCTGGTAAATCGCGAGGGAAGTATTACCGGAAAAACTTTAGTAAGAGAAATGAATTTGGCGGGAATTGGTATTAGTTCGGGTTCGGCTTGTAGTAGTGGGAAATTAAGTCCGAGTAAGACATTATTGGCGATGGGATATTCGGAAAAAGAGGGTTTAGGGGCAATTCGTTTAACATTAGGATGTGAGACAACGGCGGAGGATATTGAATGGAGCGCGATGGTATTAAAGCAAATTTTAGGGAGACTTAATGCGAAAAGTTTCGCGTTAAAAGGATAAATAAAACTCAGATGAGAAAAGAAACCGGGTTTCTGTCTGGAGATGGTGAGAAAACATGAGAAGTTGCGAAGAAACCCGGTTTCTCGACGCGATCGCGTCTCTGTGATAGGTGAAGAAAAGAAACCGGGTTTCTGTCTGGAGATGGTGGGAAAAAATGAGAAGTGTTGAAGAAACCGAAAAATGGTATGATATTTTTACCTGTAATTGATGTGATATGCTATAGTATTATCATTTCTGTCGATCGCGTTACTAAAGATGAATATCAAAACAGTTGATATTAATATAGGCACAATGAGTGTGCAAGAATTATTATCATTAGTCAATGAACAAACGGAAATTGTTTTGACTGATGGAAGTAAACCTAATTCGCGTTTGTTACCATGTTTATCGACGGCTAAACCCCGCATTTCACAATTACACCCAGGCGCGATCGCAACCAGTGATGATTTTGATGAACCCCTATCGGAAGAATTTTGGATGGGGGAAAAATGAAATTACTGATTAAATCACGCGATCGGGTAATTTAGAAACCGGGTTTCTGTCGAAAAGATTGTGGGAAAAAATGAGAAGTTTTGAAGAAACCCGGTTTCTCGACGCGTAGAATATCCCACTCTATCTAAGTTGATAAATAACAGGTCGATACTTAGGTTCAGGGATAAGTTTACCCTGAAGTTTAGCAGTTTCTAACCACGCGGCTTTAGCTATTTGGACTTCGGATAATGCTTCTTCAGGTGTTTCCCCAAAAGCAGAGCAATATTTGAGATCGGGGATATCTGCTATATACCCCTCATCTTCCGGGCTATAAAAAATATTGATATGATAATCTTTCATGGTTAATCTTCTCCTATGGTGAGATTATATTCCTCAATCAGTGATAAAATTTGACGGACTTGATAAGGCGCGACTTCCCCTTTCTTGTTTTGAAGATTAACAAGTTCAGGAATTTCTGGATGATGAAAAATATGATGGCTCCCACTAATTCTAGCTAGGCTAAACCCAAAGGCTTCAATTAATGTTACCATTTCATTAAATTTGATATTTTTTTGTCCAGATAGTACCTTTTCTAAAATTTTTTGCTTTTTCATAGGTAAAAAAACTGCAAGTCGGAATAAAACAAGAAACTGCGTTTCTGTCTTTGTGAAGAAACCCGGTTGCTGGGACACGATCGCGTCTCTGTGAGAGGTGAAGAAAAGAAACCCGGTTTCTCGACACGATCGCGTCTCTGTGAGAGGTGAAGAAAAGAAACCGGATTTCTCGACGCGATCGCGATTCTGAGCATGATTAATAATCCCCTATTTTACCTGCACAGAAAAGTCATAATCAAATCCCTTAAAATTAGAATCAAATTGAAATGTATAATTCCCAGAAGCCGGAAGTTGAGCCGTCCATTCTTTCCTGTCGGGATCTGTATAGGGATTTCCTATTAAAATCTTACCATTAGGAGCAATAATCATCGGAAAAAGTCCGTGGTTATTAATCACCCTTAAAGTTTGACCTTGATTGGCTTGTAACTGATAAATATGAGTCCCACCTCCAATAATTTCACCTTTAATAATTGCTTCACTTCCACCGGGGGGAAATTTAATTGTTTCATTGACTTGAGAACAACTATATTTAGTGCGATTTTTCGCAATCCAACCCGCGGGTTGATCAATATTAAACCAGCCATTTTGCTCGGCTTTTACGGAAACAAAACTATTATTTTTAAGTTGACCAACAATGTTATTATTAGTAACTTCGGGAGCCGAACGCACATTAACAGAGCCATCGGGATCAGCTATTTTTGCTTGACTAATTCTACAACCTGAATCCGGTGCAGTAATAACCACGGCACTGATATTTTCCTTGGGTTGAGGAGTGACAGTTTTTGTCGTAGTAGGTTGAGTAATAGGTGATGAGACTTGGGGAGAGCTTGGGGGACTGGTTTTGGTAACACTCGCGGATTGGGTAATAGATGGAGTTGGTGTCACCGTAGGAGGGGTATTAAGTGATTGTGTAACTGGGGATTGTGTCACTGGAGATTGTGTCACTGGGGATTGTGTCACTGGGGGTTGTGTAACTGGGGTATTCCTAGTTTGAGGGGATTGGGTAGGGGGCTGACTCGCGCAAGCGGTGTTCAACAGTACAGAGATTCCCGCGATTAGTGTTAAAATTGTTGGGCTGCGTTTAGGAGACATAATTGATACCTCTTTGCCAGATAAAAAATTTGTGTTACAAAACTATTTGAACAAGACAGGCTTCTGTTTGTTTTTTCAGGATTTTTCGATAAAAGTTATTAAACGATACAATTGACTTGTTCGTAATATTTGTCCCCTCCCCCTTCTGGGAAACCCTTTATGCAAAAAAGGGTCTTTTTTACAATTATATCTCTAAAAAGGCAATGAAATCAAGATTTAGTCCTTCCCCAAAAGTCTCCCCTCGTGTTTTATTGCTAAACGCGGTGAAGGATGATTTAGAAAAAAGACGACAGGCGTCTTTACATGAAGCGGTTTTGGCTTCTTTACACCCTGAAGCGCGATCGGAGTCTGTTGGTCGTTTTTGGGACATTGATGTAAAAATTGGTAATCGTCCCACGGTCCCCCTCTCCAGAGATATTAGCATCCTTGAATTATTTGATCGTATTGATGGCAAATTATTAATTTTAGGGGCTTCTGGTTCAGGCAAAACTACAACTTTATTAGAATTAGCAGAAAGTTTAATGCTCCGGGCCGAAAACGACCCTAATTCTCCTGTTCCTATTTTAGTAAATTTAGCAAATTGGGGAGAGACTGAACCCACTATTGCCGATTGGTTTTTCCTGCAAATTCAACATCTCTATAAGATTCCTGTAGAGACAAGTCAAGCTTTAATGAATCACAAACAATTATTACCATTATTCGATGGTTTGGATGAACTGGAAGACTATCGCCAAGATTTTTGTATTCAGTTAATTAATGAGTTTGCGGAAGGCGAAAATGCACCGGGTAATATCGTTGTCTGTAGTTGTTTTGAATCTTACAAAGAATGTGAAACTCGTTTACGTCTTCGGGCTGCTATATGGTTAAAACCCCTCAGTGAACCACAAATTAAAAATTATTTAATTGCCTCAAGAAGTAGAGAATTATGGTATAATTTGGAAAGTGATGCTAAGTTATTAAATTGCGCCAAAAATCCCTTGTTTTTAAATATAATGACTTTAGCTTATGAAGAAATATTAATTGAATCATGGAAAAGGATAGATTCGACAGAGGGCAAAATAGATTATTTATTAAATGCCTTTATTCGTCGGCAAATCAGTAAAGAAATTCCCACAAAACTTTACAAAAAAGGAAAAGAACCCCGTCCTGATAAAATGAGATTTTGGTTGATTTGGTTGGCGAAAAGAATGACACAAGATGGCGATCGCGAATTTAGCTTGGATAATATTTCTTTGACTTGGTTACAAACTCGTAAACAACAAATAATGTATTTTAATGGTGCGAAGATTCTCACGGGGTTAATTTGGGGATTGATTACGGGAATTATTGTCAGTTTAATTCTGGGTTTATGGTTAGGAATTTTGGCGGCTATTATCGCGGGGGTAATTATTGGTAACTTTGTCAGAATTGGCGCGATTGAAAATTTTACCTTACTTTTGGTGCTTTGGTGGCATGGGTATATTCCCTGGAATTATCATCGTTTTCTCCATTATGCTAGTCAGCGTTTATTATTGGCCGAAATCGGACGCGATCGTTATCAATTTATTCACCATATTCTCCAAAAACATTTGGCAAATATGTAACTTGGCTCAGGATAAAACCACGCGATCGACTGTCTCTTTAAATTATCCCAGAAACAGGGTTTCTTTTCACCTTATGGGAATCTGTATAACTTTCTCTCCCAGAAACCCGATTTCTGATACATTGTTATAGCCACTGAGGAATGGAAATTAAATAACTTGACTATTGGGTTGGTAGTTTAGCCTATAAGTGCCCCAAAGCAGGCAAGATGCCTGCACTACTTTGTTAATTTTTCATTCCTGAGATAAAAATTACTTTTCCTCCAAAACTTCCACACCTTCCCATCCTTCCTGTACACCATATAGTTGATACTTTTCACAGCGTTTGATATAAAAAATAACAGCTTTATCATCAGGATTAACTTCTAAAATTTCCTCAAAAATTTGCCTTGCTTCCGCAAAATCCTGCTGATAATATAAATTAATCGCGGTGGCAAACCGCTCTAAAGTGAGTTGTTTTAACTCTCTTAAAGAAGTCGATTCATGTTCAAAAACATCATAAATAGAAACCGCGATTTTTTTACCCTTCACCGTTACTCTATCTAAAAATCTATATTGATAAACATCAGGATTTACCAAGGAATTAAGAGTCTGTTCACTAATCAAAATTCCCGTGCCATAAAGCTTGGTTAAACCTTCTAAACGAGATGCTAAATTCACCGCGTCAGCAATAACTGTACTTTGCATTCTTTGAGATTCGCCAATTGTTCCTAACATCAAAGTCCCCCTATGTAAACCAATGCCAATTGTAATCGGTAAATCACCATTTATTTCTCGTTGTTTATTATAAATAATCACCTGTTTTTGCATCTCTATAGATGCCTTTAAAGCATCATCAGCCGATTCAGGAAAAAGTGCCATAATTGCATCGCCAATATATTTATCAATAAACCCATTATTATCTCTGATAACCGGGCTAACATTCTTTAAATAAGAATTAATAAAACCAAAATTTTCTTGGGGAGTCATTCCTTCCGACAAAGTGGTAAAGGAACGAATATCCGAAAATAAAATTGTCATTTCCTTTTGAATTTGATCGCCTAATTTCACATCAACCACACTTTCTCTACCCAAAAATTTGAGAAAATCATGGGGAACAAAACGCCCATAGGCTTCATTAATTTTTGCTAAATTTATATGGGTTTTTATTCGGGCTAATAATTCATTTTTAGAGAAGGGTTTGGAAAGATAATCATTCGCCCCTGCACTAAATCCTTCTACCAAATCAGAAATTTGATTTTTTGCTGTTAACATAACAATAGGTAATTCACTTGGTAAATACTTTTCACGCAATTTTTTACTAACTTCATAACCCGTCATACGAGGCATCATTACATCTAATAAAACTAAATCTGGTTGGAAACCTTGTTCAATCAATTCTAATGCTTCTTTACCATTCGTCGCCTGAGTAATCGCATAATTTTCTAACGCCAGATTATTGATAAGCACTTGCAAATTAATCGGTTCATCATCGACAATTAAAATTTTAAAAGCATCATTATCGGGAATTTCTATGGTTTCTTTTTCCGAGTTAGATTCGCTGTCAACTTCAATCGGTTGATATCTGACAGACTTTAATGTATCTAGTTGAGACTTGACTTGATTGGAGGAAATTGGTAACGTAAAAGTAAATTGAGAACCCTTACCCACTTGAGATTTTACCCCAATTTTTCCACCATGTAATTCGACTAATTGTTTAGTGACAGCTAAACCTAATCCCGTCCCGCCATAAGTTCTCGCGGTGGAACCATCACCCTGTTCAAAGGATTCAAAAATACGCTCTAATTTATCTTCAGAAATACCAATTCCTGTATCAGAGACACTAATGGCTAATTCGCCGGGGATAACTTGATTTTCTAATTCCTTATTCTCTGTCATTAATTCTGCTGAAATTTCAATTTTGCCCTCTTCGGTAAATTTTATGCCATTGTCAATTAAGTTAAGAAGTATTTGTTGTAAACGATTTTCGTCCGCGGCTACGAGGGGTAAATCTTCAGGAAGATTATTGATTAATTTTAAGTTTTTTTGGGTAATTAAGGGTAGGGCAAGATTAATAACTACTCCGGTAATTTCGCGCAAACCTACGGGCTTGATTTGTAGTTCTAAATTTTGGTGTTTTAGTTTAGCAAAATCAAGGATATCATTGATTAAATTTGATAATCTTCTTCCTGATGATGCAATTAACAAAAGATTCGCGATCGCGTTATCTGGCAATTTGCCTGCGACACCATCAATTAATGATTCGCTAATACCAATAATGCCATTTAAAGGGGTACGGAGTTCGTGAGAAGTATTCGCGAGAAATTCATCCTTGAGTTGATCAAGTTCCTGTAATTCACGATTTTTCGTTTCCAGACTTTGAAACGACTCCTGTAATTGTTTTCCCATACTATTAAACGCGTTGGCTAATACCCCCAATTCATCGGAACGATGCAAATTAACAGTTTCATTAAACTCTCCTTCTGCTAAAAGTTTCGCAGCATCTTTCAGACGTAGAATCGGTTTGACAATATATTTAGATGTGATAATACCCAGAACAATCGCGATCATTAAAGCAATTATACAGAGTAAAATTGTGGTGCGATTATTAATATCAATTTGCTCCATAAAATCGGCTTCAGGAATAATCACCACAATTAACCAATCTAAACCTTTATCATCCTTGAGGGGACGCACGATCATAAAATGTTCTTCCCCTTTAATTTTGAGAGAAAATTCTTTTTCTTTGTCTATCTGATTTTGGGGTTCTATGAAATAATTGGTTAAATATTGAGCCGCGCTTTTTGTCAAAATATTTTTACTATCTGTGGCTTTTACCCGTTGAGCACCATAATCTTTATTAAGAACATTAAAAGGTTTTTCTCCCGTTGATGTTGCGACTAACATTCCGTTTCGTTCCATTATAAAACTTTGTCCCGTTTCCCCAAATTTAAGACTTTGTAAAAATTGACCAATTTGTGATAAATTAATATTGGTCAAAAGGACTCCTTGTAATTTCCCTTCTTGATTATAAAAAGGCAGAGACGCACCGAGATAAGATGTAATACCTTTGGTATGGGGATAAATGGGACTCCAAGTGGGTTTTCCCGTGGTAACTGCCGCTTTATACCAAGGCCGTGTGCGGGGATCAAAATTGGGTTTGTTATTCAATAATTTAACGCGATCGCCCTTTTGATTAAGCAAATAAGTGCGAAAATCATAATTACTAGACGCGCTAGAAATTCGCACCGTTAAGGAACCATTATCACTTCTTTCAGCCCCAATATTATCTCGATTTTCTAAACCGACTCCGGTAAAAGTTAACTTATCAAATATTTGTAATTGTTGCCAAAAATAGCGCTCTAATTCCGGTAAATTCTCTATATTTAATTGACCTAATTTAATCGCGATCGCGTTCACTTGATTAACTTGGTGGGGAATGGTAAGATAATTATCCAGATTTTGAAGAATGCGATCGCTAATTTCGTGACGTAACTGAGAAGCCACATCATTAACCGCGTGTTGTCCATTACGGAAAGACAAATACCCCACAAGTCCCACCGCGCTGAATATCTGAATAACAAAAGGAATAACCAGCACAAAGCGCAGAGGAACTTTACTAGAAATGTCGGAAACAGCCACCGTGAGAGATTTGAAAAACATGGTAACTCACAATAATGGAGACAGCAATACCCTCCCCACGATCGCGTTTCGGTTAGTGGGGATCATCTTGGTGAATCAAATAAAGTCTATCGTTGCACTTGAGGAGGTATTAACATTTTCTCTTGATTTTTACCAGGTTTGTGATTTATTCACGACACTCCAGAAAAATCCCCCAGTATTTACACTTAACCGCTATGATATTCAACAAAATTAGAATTGACAATAATTTAGGTCATGCCTCATCCTCTCGAACAATACACCATCAAGCGTCCCCAAGAAGTGCTGATCGTCCAAGCAGAAATCAACGGCCAATACGATGAAATCGCTATCTTTAAGGGATTTTCCAGTTCTCTCATGAGTCCCACAGCCTTCGATCCCGATGTCCCCGTTTTACCAGAAAATGCCAAAATTCTCAATATCGATCGCGTGGCAACTCCCTATAACGCAAAAGCCCCCCGTTATCTCCAACAGGGGTTAACTTGGGAAACGATGCAACCTCTTTTCTCAGAAGTCGGCATCAAATGAAGGAAGAAGGAAGAGGGAAGAAGGAAGAAGGAAGAGGGAAGAAGGAAGAAGGAAGAAGGAAGAAGGAAGAGGGATTTTTTCTTCACCTTCACCTTCACCTTTCCCTTCACCTTCACTTTTCCCTTCAGTCTTTTAAATCATGCCGCCAGCCGCTTGAAAACGAGCTCTAGCACGTTTCAAAGCTTGTTTGGCTTGAATTTGCTCTTGAGGAGTACCACTGGCAGAAGCCTTTTCTGCGCGTGTTTCTGCTTCAGTATAAACAGTGCGAGCCGCATCTTTATCAATACTTTCGCCCTTTTCCGCGCCATTGACGAGGATCGTTACTTCATTTTCCTCGACCTCAGCAAAACCGCCAAACAGAGCAATATTAACCCACTCTTTCCCAGGACGCACACGCATCACACCCGTATCCAACGCGGTCAACAGAGGCGCGTGACCCGTTAAAATACCCAGTTGTCCTGTGGTACTTGGTAAAATCACTTCTTGTGCAGAAGAATCCCAGACCGTTTTATCTGGAGCAATTACACGAACTGTTAATGTCATAATTGGGAATTAGGTAATCGGTAATCGGGAATAGGGGATAGGTTATTGGGGATAGGTGATGGGCGATTGGGAATAGGTAATAGCTAATAGGTAATGGGAAATTGGGAATTTGTGATGGGAGATAGGCTTGAGGTTTGAGGTTTTAAGTTTGAGGTTTGAGGTTTTAGGTGAAAAACTAATACCTATTAACCATTACTCATTACTCATTACCCATTACTCATTACCCATTACCCATCACCCATTACCCATTACTCATTACTCATTACCCATTACTTATTACCCATTACCCATTACTCATTACCCATTACCCATTACCCATTTCCTACTTAGCTTCCGCTTTGAGTTTTTCACCCTTGGCGATCGCTTCATCAATAGAGCCAACCAGATAAAAAGCTTGCTCAGGAAGACTATCGAGTTCACCCGACAGAATCATTTTGAAGCCCTTGATCGTATCAGACAACTTCACATACTTACCAGGAGAACCAGTAAACACTTCCGCGACGAAGAAAGGCTGAGACAAGAAACGCTCAATCTTACGAGCGCGAGCCACCGTTAAACGGTCATCTTCCGATAACTCATCCAAGCCCAAGATCGCGATGATGTCTTGTAATTCCTTATAACGCTGTAAAGTCGATTGCACTTCACGAGCAACGCCATAGTGTTCAGCACCAACAACACTCGCTTGTAACATCGTCGAAGCAGAATCCAGAGGATCAACCGCGGGATAAATACCCTTAGCAGCCAAACCACGGGACAACACAGTAGTCGCGTCCAAGTGAGCAAAAGTCGTTGCCGGAGCGGGGTCAGTCAAGTCATCCGCGGGCACATAAACCGCCTGTACAGAAGTAATAGAACCCTCTGTCGTCGAAGTAATCCGCTCTTGGAGTTCACCCATTTCCGTAGAAAGAGTAGGCTGATATCCCACAGCCGAAGGCATCCGTCCCAACAGAGCCGATACCTCAGAACCCGCTTGCACAAAACGGAAGATATTGTCAATAAAGAGAAGAACGTCCTGCTTACTGACATCACGGAAATACTCCGCCATTGTCAGAGCCGATAAACCCACACGCATCCGCGCCCCAGGGGGTTCATTCATTTGACCATAAACCAGAGCAATCTTCGACTTGCTGCGGTCCTCTTCGTCAATAACACCAGACTCAATCATTTCTTTATAGAGGTCATTGCCTTCGCGGGTACGTTCACCCACACCGCCAAACACGGACACACCGCCGTGAGCTTTAGCAATATTGTTGACCAATTCCATCATAATAACGGTTTTGCCAACACCCGCACCGCCGAACAGACCAATCTTGCCACCACGTCGATAGGGGGCCAACAGATCGATCACCTTAATTCCCGTTTCAAACACCGAAGGCTTAGTTTCCAATTCAGTGAAGGCCGGGGGGTGACGGTGGATGGGTAAAGATTCCGTCGTACTGGCGGGACCTAAATTATCTACGGGTTCACCGATGACATTAAAAATCCGACCCAGAGTACCAACACCCACGGGGACGCGGATAGGAGCACCCGTGTCTTCGACTTCCATGCCACGAACCATACCATCAGTGGAACTCATGGAGATAGCCCGAACTTGCTGATCGCCCAGAAGTTGTTGTACTTCGCAGGTGATGGCAACGGGTTCGCCAGATTCGTTTTTGCCTTTAATGATAATCGCGTTATAGATTTGAGGCAGCTTGCCACCTGGGAACTTAACGTCCACAACGGGGCCAATGATTTGGGTAATGTAGCCTACGTTTGTTTTTTCAGCGGTAGAAACCATGAATAGTGCCTTATTTGGGAATGTTATTTTTCCAAATCTGGAAAAATTCTTAAGATTTAGAAATGCTCACCTTTCACCATACCACTGAAAGGTACACAAGGATGCTTCCTTAAGGACTTAGACAAAATTGATCCCTTCGACACACCTCACCCCAACCCCTCTCCTACCAGGAGAGGGGCTCAATCAAGACCTTCGCCACAAAAACACAGTATTATTCCCCCTTCCCTATAAGGGAAGGGGGTTAGGGGGTTAGCTCTTAGAATTTATGGTGGGGAATGAAACCGCGGAGCCACCCCGGGCGGGGATGGGATTCTGAAAAAGCCCAAAGTTGGACTCTTAAAGGCGTAGTCAAAGCCCCCCTACTGACTCCATTAAAATTCAATGTTGCCCATGCCCTATTATCCGTTATTTTTCTGTTGGAGCTGGCGACGACGCGCCGCACTGAAGGCTCCTAGAGCCATGACACTACCCAAAATCGTCGTGGGTTCGGGAACCGCTGAGGGGGGAGCCACTACTGGCGCTTGACTGACATTTAGTTGGCTCGCGGCAATTCCCTGTTTAAAATCTAGGTATTGGTCCCCTGGGTCTTTATCGTTGAGTTGGTATAGTACCTGTCCCGAAGAGAGGGTGTTATAAAAATTTCCCAGCAGTTGTGCGTTATTGGAATAAAACCAACCTGTATCGAGAATGTTATTGCGGAAACCGCCGCCACTTGTCCCGTAACGACCCGCGTTGCCTTGACTGTCAGTATTTACGGCATTAACAGAACTCCAATTGCCAATGTTAATGCCGTTAACTAGCAAAAAATTATCATTGAAGTCAAAGTTTGATCGAGCGGTATCTCCATCGTACAGGGTAAAGCGAATACC
Organism: Cyanobacteriota bacterium; assembly: GCA_041172365.1. GTDB lineage: Bacteria > Cyanobacteriota > Cyanobacteriia > Cyanobacteriales > Microcoleaceae > JBEDKD01. Next base: position 1,335 of record JBEDKD010000472.1, on the reverse strand, counting down.
TACTTCTTTTATCCCCCCACCCAAGGCGTTAAGTATTGATGCCGTAAAGCCTGTTTGGGTGCCGATGTTAGTATTTGGGGTTCGCGAGTCAGTCCAGCCTTGAAATAAACTCGCGGCTGATAATTGACTAACTACTCGGGCATCGTTGGTACCAATCAAATCTAAAACAATACCCCCCACAGCACTGATGTTATTTGGTAAAGCACCGCTTTGAGTGGGAGAAGTGGTGGTGAGACCAAAACTCCAAGCTGGCATCGGCATCGCAGATAAAGCTAGTAAAGGCAGCCCCAATAACACACTACGACTAATTGCTTTGAGTGTAGATTGAGCGATCTCTTTAGTCAGAAAAGTAGAGCAAACCATAATAAATTTCCTCCCCTAAGGAAAAGTAAACTGAAAAACCTTGGGCGGGGGCTTGCCGTCCGCAGGCCGCGCTTAAAGTTATAGTTGCAGTATTGGCATCATAAATTTTTAGGTCTATTAGTAAATGCAGATATACCTACGATTACTCCAGAATGCACAATGAAATCGTCGGAAAGCCGAAAACCTAGTAAATCTAATAATTACACGAAATTTCGAGGACACCTTCTTGCTCTAAGTATTATTGCTTGATTGACACCCTAGATGTGTGATCAGTATCCTCGAATGAGGTGATTGTGATCACTTCCCATTAATGGTTTGTAAGCGCGAATATATAAAAATAAATTTATCGAAACCTTTAGCAACAAATCTATATATTGCCTGATGCCAATATACTGCAAATGTATAAATTTATGTACCGCGATCACAAAGAGCGGTGGCTTCAGCACGGTTCAAATACTGCCAGAAAGCTATCAAAATTGGTAATTAGAGGTTTGTCGAGAATTTTTCACAGGGGAGTCCGCGCATTCACCTGTATTCTGGTTATGCTTTGAATATACCAATAAACTCGCCCTTTTCCTGTTTTGAAGATAGGGGTGAAAGATCCCCTATTTTCCCCTTGGTCTCTTCTCTTGATTCGATCATGAAAAATTGGGTTCATTTTATTTCCCTCATGGGTATCGCTTGTGCAGAAGGCGCGATCGCGCCCTAGCCCTAAAACCAGGTTTCTCTGATTTCTCTGCACCGGATCAAGGAACTTTGAGAAGAAGCACGACTCGTAACTAAAAGGCAGTTTAAAGGACTTTAGTGGACATACTTGAGATTATGGATGGAGGTTGCTACCATAAAGAGTGTTGTTGCGACAAAAAATGTTATGCAATATGTCACACCACCAGAAGCAGCAAACACTTTGGGAGTTAGTACCCGAACCATCTCCCGATGATCAGAAGAAGGAAAAATTAAAGCCATCAAAAC